>JAFRKG010000028.1 GCA_017431845.1 Methanosphaera sp. | reverse complement strand
TACACCAAATAATAAAATATTAAATATAGATAATAAATTATTACTTATTGTATAGTTAATAATTATTTTGATAATAGTATTTAAATATTTTGATAAAAAGTATTACTTTTCACACTTTATTCATATGATTTCTACAGGGCCATTAAATGAAAAAATAGTTCAAAGATTATTTTTCAAACCTATTTTTAATACTTAAAAAATTTTATTAAAGATAATTCATATATAGATAATCATTGATTAAAATCATAATTAGAATAAATAAAATTTGAATATTTTATAAAAATATAATTAAAAAATTATTCATTACAATATATCCAAAAAATATCAAAGAAGCAATAAATGTCAAACAATGATTTTTAATCATCAAAATAAAGAAAATCGAAGGAATTAAATATGAAAATAAAAGGGAAATACTTTATTATTTTTCTTTTCTTAATCATAACATTAATATCAACAACAGCCGCAGCTAATACTGATAACATTACACAAACCACAACAACAATAGAAAACACACATCAAACCGAGACACAAACAATAACAGAAAATGAAAAAATACAAACATATGACAATAATTATGAAGACGAAAAGAAAATAATAAAAACAAAAAATAATATAAAAGCAGCAAGTAGTTCCATAGATATAACAGAAGAAAATTTCAACGAATACTTCACAAAAACAAACAATAACTACGGCATTAATGAAACAAAAATTGAAGAAAACAAAGATAACATTTACAACATTAAATACCTACCAGAAAATGCAGAAGTAATCACCATAACCACAAATAATAACAAATATGAAAACACCACACTAACACTAAACGGAGCAGGAAAACAAATAAAAAACACTGCAATAAGAATAGATAACACATTCAAAAATGTTACACTAGAAAACTTTGAATTAATATACAATGATACATACAATTCAAGCGATTTCATCATAGTAACAAACCCAACAAAATATTGCACACTACAAAACTTAAACATAATTGCAAATAGGTCCGATAGCTCATTGAAAGGATACATACTTGATATAAGAACAACTGGAACTATAGAAAACTTGAATATTAACACAAATTTTGTAGAAACAAACCAAGACAATAATCCTGAAGGAACTAAACGACCTAATTATGTTCCAGTGAACATAGAATCAGACAATATACTCTTCAAAAACAATGAGTTAACATTAAATAACTGGATGGAATATTATTCATTAAAAACTTCACTAGGAATTTATAGTAATGGAAACAACAACACTTTTATTAACAACCGTATTACATTAAATGCCCATGAATATGCATATGCTCTAAGAATTTATGGTGATAATAATGTTGTAAGTGATAATGAAATAGAAGTATATTCGGAAACTTATGCTAACGGTGTTGGAATAGAATCAGCATCCAATAACAATACCATTAAAAACAACAGAATACATGTAGTTGCAGGCGATGATTTTAGTCCTTTCAACAATGCCCAAGTTGTTTATGCAATAATGACTACAGACTATAACTACCATGGATCAAATTATACTGCTACAGCAAATTCTCCATCAAATAATAAAATAATTAACAACACCCTAACTGGCCAGGCAAGACAATTTTATGGATATGAACAATTTGGTGGTGTTAACACACTAATAGAAAACAATACCATAGAATGTGTGGAAGCTAATTCCCCTGAAGGTATAGGAGTTATTGGAGAAAACATAACCATAAAAAATAATAAGATCAACCTCATCGGAAAAAGCAGTGATTGGGACCCTACCGTCGATTATGTTAAATCCATAAATTCAGGAATATACACTTCTTATAGTTCCAAAGGAATAAAAATATTAGGAAACACCATAAATATTGGTAAAGGTAGAGGAATACTAGTTCAATCATCCAATGTTAAAATAGAAGACAACACAGTGTTTACTGAGGATTATGATTACGCAATTGAAATATCCGAAAAAAACACATTATTATATCCTAACACATTGTATTCTGACTTAGGTAGTGGACTTGACACTGTTAATGGAACTTACAATCTTGTGAAAATAGTGACACCAGAAACATTTTCAGAGTATATTACAGATGGTTTATTGAATGATGATGTTAATAATGGAGAAACATTAGACTTCCGAGGCAAATTTGATGGTGAACAATACTCATTCACTATAAACAAGCCAGTGAATATAATATCAAGTACTGGTGATGCTTTCTTCAGTTTCTTCTCAACACCAAAAGCAGAAGGAACAAGTGAATTACCAGACAACTCTTTCATAATAACAGGGGAAGGTTCTGGAAGTAACATTACTGGAATACAGTTTGAAAATACGATGATAGTTACAAATGAAGCACATAATGTAACCTTTGATAATATCACATCATACTGTACTAGTGGTTATGGTTGGGGTCGTGGATCAACCAGTATACGAAACAGTGAAAACATAACAATCAAGAACTCATACTTCAACACAACAGATAATAATGGAGTAAGTAATGTAGTGTTTGCTGCATCACAAAACTGTGTGCTTGAAAACAGCACAGTAGTGGGCAGTGGATTTGTCGGAAACCTTGTTTATGCTACAACTTATAATATAGATGTAGATACTGATTATGGTAACAATAACATTACCATAAGAAACAATAAAATAATAGCACGTAACTTAGAACAGGGTATAGCAACATGTTATAGTGTATGTTTAACTGGAACAAATATTACTGTTGAAAATAATTATATTGAAAACAATAATGGATACCTTATAAACACACAATACCGAGAGGCAGGTTATGATGTTAAAGGCAAGGAAGGTTCATTAAACATAGTTAATAATTCATTTGCACCTGGAAGAATATTATTAACATTTAATCCATGCACCATAGCAAACAATACTTTCTATGGAAATGTAACATTAATCGTGACAAATGAAACTATCCAACAAAATAATACAATTAAAGATGAAAATGAAAATCCATACCTGGAAGAAGAAGAGAAAACAATACATCCTACAAATGTAGTGGTGAATGCACCTACAAGTTATACTTATGATGAAAGCAATACTTTCACAGTTACTGTTACAGACCTGAAGACTGGTCAAAAAATATCAAGAGGATATCTTGAAGTATATGCAGATGGTTACCCTTATAAAAATATTACAATAAATAGTGAAAGCACAACATTCGTATATGCTAACCCTACTCATGGAACCCATAGGGTAAGAGTATGGTTCTACCCAGAGGATACCAATACACTTGAACAAAGCCAGAAATTACATACAATAGTATCCAAGAAAATTGAAGGACAATTAAAAGTAGAAGCAAAAAACAACCCAGAAATTGGAGAAACAATAACATTAAAAGCAACATACACATTAAACAAAAACATAACACACAAAGCAAACATAACATTTGAACTACCAGGACAAAAACCAATAACCATAACAGCAGTAAACAATACAGCAACACTAGAAACAACCATAACAACCGATTACATACGAAACATACTTGGAGGAAGAGAACAAAACATAAAAATCACGGCAATAACAGATAATCCAAACATAGAAATAACAGAAATCAGCACAAAACTAGGAGTAAAACAGGCAACCACCAGTATTGAAATAACACCAACACAATCCAAAATAGGACAAACAACCACCATAACAGCAACAGTTAAAACACCAAACAACACAACAATAAACACGGGAACAATAACATTCACAGATAAAAACGGGAAAACAATAGCAACAGTAAATGTTAAAAACAATAAAGCAACCACCCCTATAACATTTAATAATGTGGGAACTGAAACAATAACCGCAACATACACAGGAACAGTGCACTTCAAAAATAGTGACAAAACAAGCACAATAACCGTGACAAAACTTAATACTAAAATCACAAGCACAGCAAGCACTGCCAAATATGGAGAAAAAACCAGTATAACAGGAAAACTAGCCGACGAAAACAACAAAGCAATAAACAATGCAGACATCACAATCACAATCAACGGAGTACAAAACAAGGTAACAACAAACAATAATGGAGAATACGCACTTAATACCAACATAAACAAGGTAGGACAAAACACAGCAACAATAACATACAATGGAAACACCAACTATAACCCAACCAGTACAACCACCACCACAACAATAAACAAACAAGACACCATAGTCACAATAAACAGTATACCAGCCAGAAAATACAATGAAAGTGTAACAATCACAGGAACACTAAAAGACAAAAATGGAAACAACATACCAAATGCTAATATAAAACTAAGCATAAACAATAAAGAAACAACAGTAACCACGAACAACCAGGGAACATACACATACACAACACAAGCTGACACCACAGGAACAAATAACATTATAATATCATTTGTTGGAAACACTAACTACAACAGTGCCAATACACAGACAACATTCACAGTAACTAAAGACACAAAAATCACAATCAATACAAAAAATGTTAAATATGGAGATACAATCACAATAACAGGAAAACTAGCCGACGAAAACAACAAAGCAATAACCAACACAGACATCACACTAACATTAAACAACAACAAACACAACATAAAAACAAACAACAACGGAGAATACACATACACAACAACAGCAACCACCATAGGAACAAACAATGTAACAGTAACATACAATGGAAACAGCAACTACAACCCAACCAGTACAACCACAACCACCACAATAAACAAACAAGACACCCTAGTCACAATAAATAAGATACCAGCAACAAAATACACCGAAAGCGTAACAATCACAGGAACACTAAAAGACAAAAACGGTAAAACACTAGCAAACCAAAACATCAAACTAAACATTAACGGAAAAACAGTCACCGTAAAAACAGATAAAAACGGAGCATACTCATACAAACACACAACAAAAAAAGTAGGCACCAACAACCTGACAGTAACATTTGCTGGCAATAATAACTACAACAATGGCAATACCAGGACAACATTCACAGTAAACAAACAAAACAGCATCATCACATTAAACAATATAAAATCCACATACACCAGTAACACAACAATAACCGGAAAACTAACAACCAAGGACGGTAAAATATTAGCAAACCAAAACATCAAACTAAACATCAACGGAAAAACAACCACAATAAAAACAGACAAAAACGCTATATTCACATACAAATACCAGACAAACAAAGTAGGCACCAACAACATCACCATAACATACAATGGAAACACCAACTACCAGGGTACAACACTTAAGAAAACATTCACTGTAAGCAAACTGGACCTTAAAATAACAATAAACAAAATAACAACAGTTGCATATGGTGAAAAGATAATAATCAAGGGAACATTCAAAGACAAAAACGGTAAAATACTAGGAAACAGTAAACTAAAACTCAACATCAACGGAAAAACAACCACAATAAAAACAGACAAGAACGGAATATTCACATACAAACACACCACACAAAAAGTAGGAACCAACAACATCACTATATCACACCAGGGAACAAAAAACTACAATAAAATTACCAAGAAAACCACATTCAAAGTAACCAAACAAAATCTTAAAATCACACTCAACAGGACAAACAAAGTATGCTACGGATCCAAAGTATACGTCAAAGGACAACTAACCGATAAACACGGCAAAATCATAAGAAACACAGTAATAACCATAAACATTAACGGCAAAATCATAAGAGCCAAAACCAATAGTAAAGGAATATATAACCATAGTCTAACAACAACCAAACTAGGAACCAACAACATCACAGTAACATACCCTGGAAACAAAAACTACAACAAAATCACTAAGAAAGCAACATTCACAGTTACTAAACAAACAGTAAAAATAACCACAAATACTAAACAGGTAAAAGGAACCAAGAAAGTAACAGTCACTGGAAAACTCACAACCAAGGATGGTAAAGCATTAAGAAACAGTAAAGTAACACTCACATTAAATGGTAAAAAGAAAACCGTAAAAACCAATAACAAAGGTATATATACATTAACAGTTGCTGCTAAAACTGGTAAGAATACTTTGATTGCTAGTTTCACAGGAAACAAGTATTATAATAAGTATACTGGAGCTAAAAAAGTCTTCAGTATTGCTTAGATTTCATATTATTAGATAAGTATGTTCTTATCTAATTTTTTACTTTTTTTGATTATTTTTTCAAAATTTTTGTATTTTTTTATTAGTCTAATGTTTTTTATAATAATTTATATTTATTGGAATAGTCATAATTGTTATATAAGAAAGTAGTCATATTATATATTTACTACTTGATAGACTAATAAAAATTTTTTTTTATTTGGGGTGAATGATGATTATGAAAACGAAAGGTATATTATTTTTGCTTTGCATATTTTCATTATTTTTTTGCATAGCAGTAGTTTCTTCTAGTGATGTTCAATCAAATGATTCGAACATTATCCAAGACAAGGATACATCAATAAATGCTGATGTCACAGCAAATAATAATGTTGCAAAGACAAAAGAAATTGTTAAAACAAGTAATAAAAATGTTAAAAAGGCTTCAGATACTATAACTGTTACAAGCAGTAATTATGCTAAATATTTCAAAACTAACACTACTACTGGAATTTCCAACACGACCAGTCTGGTGAAATCTGGAAATATTATTAATTTGCAGGGTAATTTCAAGGATGTTACTTTTAATGCTGATAAGAAAGGTTTAACCATTACCAGTATTGGTAAAAAGGCAAGGTTAACTGATTGTACAGTTTATGTTACAAAAAATGGTGCTGGTTCTAAGGTTTATAATTTAACCATTAATAATAGTAAACCAGTATGTGAAGGAATTATTCTTGATCAGGCCAGTAATGCAGTTGTTAAGGATAATACTGTGTATGTTTATGGACCTGAAGACTTTGCAATGACAACTTATTCCATGAATAAATGTACTATTGAAGGAAATTATTTTGAAAGTTATCATACTCAGACTAATATGAGAATTTATTCCTCTGAAAATAATAAGATAATAAATAATACTGTTATAGGAAATGCTAATTGTATTTATTTATGTGCTTATGGTGGTGACGAGTCTAATAATAATCTTATTAGTCAGAATACTGTTATTGGAAAAAGTGAATATTCAACTTGTTATCCTATACAGATTATGGGAAATAATAACATTGTAGAAAAGAATACTGTTATTGGAGGAAATCGTGGAATTTCATCTGAAAATTCTAATATAATCCGAGGTAATGATGTTAATGCAAACTTTACCGGTATTTATACCCGAGAGAATTCAACTATTGAAAATAACTTTATTCATGTTTCAAAGGATAGTCGTGGAATAAGCATTAATGGTGAAGGAAGTGTAGTTAGAAACAATGTAATATATTGTAATGATAGTGCAATAGTAATTGGTTGTGATGATGTTACTATAACAGGCAATGACATTGTTTCTAAGAATATGAGTATTATTACTGATGATAATGTGAGAAGGGTTAAAGGAATTAAATTATTAAATAATAATATTACAGGTAAATTGGACAATGATTTGGGTAATATTGTTGTGACGGGTAATGTTTTCGGGAATAATTCAGGATATTTCCGTATCGATAATAGTCAGATTAAATTAGATGATGAATATGCTTTTGTTCCGGTTGATGCTAGTATCTCCGTTTATGAAAACGATAAATTAGTTAAAACGGTTAATATGAAAAATTCAACAATAGATTACAGTGTTCCTTCTGGCCGTCATTATTACACTTTATTATTTACGAACTCTTCTCTTAAAGATAATAAGTTTCTTGTGAATAATGATAACAGAACTTTGTTAACTTTAACCCCTAACAGTATAAATGCTAAAATAAACACGAACATAACTATTAGCGGAAAATTATCCCTTAACGGTAAAGGAGTGAATAACGAAGCAGTTACAATTACTATTGATAATAAAAAGTATGATCTTACAAGTGATGCAAATGGTGCATTTAGTGTAAAATATCCTGCAAGTAATGCTGGTTCTCATACTGTAATATTTGAACATGCCGAGAATGAAAAATATTTATCAAACAGGGAAAGTGTTAATTTCACTATTAATAAGATCATATCCAAAGTAACAGTAACAGCAAAAACTGTCAGGTATGGTGAAACTGTAACAATTACTGGAAAATTAGTTGATACTAATAATAAGGCAATTAATGCTAATGTTAAAGTTAATTTAAATGGTAAAACTAGTACTGTTAAAACAGGCACAAATGGTGTTTACAAGTTTACAACGAAAGCTGTTAAGGTTGGAACCAATAACATAACAGTAACATATGCCGGAAGTTCTTATTATGAGAAAGTAAGTGCTGAAAAAACTTTCAAGGTATCAAAACAGAACACCAAACTCACACTAGCTAAGATTAAATCAACAGCTTATGGTAATAATTTTGTAGTTACTGGTAAATTAACTGATAAAAATGGCAAAATATTAAAAAATACTGCTCTTAAGATAACAGTTAACAAGAAAACAGTAACAGTGAAAACAAACACTAAGGGAGTATACAAGTACACAACCAAGGCAAACAAAGTAGGTACTAATACTATAACAGTAGCCTATGCAGGAAATACTAATTATAATAAAGCTACTATTAAAACTAGTGTTAAATTTACTAAACAAAGCACAAAAATAACTGCCACTGCTACTAAACAAGTAAAATATGGAAACAAAGTAACAGTAACTGGTAAATTAACCACAAAAACTGGTAAAATTTTAAGTAAAGTATCAGTTAAAATAAGCATCAATGGAAAAACTGTGTCCACAAAAACAAATGCTAAAGGAATATATAAAATTACCAGCACCACATCTAAGATTGGTACAAACAATGTCCTTGTAAGCTATGCAGGAAATACTAATTACAACAAAATTTCTAAAAAAGTAACATTCAAAGTAGCAAAACAGAACGTAGTAGTAAGTATAACTTCAGCAAAACAAGTAACTAATAAGAAACAAGCAAAAATAACTGGAAAACTAACCGATGCTAACGGTAAAGCTATTAAAAATACTAAGATCATATTGAAAGTTAATGGTGTTAAAAAATCCGTGAAAACCAATAATAAAGGAGTTTACACTTTAACAGTAAACGCTAAAAGTGGAAAGAATACTGTGATTGCAAGTTTCAACGGAAACAGTTATTACAATAAATACACATCCAAATCAAAAACATTCACCATAGCTTAAAAACTTTACCCTTTTAATCACCAATTGGAGTAAATAAACCCCCAACCTTTTTACTCCACACATATTTAATTTTTTTACTATTTTATCAGGGTATCTGAAAGATTTATTATTAATAAAATTAATAGATTATACACAAATAGTAGGAGGTATTGATTTTGACTGAAGGTAATGAGTTAGATTCAACTTGTGGTATCTCTGATGAAGAGCTTACTGAACGTTTTAAAGAATCTATTAGAATTGATCAGGAAATATGTAAGATTAAAGGACTTCCTATTGCAGGTTATGATGATGAATTGAATAAGCCATACATTGAGTACCCTAATGGAAGGAGAGTATATCCAAATGAAGAATAGACTTCCAGAAATCATTGTTTTTGCTGGTCCAAATGGTAGTGGAAAAACTACTATAACTCATATGGCTAAAACAGTTGGAGTTTATATAAATGCAGATGATATAAAAAAATATAATTACTGTAGTGATTTAGAAGCAGCTTTGAAAGCAGAAGAACTTAGAGAATTCATGATTGAAAATTATAAAGAGTTTACATTTGAAACCGTACTTTCCACAGATCGAAATCTTAAGTTACTCAAAAAAGCTAAAGAAAAAGGTTATTTTATAAGGTGTATTTATGTTTTAACATCAAATCCAGAAATCAATAAAATACGTATTGATATAAGAGAATCCATGGGTGGGCATACTGTTCCTGAAGAAAAAATCAGGTCAAGATATAAAAAAGCACTTAAACTAATTCCGGATTTGATTGAAATATGTGATATTATTCATATCTATGATAATACTAATGTTCCTTTTAGAATTTTTAAGAAACGAAAAGATGTTTATTATCGTTGGGAAAATAAGTATTGGAGTTTAGAGGATGTTGAAAAACTTACTGGAATAAGTGAATACATTAATTAAAATTTTTCTTTTAGTTGATAATTTTAATTTTTCATTATCTGGAAGGCAGTAAGCTAAAATATGAAAATTTTACCAAAATAGATTAATACATTAAAATAGAATACCATATCTTATTTATAATATACTTGATTTAGTTGAATTCAAAGAATTTTATTTGATAATATTTTTTAAGATTCATATAATATTGTTTGCTTATTTTTGTAAAGTAAATTAATATTTTTCTGTTTTTTAATCTTTTGTTCTTTTTTCTTTCTCCTATGATAATGTGTGACAACTTCAGATATAACTACTCTTTTTATCCTAAAATAAATATCTCTAAATCACATGTTGAGGATAGAAGAAACTTCAACAAAAAGTATAAAATCAGTTTTTAAAACATACTAAAAAAAAAGTCTCAAAAAAAGTAACAGTCCCCCCCCCATTAGATTAATAATTGAATTAATGATTGAAACTTTGAAATATTTATATAATAAATACACCTCCAAATCTAAAACATTCACCATAGCTTAAAAATTTTACCCTTTTTAATCACCAATTGGAGTAAATAAACCCCCCAACTTTTTACTCCACATATATTTAATTTTTTTTTACTATTTTTATATGACAAATAATTAAAAGCATAACGAAAATAAATTAATATTAATTAGTTTAGAAAAAATGTAACTGCAAATATTATAATTTATTAAAGAAAATTATCGAAGAGGTTATATTAATGATTCTGAAAAAAACACAAATAATTATTTTTCTTTTAATGACAATAGCATTGATGTCTGTATCCGTAGCAACAAACATAGACGATGACAACAACCAAACACTTACATTAACCCATGATTCATTAACAACTAACATGGCACAGACAATTAAAAACGAAAAAAGTGTGATTGCAGAAAATACAAACATCAATAAAAAAACACCAAAATCATATAACCTTAAATCATATGAAGAAAATTCTTCCAACAATACACAATATACAAATAATAACCAAGAAAATAGGACCAATACAATCATTATAACACCAGAAACATTTTCAGAATACATAACTGATGGTTTACTAGCTAACAATATAGCCTGTGGAACAACTTTAGACTTCACAGGAAAATTTGATGGTGAACAATACGCATTCACTATAAATAAGCCAGTAAATATAATATCCAGCAAGAATGATGCATTCATTTGTTTCTATTCAACACAAAATCTTGAACAAACATATGGAACACCAAACCATTCCTTCCTAATAACAAAAGAAGGATCCGGAACAAACGTTACAGGAATCTACTTTGAAAACACTATGATAGTAACTCAAAGAGCATGTAATGTAACCTTCGATAACCTGACAGTATACTGCAGTAGCGATTATGGGTGGGGCTTAGGATCACCAAGCATACGTAACAGTGAAAACGTGACAATAAAAAACTCATACTTTAACACCACAGAAGACAATACATGGGTAAGTACAGTTGTCTTCGCAGCATCAAAAAATTGTCTGCTGGAAAATTGTACAGTAACCGGTAGCAACTTTATTGGAAACCTAGTATATGCAACCACATACAATGTAGAATTAACTGACGAATACGGTAACAGCAACATTACCATACGAGGAAACAGGATAATTGGAAGAAATCTTACACCTAACCTACAAACCTGTTACAGTGTATGTCTCATCGGAGATAATATGACTGTTGAAAACAATTATATTGAAAACAGTAACAGTTACCTTGTAATGTCCCAATATCATGATCACATATATCATGCTGATGGAACCTCAAGAAAATTAATCATAAGAAACAACTCCTTCGGACCAGGAAAAATAGGAGTAGAATTTGATCCATGCACAATAGTAAACAATACATTCTATGGAACTGTAAAATTAGATGTGCTGAACACTACAATACAGGAAAACAACACCCTAAAAGATGAAAACTCTAACCCCTACACAATAGAGGAGGAAAGCACCCTTACCCCTACACTTGTAAATATAACAGCACCCTCCAGTTACGTTTATGATGAAACAAACACATTCACTGTAACAGTAACCAACCTTAAGAACAACCAGAAAATAAGAGAGGGATGTCTGGAAATATATTCTGATGGAAAACTATACAAAAACATAACTATTTCAGATGAAACAACAACATTCACCTATAACAACAGAGAACTAGGAGAACACCATGTGAGAGTATGGTACTATCCAAACAACAACACACTAATGGGAAGTCAAAAAGTACACACAATAAAATCTGAGAAAATACAGGGACAACTAAATATTGAAACAAAAAACAATCCAGAAATAGGGGAAACAATAACATTAAAAGTATCATACACATTAAACAAAGAAAGAAATCATCGAACAAACATAACATTCAACCTACCAGGACAAAAAACATTCACCGTAGAAGCAGTAAATAATACTGCGACAATTGAAACAAGGATAACCCCTGATTATATACGTGACATTCTTGGTGGAAGAGAACAAAGCATAAAGGTAAGTGCAACAACTAACGATTCAAACATAGAAATAACAGGTACAGCCAGAAAACTAGGAGTACAAAAAGAAACCACGAACATTACCATTACTCCGACAACTGCCAAAATAGGAGAAAAAACCCTTATTACTGCAACCATAAATTCCAGAAATAACATAAATACTGGAAGTATAACATTCACCGATGAAGAGGGAAACATAATATCAACAAGTAATATTAAAAATAATCAAGCAACAACAGCTATGACTTATAACATGTCCACCACACATAATATCACTGCAACATACTCAGGAACAATACACTTTAAAAATAGTAATAAAACAAGCAGTATCCTAGTGACACGATATGACACCCTCCTAGAATGTAACAGCACCATTGCAAAGTATGGTGAAAAAACAAGCATAACAGGAAAACTAACCGACGAAAACAACAAAGCAATAAACGATGCAGACATCACAATCACAATCAACGGAGTACAAAACAAGGTAACAACAAACAACAACGGAGAATACACACTCAATACCAACATAAACAAGGTAGGACAAAACAAGGCAACAATAACATACAATGGAAACAATAACTACAACCCAACAAGCACAACCAACACCATCACAATAAACAAACAAGACACCACAATAATAATAAATAATATACCAGCAACAAAATGCACGCAAAGTGTAACAATCACAGGAACACTCAAAGACAAACTAGGAAACAACATACCAAACGCCAATATAAAACTAAGCATAAACAATGAAGAAACAATAATAACCACCAATAACCAGGGAACATACACATACACAATTACATCATATACCACGGGAAGTAACAATATAACTGTAACATATACTGGAAATACTAACTACAACAGTGCACATGTCCAAACTACATATACAGTAAACAGATTAGATACAAAAATCACAATCCATACTAACAATGTTAAATATGGGGAAACAATCACAATAACTGGAAAACTAACCGATGAAAACAACAAAGCAATAATCAACACTGACATTACACTAACATTAAACAACAAAAAACATGATATAAGAACAGACAAGAATGGAGAATACACATATTCAATCATAGCCGATAATGTGGGAAGTAACAGTGTAACTGTAACATACAATGGAAACAACATATACAAGAGCATCACACTAAAAAGCACAGTAAATATTAACAAACAAGACACTACAATAACAATAAACAGTATACCAGCAACAAAATACTCTGAAAGTGTAACCTTCACGGGAAAACTAACAAGCAAAGATGGTATACCGTTAGCTAACCAAAACATCAAACTATTAATTAACGGTAAAACAGTTACACTAAAAACAGACAAGAATGGAGCATACTCATACAAACAGACAACAGATACTGCAGGAACCAATAATGTAACTGTAACATTTACTGGCAATAATAACTACAACAGTGCCAATACAGGGGCAACATTCACAGTAAACAAACAATACACTACCATAACATTAAACAATATAAAATCCTCATACACTAGTAACACAACAATCACAGGAAAACTCACAACCAAGGACGGTAAAATATTAGCAAACCAAAACATGAAACTAACTATCAACGGCAAAACAGTTACAGTAAAAACCGATAAAAATGGTATATTCACTTACAAGTACCAGACAAAAACGGTAGGAGCCAACAACATAACCATAACTTATGCAGGAAACAATATATACCAGGCAGTATCACTTAAGAAAACATTCACTGTAAGCAAACTAGACCTTAAAATCACTATCAACAAAATAACAACAGTTGCATATGGTGAAAATATAATAATCAAGGGAACATTCAAAGATAAAAACGGTAAAATATTAGGAAACAGCAAACTAAAACTTAACATCAACGGAAAAACAGCCACAATAAAAACAGACAAAAATGGAGTATTCACATACAAACACACCACACGAAAAGTAGGAACCAATAATATCACAATATCACACCAGGGAACAAAAAACTACAATAAAATCACCAAGAAAGCAACATTCAAAGTAACCAAACAAAATCTTAAAATCACAGTCAACAGGACAAACAAGGTAGGCTATGGATCCAAAGTATACGTCAAAGGACAACTAACCGATAAACATGGCAAAATAATAAAAAACACAGTAATAACCATAAACATTAACGGTAAAACTATAAGGGCCAAAACCAACAGTAAAGGAATATACAACCACAGCTTAACAACCACCAAACTAGGAAGCAACACGATAACCGTAACATACAATGGAAACAAAAACTTCAACAAAATCACCAAGAAAGCAACATTCAAAGTAACCAAACAAACAGTAAAAATAACCACAAATACTAAACAAGTAAAAGGAAGCAAAAAAGTTACAATCACAGGAAAATTAACAACCATGGATGGTAAAGCATTAAGAAACAGTAAAGTAACACTCACAATTAATGGTAAAAAGAAAACCGCGAAAACAAACACCAAAGGAGCTTACACATTAACAGTCACTGCCAAAACTGGTAAGAATACTCTTGTAGCTGGTTTTGCTGGTAACAGGTATTATAATAAATTGACACTTGCTAAGAAAGTGTTTACTTTGGTATGAATGTGATTATAGATTATATGTATTCTCCACCTTTTTCCTCCCATCATTTTTATGTTTCTTTTTTAATAGATGTTTATTAGCCTTTTTTTTATTAAATAAATTTGATTTGACAACATTTATTGTTTAAAAATTCAACTACTTTAAATATGAACTTACACATATTATTAAATAATTATTAATATAGAACATTCAACCAGAGACTTAGGGGATTAAAATGAGATTTAAAACGGGTAACATATTGATTTTTTGTTTAATATGTGTGTTATTTCTTTCAATTTCATTTGTATCAGCCGCGGATAATATAAATGAGAGCAAAGAAAATATGGGTGAATATTCATCAGATAATGCTCATATTACGATGAACACAGAAAATAAGGATAAGATTTTAATTAAGAACACTTCTTCACGTGTTAAAACTAGTAATGATAATTCGAAATATGTTTATGTGAATAATACTGGTAATTCCTCAAGTGATGGTAGTTTATCTTCTAATCCTACAACTTTAGTTAATGCTCTTAGAAATGTTGAAAATGAGGGCACTATAGTATTAATGGGAAGTTATGAGGATACTTATTACAATATTACAAGCAATATTGATACTTCCAGTATAACAAGTGGTGTTAAAGATTTTGCCATCACATCTTCTGAGGGAAGTAATGTTATTTTACGTTTTTATTCAGGTAAATATTTGAATTTTAAGGGTGCATTTAACATTAAAATCAGTAATATTTCGTTTACTGGAAGTGTTGTGTCTTCACAACCTATTATTTATAACAATGTTACTAGTTTAACGTTAGATCATTGTTCCATTTACAATATTAACAATAGTTATCGTTGTGGTGCCATCTATAATAATAAGATTATTACTTTGAATAATTCATTGTTTATCAACAATTCTGCTTCCCGTCAGGGAGGAGTAATTTATTCAAGGAATGGTACTGTTAACATTATGAATAGTTGTTTTAAGGATAATCATGCATGTAATGGTGGAGTTTTGTCTTCAATGGATACTAAGATAAATTGTGTGAATTCTTCCTTCCATGATAATGATGCAGATTTTGGTGGCGTTTATTCTGTTCGTGACAATTCAGTGTTAAGTATTGATAATTCTTCGTTTTTGAATAATTCCGTGGAGTATAATGGTGGAGTTATTGATTCATGGTATTCCAGTATAAATGTTGATACATCCATATTCAGGGGCAATCGTGCAGATTATGGTGGAATAGTTTATAGTGCTAATAATATTAAAATACGAGTTGTTAATTCATTATTGGAGGATAACTTTGCTTTATTGAATGCTAATACTGTGTATTCTTTCGGAGACAGTTTAACTGTTTATAATAATGTCATATTAGATTCAGGTAATTCAAGGTCCATATATTGTTATAATTCAAGTTATAATTTGAATAATAACTGGTGGGGAAGAAATAGTCCTGATTTTAGCATGTTAACTAATGTTTTTCCGGGCAATTGGAGGCTAATGACCCTAAGTAGTATTAATGATAACTCACCTTACACTATTAGAGTATCATTATCAAATTTAACTGATTCAAGTGTTACTGCTGAAAAATTATTCAATAGAACTGTTTATTTTAATAGTGATAAGGGAAGTTTTGGATTAAACACTGCCAATATTACATCCAATGTTTCCAATACATATACAGGCAATCTTAGTGGAGTAAGTGTTCGTATTGATGATGAAGAATTAGGATTAGATGATAAGATTGTTCCTTTCATGCACATGAATGATGTTAATGTTAAAATAAATGATAATGTAACCTTTTTAATCAGATGTAACCCTAATATTAAGAAGATTCATATCAATGTTGATGACAAACTCATTACTAGTGTATCACCCGTTAATGGTATTGCAAGATATACCTATAAGTTTAATTCATCCTGGACTCCTGGAACATATAATGTTACTTATTCAGTAGGGGATGATACCATTTACCAGAACACCCTTAAAGTTTCACTGTTAAATCTTAGAAACAATTACAATACCAGTGTAACATTAGTTTCGGGTAGCAACAATAATTATACTTATGAAAACAGGAGTATTGGAACAAAATTTGAATTAACTAATACTTTACAATACCAGAGCAGTGTAAAGGACCAGAAAGATAGTGGTAGCTGCTGGGCTTTCAGTGCATTTGCTGCTTTAGAATCTTCATACAAGAAGGCGTATGGTGTGGAATATGATTTCTCAGAGAACAATATGAAAAACGTGCTGAAAAAATATTCAGTAATTGGTGATGTCAGTGGCTTCCCTGATGGTGGTAACAATTTGTTAGCACCAATATCATACCTTATTGGAGGGTATGGTCCTGTAGATGAGAATGATGATCCTTATGATGATTACAGTATAATGTCCCCTATAACAACAGGTAATCTTAAAGTGGAGGATGTTTATTTCATTTACAGAAACAGTTCAACAGGTAAGGACAATAAGAATCTTAAGGATGCAATTTTGAAGTATGGTGCAATATCTTCTATAATGTATAGTGATACTAGTAGAGTAAGTGTTTATAATAATGATGAAATCTATCCTAATCATGGCATTGCAATAGTTGGATGGAATGATTTCTACAACAATTTTATTGGTTCAGACAAGCCGAAGGGAAGTGGTGCTTATATTATTAAGAACAGTTGGGGAACATCAATTGGTCAAGACGGTTACCAGTACGTATCCTATTATGATACCAGTCTTGGTGGAGTAAATTTAAATTTACCGGAGGCATTTAGTTACGCATTCCCAGTACTATCCTACGAAAATTACACTAACATATACCAGCATGACACAGTATCCACGAAAATTGAAACATTAACACCATCAGCTTGGATGAGAAATATTTACACTGCTACAAGAAATGAGAGCATAGCCGGTGTTGGAACATTCATATACAAGGATACAGATTATGAGGCATATATTTATGTAAATGACAGGTTCTGTTATTCACAGAAGGGAACTTTCACACAGGAAGGGTACCGGATAATTAAATTAGATAAGTATGTTCCAATCAGAGAAGGAGACATTTTCAGGGTAGATTTAAGATTAAAAGCTCATGAGGGAGATTATACTTCAATCACCTTACAAGATACCAGTATTTATAAATCATTATCTAAGGAAAATCAGTCATTTACAAGTACTGATGGAGAAAACTGGGATGATGTGTACCAGAATAGTAACCATAAATATTCGGCAGTTTGCCTTAAAGTATACACTAAGGACACTCCAAGTATTGCTTCAACAATCAATCAGACAGAAGATTATACTATCAGTACAAACGTGAAAAATCTTAACACGCCAGGAATATTAACATACAAAATTGATGACGAATATTACACTGATGATAATGGAAACATTATACGGGTAAATGTTGATGAAAACGGATTATATAATATAAGCATAGCAAAGAGAAATATTGAAAAATATGAGTACAATATAACAGTAATGCTTGAAACTCCTGATACTGTTATTACAGAAAATATTACCCTCATAAAACCTGTTACAATAAATATCAGTGCAGGGAATGTCACATGCTTTGTTGATGAAGAACAAAGAATTACTGCAACTGTTACAATCGAAGACAACATTTATAACAAGACATTGAATGAAGGATCATTACTGTTAATTGAAAAATCACGTATTAAACAAGCACCCCCAGTATGCAATGGAAGTGTAACATTCCTATTAAATGAATCTGCAGGAGTTTATAATTACATCCTCAGATACAGGGGTCCCCCTGCTTATAGTGGTGAAGATGTTAATGTTACATTAACTTTACTAAAGCATAATCCGACACTGGAAATTACTGAAATAGAGAATAAGAAGTATGATGAAAATGCTACAATAACCGGAAAAGTATATTATGAGGATAATATTACTCATACAATTAAAAATCTGAGATTATACATTAAAATTGATGGAAAAAGTTATATTGTTCAAACGGATAGAAATGGTCAATTCACACTATCACATCATGTTAATAAAACAGGTGTGAACCAATATTCTATAGAAGCATATTCTGGTGACACATACAATAATCTTAGATTCAATGATTCATTCATTACAATAAAACAGGACACAACATTAACCATTAGTACTACTAACACTTCTGAAGATGAAATTATCATCACGGGAAACTTAATGAATTTGCTTGGAAGAAATGTTCCAAATGAAACATTAAAATTATATGCTAACAATATGTTCATAGCTAACATTACAACAGACGAAAATGGAGAATACACTTATGCATACAAGACAGATACAATTGGTGAAAACACGATTCAAGTAATATTTGATGGAAACACCAACTACAATCCAACTAGTAACACAACAACATTCACAATAAAACGGGCACCTACCAAGATAACAATAAATGTAGAAAACACCAAATTCGGAGAAAACATAAGAATCACAGGAAGACTAAGCGATGAAGAAAACAATCCATTAGCCGACAAAGACATAACATTAACATTAAACGAAGAAGAAATTACAATACAAACAGGTACAAACGGAGAATACACCTACACAAGAATAGCAGATAGGATGGGAACAAACAATATCACAGTAACATACAATGGAAACCTCAACTATGAAAATAGCTCAAATAAATCAATATTCACAGTAAACAAACAAGACACCACATTAACAATAAACACTACCCCAACAATACAATATGATAAAAACATTACAATAACCGGAACATTAACCGACAAAAAAGGAGCTGCAATAGCCGACAAAACAATAAAAATAAACATTAACAATGAAACAATAACCCTAAAAACAGACAATACCGGAAAAATCCAATACACCCACACAGCAGATAAAAGTGGAGAAAACACAGTACATGCAACATTTGATGGAAACAACAACTACAACCCAAGCAGCAATACAGTGACATTCACAGTAAACAGGATACAAACAAACATAACACTAAACACGAAAGACACGAAAATCATGGAAAATACAACAATAACCGGTACATTAACTGATGAGGACAATAATGCACTACCAGGTAAAGTGCTTCTAATAAAAATAGGTGACTACACTACCAGTACACGTACCAATGAATATGGACAATATAACATATCAATCAAAACAAGCCATGCAGGAATAAATAATGTTACAATAACATTCGAAGGTGATGATAAGTATTTATTCACCGAAAAAGTGGGAACATTCACAGCATATAAGAAAAATACTGTCTTAAGCATCATACACATAGGTACTGTGAAATATGGTGACACATTAACCATAACCGGTTCCTTAAAAGATGAAGACAACAATCCACTCACCAGTACAAACCTAACAATCAATAAGAACAATAAGATAACCCCTATCAGCACGGACAAGACGGGCAAATTTACTTTCACAAGCACTGCCGACACGGTAGGAACCAACAACATAACAGTAACATACAATGGAAACACTTACTATATAAACAGCACCAACAACCTTGCTTTCACGGTAAACAGGCAAGACACCATATTAACAATAAACAACACCCCACAAACAAGATACTCAGAACAAGTAACAATTAAAGGAAAACTATTCGACAAAAACAACAACCCACTAACAAACACAAACATAACAATCACAACAAACAAAGAAAATACAACAATACAAACCAACAACAACGGAGAATACACATACATCATAACAGCAGACAAGATAGGAAACAACAACATCACAATAACATACAATGGAAACACCAACTACAACCCAAGCAGTAATACAGTGACATTCACAGTAAACAAATTAGACACAAAAATCACAATCAATACTAAAAATGTTAAATATGGAGAAACAGTCACAACCACGGGAAAACTCACAGATGAAAACAATAAAGCCCTAAGCAACACAGACATCACACTAACACTAAACAACAACAAGCACAACATAAAAACAAACAACAACGGAGAATACATATACACGAGCACTGCTGACACCACAGGAACCAACAGTATAACAGTAACTTATCCTGGAAACAATTTATACACGAGCTCTACAACAAGAACCACCATAAACATAAACAAACAAGACACCCTAATAACAATAAATAGTATACCGGCAACAAAATACACTGAAAATGTAACAATCACTGGAACACTCAAAGATAAAAACGGTAAAACACTACCAAACCAGAACATGGACATCTCAATTAATGATAAAACAGTCACAATAAAAACGGATGAAAACGGAGCATACTCCTACAAACACACAACAAACAAAGTAGGAACCAACAACCTGACAGTAACATTTGCTGGCAATAATAACTACAACAATGCCAATACACAGACAACATTCACAGTAAACAAACAAGACACCACTATCACATTAAACAATATAAAATCCACATACACAAGTAACACAACGATCACTGGAAAACTCATAAGCAAGGATGGTACAGTATTAGCAAACCAAAACATCAAACTAAACATTAACGGTAAAACAGTTACCACTAAAACAGATAATAATGGTATATTCACCTATAAGTACCAGACAAACAAAGTAGGAACCAACAACATCACAACAACATACAACGGAAACAGTAACTACCAGGGTACAACACTTAAGAAAACATTCACTGTAAGCAAATTAGGCCTTAAAATAACCATAAACAAAATAATAACAAAAGCGTATGGTGAAAAAGTAACAATTAAGGGAACATTCAAAGACAAAAACGGTAAAATACTGGGAAACAGTAAACTAAAACTTAACATAAACGGTAAAACAGTGACAATAAAAGTCAATACTAAGGGAATATTCACATACAAGCACACCACACGAAAAGTTGGCGTCAATAATCTTACAATGAGTCATGCAGGAAATAGAAACTATAATAAGATTACCCTGAAAACAACATTCAGGGTAATAAAACAAAGCCTGAAAATCACAGTAAACAGGACGAGCAAGGTGGGTTATGGTTCCAAAGTTTACGTTAAAGGATTATTAACAGATAAAAACGGTAAAATAATAAAAAACACGGTGATAACCATAAATATTAATGGTAAAATTATCAGATCTAAAACTAATAATAATGGAACATATAATCATAGCTTAACTACCAGCAAATTAGGAACTAATAATATTAGTGTAAGTTATCCTGGAAACAAAAATTATAATAAGGTTACTAAGAAGGTTACTTTTAAGGTAGTGAAACAAAAGACCAGGTTAAGTATTGCTTCTGTTAAGCAGGTCTCTGGTATGAAGATGGTTAAAGTTACTGGTAAATTTGTTACTGTTGATGGTAAGGCAATCCGTAATAGTAATGTTCTGGTAACGGTTAATAAGATTAAGAAGTATGCGAAGACTGATAAGTATGGTGTGTATACCGTTACCGTGAATGCCGTGAAGGGTAAGAATAGTGTTCTTGTGAATTTCGGGGGCAATCGGTTCTATGAAAGAAATTCTGGTGTTAAAAAATCTGTGAAAATTGTTTAAATCCAACTTTTTTTTGACCATCCTCTCCTTTAATCTATTTTTTTGAGAAAATTGACTTTCCTAGTATATTTTTCATTTAATACTGATTATTATTACAAATTAACTTGTTTATTTCTAATTTATCAACAAAGACCGTTAAAATTATATACATTAGTTGAAAGAATATAAATCATAATAGATAAGTTTACAACAGACAAACTTGTTCTATGTTAACAAATTACAAGCATAGGAGGTAGTGACGATTAGGAACAAAAAAGTGAAAATAGTATTAACAGTCATGACAATACTGTTTTTGTTTTTAATAATCAGCAATGTTTCCGCAACAAATGAAACCATGACTCTAGAAAAAGACGCAACTAATGATAACATAGACACAGTAAGTTCACAATCAAATGAAAAAAGCGTGAAAAAACAACTCATTGAAGAAAGAATAGTTAAAAAAGATAATGCAACCACTGAGAGCAGCATTCAACTAGAAGATCCGGACATTCGTTTAAGTGATTCAGAAATTCATCCAGGCGTGGAAAAAACATTTCTTGCACTGGTACCGGAAGATGCTAATGGAAGCAGTGTATTTAAAATAAACAGTAAGACAATTTCTCCACAATTACAAAATGAAGCAGGAGTAGTAACATACACTT
This sequence comes from Methanosphaera sp., assembly GCA_017431845.1. Classification (GTDB taxonomy): domain Archaea; phylum Methanobacteriota; class Methanobacteria; order Methanobacteriales; family Methanobacteriaceae; genus Methanosphaera. The sequence goes on along the minus strand of JAFRKG010000028.1, from coordinate 20,239 downwards.
ACATCATACCAAAAACATACAAATCAGAGGAATATACATTAAGCTTAGTGTTTTCGGGTGACGAGAAATATGCTGGTAAAACCGTGAATGCTACACTAACCTTAACTCCTGAGGGAGGAAGAGTTAATGCCAGCATGATTATGAACAATAGAAGCATTAAATATGCAAAGCCAAGCATGTTAACTGTTAAATTAAATAAGGACGCATTTGGTGTAATAATACTAAAGGCCAATGATACTAACATTTCGGCAATAAAATTTAGCAATGGAGTTGCAAAATACAATTATACCACAAACCTTACTCCGGGAGTTTACACTTTAACAGCACATTATAATGGAAGTTACATGTACACTCCGACAACCGTAAATGCAACACTAACTATAAAGAAATTAAAATCAACATTAACATTAAATAATATAACATCAAAGGCAGGAAAGTTAACTTTATTTAAAGCTATTGTTAAGAATGAACTAAATAAATCAGTAAGTGACATGAATGTTACATTTAAGTTAAAAAATAAGGTGATAGGCTCAAATATTACAGACAACAGGGGAGTTGCAAGATTATATTACACGTTACCATCATCATTATACAATAAAACATACAATATTAGTGCAATAGGACTGGCAACAAACACAACATCTTGGTCAAAAAATACTTCTAAACTTAAATTAACACAACTAAAAACAAGTGTTAAAGTTCCAAATATTTCAACCAAACCTTCAAAAACAGTGGTAATCTCGGCCACAGTACTTGACCAATTCAATAATTACGTGACAAAGGGTAATGTTACCTTCAAGAAAAGTGGAAAGACACTGGGTAGGGCAAAAGTTGTTAATGGTTTTGCAAAATTCACATACACCACAAACTATCGAACATCAAATAAGACAAATGTTTATGCTACTTATAAGGGTGATTGGAAGTATGCTTCTTCAACAGGAAAAGGAACATACCAGGTAACCAAGCTAAAAACTACTGTAAGTGCTAATGCTATTGATGCAAAGCCTAACTCTGTCATAACATTCACTGCAATAGTAAGAGACCAGAACCAGAACTATGCAACGGATGGAAGTGTGAAATTCTACCTGAATAGTAAACTGATGAAAACTGTTAAAGTTAAGAATGGTATTGCAACGGCAAGGTATGCTTTAAAATCATACTCTGCTAAGAATTATAGGATAAAGGCAGTTTATAGTGGTTCAAAGATTTATAAGCCAAGTTCCAATACTAATACCATGACAGTGACAAGGTATGAAACTACTATTACTGGTAGTGAAATGTTTGCTATGGTGGGTTCCAAGTCAAAGATTACGCTCAGCGTAGTTGATGATGAAAGATATAATGTGAATAAGGGCCGAATTAAGTATTATATTAACAATAAGTATATTGGAAGTGCTAAGGTAGTTAATGGTGTTTCAACTATCAGGTACACTGTTCCTAAGGAGTATGATGGTAAGATTGTGAAATATTATGCCAATTATGTTAAAAATGGAATTTATGATTCCAGTTCATATAGTGATAGTTTAACTGTTACTCATCAAAAGACTGTGTATGTTAGTCCGAATGGTAGTGACACGAACCTTGGAAGTAAAGCTAAGCCGTATAAGACTATTAAGTATGCTTTAAATCATATTTCATTGTTTGGTACGATTAAGTTAGCTCCGGGTACTTATTCAGCTTCTGGATTAAAACTTAACACGTCTGTGAATATTATTGGTAGTGGAAGGTATGTTACTTTTATTGATGGTAAAAATAGTGGTGTTCCAGTATTTAATATCACCAAGAAAAATGCAGTTCTCACAATGAGGGGAATAACCATAAGGAATGCTATGAGTAAGCACCAATTTAGTGCACCTGCAATCGTAACATCAGGTAAATTAAACATCATAAATTCAAGATTTGCAAACAACACTGCTAGTGGAGCATTCTCTGGTGGGGCAATATATACTAATGGAATACTAAATGTTACAAACACGGAATTCAATAACAACAAGGTAACCAGCACCAACAGCCAGGGAGGAGCAATAAGATGCTACGACAACACAACCTACATAACCAACTGTAAATTCATAAATAACAAAGTTACAGGTAAAAACTCAACAGGAGCATCAGCAATATACTCCGATTCATGTGACATAATCATCAACCAGACAACATTCACCCAGAACATAGCAAAAGGAAAATACATAACAGGAGGAGTAATCCGTAGCATAGCCAGTGCAATTGTAATAGAAAACACTAAATTCACAGGCAACAAGGTCACTGCAACAGACTATGCAATAGGAGGTATCATAGGATCATTAAACAGTGGAATATCCATGATAAAAACAACAATAACCTCAAACAATATACAAGCAACAAACACTGCCGGAGGAAGCGCAGTATACATTGAAACTGCTGCAATGGACATTAAGAATTCAAGAATATCATCAAATACCGTGAGTGCAAAGAACACTTATGGCGGAGCAATATACACATACAAGGCAAATATAAACATCAACGACTCACAAATCAACAATAACAAGTTAACAGACACTGATAATGCGTATGGTGGAGCATTATATGCTTATGATGGACAGATTAATATAACAAAAACAAAATTCAACAGTAACACTATTAAAGCTAAGAAACTGGCATTGGCCGGAGCAATATACACATACTCAAGGATAGTGATTAAAAACTCAGAATTTGCTAAAAACTATGTGAATGCAAGTAATCTTGGTGGAGGAGCAATAGCTAACATGGGCCAGTTAACAGTTACCCATACAAACTTTATCAACAACACAGCATATCATGCTGGTGATGCGATAACTGCAACAAATACTTCAAAAAACAGTGTTGAAAACAATTATTGGGGTTCAAGTAAGCCAACATGGAGTAATCTTTTATACAGTGTACGTAAGCCAAAAGCATACTCTAAGACCAGAATAAAATAATTAAGATTAACTAATGTTAATTCTAACACCCAATTCTCTTTTTTTAATATTTTTAATGATTTACTAGAACATAATTCTATTATAAGAATTATCTTTAGGCAAAAATTATTATATTTTATAAAATAAAAAGTATTCTATATATCGAAAATTTAGAAACAATAAAATAATAATTAAATTTAATAATATTTTTTTTAAATAAGATAAGGAGTGATAAAAAATGGGATGGGATGATGCACCAGCTCATGTATGCAGAGGAGGAGATGCTAGAGGACTTGCATTCTGTTGTCCACCAGTAAAACCATGCCCTGTTCATACAAAAATAGCAGAAATAGGACTTAGTCCACAAGAGTTCGTGAACATTAAAGAAGAATTTGGTAAAAAAACAAAACTTGGAGTAGGTGCTGCAACATGCTTTGGTTCCCTGATCTGGTGTTGTAAAGCTTCAAAACCATGCCCACTCAGAGACATGGAACTTCAGGCCAACGGAATTTCACATGATGAATACATGACCCTGAAAAAAGAATTAGCAGAGGAAATACTTAAACATTCAAATGTTAACACCAACTCATACACTGATGATGACATTAAAAGTCTTGCAGAAACATTCAACATATCATTTGATGAAGCAAAACAGGCACTTGATGATGCAGACAATGATTTAAAAACTGCTATCAAGAATTTAAGACTTAAAAGTTTATAGTTAAACTTTTAATAATTAACTTTTTTTTATAATTTAATTTTTTTGAGAGTATGTTACTATGGGACTTACTTCCTTATTTTTTGAAATGAAAAACAAGCATGTTTTAATAATAGGTACTGGTAGTGTGGGTATTCGTAGGAGCAAACGCTTCCTGGAAAGTGATGCGAAAGTTTCCATAATTACACATGATATTGATTCAAGTGTTAAAGAGGAACTTGAATCCTTAGGGGCTACTTTTTATCCTGATGAATGTCGGGACAGGTTACTTAGTGAATGTGACCTTGTTGTTGTTGCAACAGATAATCTGGAGTTGAATGAGGAGATTGCTCTGAAGGCTAAGGATAAACTGGTTAATTGTGCCAGTGATACTAGTTTAAGCAATGTTATTGTTCCTTCCACGTTCATGCTGGGTAATGTTACAGTATCATTATATACTGGTAATAAAAGCCCCCTTATGGCTAAGGAATTGCGGAAAAAGATTCAGAGCGTTATTACTCCTAGGGATATTTTAAATATTGAGTTACAGGAACGTGTTAGAGAACTTCTTAAGAATAATATTGATTCTCAGTCAGAAAGAAAAAAGTTTATGATTAAAATAAAAGAGGATTCTGTTGTTCAAGGATATATTGATGATGAAGATTTAGATTCTGCTGTATGTTATGTTAAAGAAAAGTTATTATTAAGTTAATTATAGTTGAATAGAGACCATATAATGTTTAAGTAGTATAAACTTAAAATATAATAAAAAGAACAATACTTTATTGAAATAATAAAAGGAAATACCATTTTTTAGGAGAATGAACTGATGCTAGTTAACATAAGAATAGATTTCAAAATAGCTGATGTAGGGTCAATGGAAAACTCATATGCGAAGCTTGATGCTTTAAATGAAAAGATACATAATAATACTAAAGTTTTAGAAGAAGTTACCCTGAAAACGTGCAATCGTTATGAAATATACTTAATTTTAGATGAAAATATTAACATTCCAACCACAACATTCATAGTTGAAAAGGATGATAATGCAATTAATCATTTGTTACGTTTAGCATCAGGTCTTGAATCCATGATTATGGGTGAAGATCAGATTCTTGGACAAATTAAGAATGCTCGTAAGAAAGCTATTAAGGAAGAGACTATTGGTCCTAAGCTTGAAAAGGTGTTTACTAAGGCTATTCATGTCGGACAGTCCATTCGTAAGAACACTCATATTAATGAGGGTGGAGTGTCTGTTGGTAGTGGTGCTGTAGAACTTATTGAACAGAAGTATGGTAGTGTTGATGATAAGAATGTTCTTATTGTTGGTGCCGGTGAAATGGGTACTGTTGTTTCCAAGGCTTTGCTTAATAAGAATACTAATGCTATTGTGGTGGCTAACAGGACTTTTGATAAGGCTAAGCAATTGGCTGGTGAGCTTGATGGTATTGCCATCCGTTTTAAGGAGATGGATGCTACTCTGGATAAGATTGATATTTTAATCAGTGCTACTGGTGCCCCTCATAGCTTAATTAATAAGGATAGGTTATCATTTTTACCTGAGGAACACTTGAAAAACATGATTATGTTGGATCTTGCTAATCCTCGTGATATTACTGAGGATGTTAAGGAGTTGGGTGTTCAGTTGTATAATCTTGATGATCTCAGATATGTTCAGGATAAGAATGTTGAAAAACGTGTGAAGGAAGCTGAGAAGGCTGAGAAGATTATTGCTGATGAAACTGTTCTTTTGAAGGATGCTCTTAAGCAGATGGAAATTACTCCTATTTTATCTTCCCTTAATGTTGAGGCGGAGAAGGTTCGTAGTAATGAGTTAGAGAAAACTTTGCATATGCTTGACTTGGATGAGGGTGATGCTAAGAAGTTGGAATTGTTAACCCATAGTATTGTTGATAAGATGTTGTTTAAGATTATTAAGAATTTGAAGTTAGCTGTCAGTAATGATGATGATGAAACTATTAAGGTTGCACGTAAGGTTTTGATTGATTATAATGGGGAGTAAATATTTCCACCCCAACAACTATTTTTAAATTAAAAAAACCAAGTAGTATTCAGGTAGTTGTTACTATAACTACTAATTTAATATAAGTTATTTTTAAAAACAAGTATTTATCAGATAATTTTCTATTTTTAATTAATATTAGTGTATATGTACTGTAACTTTTTTATCAAAATACTGTTTTCAAATAGGAACACGAAAATAAATTAACTACCCCAAGCATTGAATTATTCAATTCACAAATATTAATGTAGAAAATTATTGACTATTAACTGTTAAAACAGTAAAACCTTTAAAAGATTAGCTTAATTTCTCATAACTTAAAGAATACAGTTTAATCTATATTATTGATAAAATTTTTAGTATATAGACATGCTACCAAACATTTCCCACATACAGTATCTGCTTTCCCAAGATTTTTCTCAGACACCATTAATGCATATTCTTCACATTTTTTATCATTAAAGAATTCATCACGATATATTTTATAGTTCCATTCTTTACCACTTATTGCTCCCCCTAGACAAGCTTCCTTACATATAATACATGACCCACATTTTGATTCTAAAATTGGTGTTCCATAATCCAGTGATGCATCAGTTAGAACTGATGACAATCTTAATGCAGATCCATGATCATACGTTGTTAATAATGCTGATTTGCCTATCCATCCAAGCCCAGCTTTTGTTGCAACTGTTTTATGCGGCAGTTCAAATGAATTATTTTCTCCAAAATCATGACCTAAACGTTTTTTGGTTTGAGCATATGCATTATATCCTTTTTTTATTAGAAAATTTTCACATAACATTCCAAGATTGTCTAATTTGGAGTTCATTTCAACTAATTCCATAACGTATTCCATTGTTGGAGCATTAGTCATTCTTCTAATAATGTCCTTAGGATATGTTATGTAGAATATTATACCGGAATTATATCCTTCAATTATTGTAACATCACTAATATCTGCAAATCCGACCCGGTCTGCACCATGTTTTAATAATAGTTTCCTTAATTCTCCTGATAAAGACATGAAGTAATATTTATTTATGAAATTATATTAACATTTTTAAATTATTACCATAATTGTCCGATTGATGAGATTAGTAATAATTTTTTTTTGAAAAAATAGATTTGATAACGGCGTTGAAAGTGAGAATAAGATAATTTGTTATCTTATTCTTTTGCAGCTAAAACTATGTCTTCTGCTTTGATAGTTTTACGACCAGCATGTTTTGCAAATTGGTATGCACGAATTGCTAGGCTTTCTCCTACTTCTTCAAGTGCACCTGCTAGTTCTATTGCTGCTTCGTCACTTACTCTTGCTGCACCAGAATTTTTTAAAATTCTTTTGATAGGTGCGATTGGTAATTCTGTCATAAATATCATTATCTCCTTAATTTAATTAATTATAATGTTTGATAGTCTCAATATATAAATGTATCTTAAAATGATAGGGATATTCCAATAATTTTGTTTTTTATTGTCTGTTTTTGAGAAGATTAATTATCTACTTCCATCTAGAAGATATATCCTTAAAAATATATAAAAAAAATATTAATCATAACTAATATTAACACTAACAAATATAATTTAAAATATAAACAATATAATCAATAGGGAGGAAATCATGATGTATAATAAGATATTATTACCTACAGATGGTTCTAAAAATTCTGAAAAAGCAATAAAACATGCACTAACAATAGCAGAATACGAAGATGCAGAAATCATTATTCTTAACGTAGTGGACAGTGTTTACTTAACAGGATTACCAGAAGAAGATTTAATCACAAAATCCGAGATGATACTTGAAGAGGAAAGTAAAAAAGTTACTTCAAGAGTTGAAGAAATAATCCATGAACTCGAAGAAGAAAAAGGATCAGATGCAAAAGAGATTAAATTAAGTACAAGAACAGTTGAAGGTAATGCTGCTGATGTAATACTAAAGTTATCTGAAAAAGAAGATATAGATTTAATTGTTATTGCAAGTAGTGGTAAGCACATGCTTGACAGATTCCTTCTAGGTAGTGTAACTGAAAAAACAGTCAGACACACTAAAGTTCCAATTCTTGTTATTCCAAATAAGGAATAACTACCTTATTTTTAATTTTTTAAATCAAAACCACATTTAAATAGGAAAAAATATGAATAAAAAACTTATAACTTATACTATTATAACTTATTACTAATACAATTATAACTTATAAATAAACAAAGTATAACAAATAACTTACACACTTATAACAAAACAAGAAAAAAATAAAAACCACAACAAACAAATATAAACACATTATAAATCCTTAAAAAATAGAAAATGTTAAAGAAAAAACAACAAAAGGAGGAAAAAAACTTTGGCATACGAAGGATACCTCAAAGATTTTCTGGAAACATCCAACATAACCGTAGGAGACACAATAAAAGTAACAAAACCAGGAATAACCCACAAAGGAATGTTACTCGAAAAACCAGATTACTCAAATGAGAACACAATAATACTAAAACTAAATAGCGGATACAACATAGGAATAGACATCAAAAACGCAAAAATAGAAAAAATAAGCACAGGAGAAAAACCAAAAATAGAACTAGACCCTGTAGACAAAGAAATAAGCCCCAACAAACAAAACCTATCCATCCTATCAACAGGAGGAACAGTAGCAAGCGTAATCGACTACAAAACAGGAGCAGTACACCCAGCATTCACCGCAGACGACCTGCTAAGAGCAACCCCCGAACTAGTAGACCATGCAAACATAGAAGCAAAAGCAATATTCAACATACTAAGCGAAAACATGACCCCCCAATACTGGAAAGAAACAGCAGAAGCAATATACAACGAAATAAACAACGGAGCAGACGGAATAATAATAGCACACGGAACAGACACAATGCACTACACAGCATCAGCACTAAGCTTCATGATAGACACCCCAGTACCAATAGTACTCACAGGAGCACAAAGAAGCTCAGACAGACCATCAAGCGACGCATTCACAAACCTAATGGCATCAGTAACAGCAGCAAAATCAGACATAGCAGAAGTAACAATATGTATGCACGCAACAGAAGACGACCCATACTGTGACCTACACAGAGGAACACGAGCAAGAAAAATGCACACATCCAGACGAGACACATTCAACAGCATAAACATGAACCCACTAGCAAAAATAGAAAACAACAAACTAACAATAAACGACAAAGAAATAAAATACACAAAAAGAAACGAAAAACAACTAAACCTAAACAACAACCTAGCAGACAAAGTAGCATTAATAAAAATGTATCCAGGAATAAACCCAGAAATCATAGACCTATACGTTGACAAAGGATACGATGGAATAGTAATAGAAGGAACAGGACTAGGCCATTGCAGTGATGACATAATTGATAAAATATCAAGAGCAACAAACGAAAACATACCAGTAGTAATGACATCACAATGCCTCTACGGAAGAACAAACATGAACGTATACAGTAGTGGAAGAAGATTACTACACGAAAATGTCATACCAGTAAATGACATGCTACCCGAAACAGCATACACCAAACTATTATGGGCAGCAGGCCAAACCGACAACATAACCGAAATACGCAACATAATGCAAAAAAATCTTAAAGGGGAACTAAGTACAACAATATCCCAGAATTATTTTATAAAAAACTAGAAGGAATGAAAATATGCCAGAAGATAAATTTGATTATAAAAAACTAGGATTAATGATGGGATTAGAAATACACCAACAATTAGACAGCCAGACAAAACTATTCTGCAGATGCCCAAATTCTTTAACAGACAAACAACCAGAACGAAAAATATACCGCAGACTAAGACCAACACAGAGTGAACTAGGAGAAATAGACAGAGCAGCATACGAAGAATCACAAAGAAACCTACAATTCGTATACGAAGCATACAACCACCACACATGCCTAGTGGAAGCAGATGAAGAACCACCAGCAAAACTAAACCAAGAAGCAGTAGACATATCAATCATACTTGCAAGCCTAATGAACATGAAAGTAGTGGATGAATTCCACACAATGCGTAAACAAGTAATTGATGGAAGTAACACCAGCGGATTCCAAAGAACAGGTATCCTCGCAACCGACGGATACGTTGAAACAGAATTCGGTAACGTAACCATAGAAACACTAGGATTAGAAGAAGATGCAGCACGTCGTATAGGAGAAGAAGAAGGAAAAATAGTATTCAGACTAGACAGACTAGGAATACCTTTAGCAGAAATTACAACATCCCCCGATATGCACCACCCAGAACAAGTAAAACAAGTAGCATACCAGTTAGGACAAATACTAAGAAGTACTCGTGTAAAAAGAGGACTTGGTACCATAAGACAAGACCTTAACATCTCAATCAGAGAAGGTGCAAGAATAGAAGTAAAAGGAGTGCAAGACCTTGAACTAATGCCTACAATAGTAGAAAATGAGGTTCAAAGACAACTAAACCTAATCGATATAGCAAACACGCTAAAAGAAAGAAATGCCGAAGTTGAAACAGAAATATATGATGTAACAGAAGTATTTGAAAACACAGAGTCAAAGGTTGTTAAATCAATACTCGCAGAAGACAACAGTAAAGTATTAGCAATAAGGCTCAGACACTTTGATGGACTTATAGGCAGAGAAGTACAGCCAGGCAAAAGACTTGGAACAGAATTCAGTGAACACGGAAAGAAAATGGGTGTTTCAGGATTATTCCATACAGATGAATTACCAAATTATGGTATAACACAAGAAGAAGTAGATAAAGTAAAATCCGAACTTGACGTAACCGGAGATGATGCTTTCATACTTGTTGCAGGTCCGGAAGAAAAAGCATACAATGCATTACAGGAAGTTATTAAACGAGCAAAACAATCACTGGAAGGTGTTCCTGAGGAAACCAGACGTGCACAGGATAATGGTAATACTGAGTACATGAGACCATTACCAACTGCCAGCAGAATGTATGTTGAAACGGATATTCCAACAGAAGTCATAGACCCTGAAAGAGTAAAACGTATCGCCTCAGATCTTCCAGAACTACCAGTAGTTAAAAAGGAACGTATACAAAAAGAGTATTCTTTAAGTGAAGAGTTAGCAGAACAATTAGTTCAACGTAACAATGCAGATTTATTCGAAGAAATTAAAGCAGAACTCCCAAGTATGGATGCTACCAAGATTGCATCAGATATCGTGTCCACTATCCGTGACCTGAAACGTGACGGACAGGACGTATCATTATTAAATAAGGATGTTCTTGTAGAAATTTTTGCTCTTGTAAATGATGATGTGATTCCTGCTGCTAAGACAGAAGTCATATTCAAAGACGCGTGTAATGGAATTAGCCCAGAAGAATCAGTTAAAAAGAATAATTTGGAAAAACTATCCGATGAAGCAATCAGTAATGGAATTAATGAGATTGTAGAAGAAAACAAGTCTATGATAGTAGAACGTAAGATGGGTGCTATGGGCCCACTTATGGGTAAAGCTATGGCTAAGTTTCAGGGAAAAGCTGACGGTAAGACTGTGAGCAAATTGTTAACCCAGGAAATTCAGAAAATTATAAATTCCTAGAAAAAAAATAGTTTTATTTGGGATGTGTACTTTATTCACATCTTTTTTTAATTTCTTTTTTTAGTTCATCCCAGAATACTATTTCTTCACCACAACCGGAGATAAATATTGAATCATATTCTGAATTATTTATTATTTCTATTATTTTGTTTATTCTTTGTTGGAAGTCAAATTCTATAGGAACATATGTTGCATCATAATCATCCTTTAACTGATTATAATATTCCTCAGCTGCATCTAATGAGGTTCTACCCGGCATAACAATTAAATTATCAGGATTTAATGCTTTAATTGATTCTGCATGGTCTTCAAATATTTCTTCCTCATTAGCATCTGGTGTTGTATATATGAATTGTAAGTTTTCTTGGATAAAGTCTTTCATGAATAATGAATTAATTTTTAATGCATCACCATTATCTCCTTGTCCTACTCCTATTACTTTGTTTCCAATATTCCATATTTCAAAACGTCCCGGTGGTACTATGAATTCATAGTTTTCAAAGAATTCCTGTAAGCTTTGTTGAATGTTTTCACTTGATGAGAAAACTGAGTATGTGGTTATTGCAGTTAAGCAATTGTATATGTTATGCAATCCTATTAATGGCAATTCTAGTTTTAAAGTGTATTGAATGTTTTTTCCTCTGATGTAATTGTATACATCAGCATTTATTGTTAATTTACACTTATTATTGTCTTTAATGTATTCTGTTAATTTAACGTTTAGTTCGGGTTTGCTGAATCCGCAGCTGCATGAATAAATTCCTCTATGATTAAAGTAACGTTTTTCATATTTGAGTTTGTTTCCACATTTTGGACATTTGGTTTCCTTTTCTTCGAATATGTCTTCATAATTTTTTAAGTCTAGTCCATAGTACATTACTTTATTATCGGATTCCTTATTTTTTCCTATGAATGTTGTGTATGGATCATCACCATTTGTTATTATCACACCATTTTTCATTGACTGTGATAGTAGTGTTTTTGCTTTAACATAATTTTCGAATGGGTTTTTTACTCCTGCTACTTGGGTGTGTTCTCTGGATATGTTTGTATATGCGACGCCTATTGGTTGGATTGTGTTACAGATTAAGTCTGGAGTTCCATGCTCGATATCTCTTATACCATATTCAAAAACTCCAAATTCTGATTTTTGTTTTAGTAGTGCTGTTGCTAATGAGTATATTGTGTTGTTACCTACACTTGATGATAGGTTAAAGTCTTTTGAGAAGAGTTTTATTAGCATGGTTGTGGTGGTTGTTTTACCGTTTGTTCCCGTGACAAGTATTGACCCCCTTTGGATTTGTTTAGATGCCAAATCTTCTAATCCTTCTTTACCCGTTACTTTCAGGTATACTAATCCTGGAAAGCTTTGTCCCCCTGTTGGAAGTATTTTTAGAAAGTATGTGGACAAGTTTGCCATATTTTTTGCAATAGCATATTTTATCTTATTAACCATTATTAAACCCCTATATGCCTTAATTAAATTATCCTGATAATTTAAATGTTAAAAATAATTTTTTTTAATGATTATTTTTTTATAAACAGAGCCTATCTCCTTTATAGTATGTTATTATATGGTTTTATTATTATTTAAACTATTATTTTTTTAGGGTACTGATATTTGGATAAATAATATTATTCATATTTAAATAGATAGAATAATTAATATAGAATTATTGAATAATAAAAATTGTAGAAAGTGAGATTATGTATGATATTATTATTATTGGTGCAGGACCTGGAGGGCTTACTGCTGGAATTTATGCTGGACGTGCAGGATTAGATGTTCTTATTATTGATCAGGGACAGAGTGGTGGTACTGCTAATACTGCTCCATTAGTTGAGAATTATCCTGGTTTTGATAAGATTCCTGGTGATGAGTTGATGAAAAATGTTTCCCAACAGGCTGGTTTATACTGTGATATTGAGGAGTTGACGATTGTTCAGGAAATAGTGAAATCTTCTGATAATTCTTATGAAGTGGTTACTCATAAGGGTTCTTTTGCTTCTAAGTATGTTATCTTGGCTACTGGTTGTGAACATAGAACTTTGGATGTTCCCGGTGTTGCCGAGTTTACTGGTAGGGGTGTGTCTTATTGTGCTGTTTGTGATGGTAATTTCTTTGTTGATCGTGAAGTGATTATTGTTGGTGGTGGAAATAGTGCTGCTACTGAGGCTTTGTATTTGAATCGTATTGGTGTTAAGTGCAGTATTGTTCATAGGCGTGACAGGTTACGGTGTGATGTTAAGCTTCAGGAAGATCTTGAAAAGAATAATGTGCCTATTTATTGGGATAGTGAGCTTAAGCAAATCCGGGGCGAAATGATGGTTGAGGAAGCAGTTATTATAAACAAAAAGACCCAGAAGGAAACAACACTCAAGGTGAATGGAATCTTTATTGCTGTGGGCAATGTTCCAAATAATAAGTTAGCACTTGATTATGGAATAAAATGTGACGAGTATGGATATATTATGACTGATGAAAATATGAAAACCAGTGATGATGGAATATATGCTGTTGGCGATGTAACCGGTGGAATAAAACAGATAGTTGTAGCAGCAGGCCAGGGAGCAATAGCCAGTGACAGCATCCAGTACCTACTAATATGATTAACATGACAAACAAAGAGCTACAAGAAGAAATAATAACTGATTTAAAAAATGACTTCCCAGAAATAGAAATTGAAACAGAAAATGACAACATTATAATAAGAGCAGATACAAACACATTATGGGAAATATTTGAAATATTATACAAAGGATTAGATAATGTTGAATTTAATATGGATAAAGATGAAGATAACCATATAATTATAAAAACATGAACAAAAAATGATAATGAGAGGTGATGCAATGAAAAATCGAACAGAAAGCAAATATTTAACTGATGAACAGATAAGACAGCAAATTATACAAAACAGGGTAGAGACAAAAGTTCTTGTAATATCCCCAGTAGGATACCCAGTAGAAAGTAATTTCATTGAATCCCCACAAATAGAAGTGTCCAACAAGGAATTATTTGAATTATATGCTAAAGAACAGTGGAATGGATATAAGGTTCATAAAAATCAGTACATATTTGACCAAAAACTGATGCCAGACTTTGCATTTCAGGTAGTGGAAGTAAGACCAGATAATTCTTATATAACCAATAATACGTCCATTCTTGTTTTATCACCAGAAACAAAGGTGGAACTGGTTAAAACTAGTACTAATGTTAAGATTGATGATGTGATTGGTCAACAGAAAGCTAAAGATAAAACTAGAATTATAACAAAATATCTGGAAGAACCTGAACGATTTAATGGATGGGCACCTAAAAATATATTATTTTATGGTATGCCTGGAACAGGTAAAACCATGCTTGCACAGGCACTGGCAAATGAATTGAACATTAATATTCAGATGATAAAGGCAACCAGTCTTATTGGTAGTCATGTTGGTGATGGTGCTTCTCAGATACATGAATTATATAAACAGGCAAGGATTAAGAAGCCTACATTGATTTTTATTGATGAGATTGATGCTATAGCTTTGGAGAGAAAATATCAGTCATTGCGTGGTGATGTGACAGAGATTGTTAATGCTCTTCTTACTGAGATGGATGGTATAGAGGATAATGATAATGTTATTACAATCTGTGCTACTAATAATCCTGCATTGTTAGATTATGCTGTTCGTAGTCGTTTTGAAGAGGAGATTGAATTTACTTTACCTGATGATGGTGATAGGTTAAAGATTTTGGAGAATAATATTAGGTCTTTGCCTTTGGAATGTGTTTTTAATATAGATAGTGTTATTGAGAAGACTAAGGGTTTGTCTGGTAGGGATATTAAACAGAAGGTTTTGAAAACTGCTCTTCATAAGGCGATTACTGAGTCTAAGAATGTTATTGGTGAGGAGGATATTGATTATGCTATTAAGGAGAGTAGGAAGGAATTTGTGAATTCTGATACTATGTTTACATGATCTGTTTTTTTCCTATTTTTTTTTAATAATGTTAGTTATAAGTTATTAGATTTTAGTTTTTATTAAATAACTAAAAAGTTATAAGTTATTAAAGATAAGTTATAATTTAGTGAAGAAATAAAAAAGAACAACAAAAAAACAGGAAAATAAATGAACAAAAAAAGAACAACAACCAAAATAATAATAAAATATTAGAAAATAATAGAAAAAATAATAAAATATTAAACAATATCCAATAATCAAAAATAGTTATAAATACTATGAAAACCAAATATATAAGTAGTGAGAACGGAAAGGGTTTTCCTACTTGAAAAACCCTGAAAAAAACCGCCCTCAAAAACAACCCAAATCTCAAAAAAAGGGTGCAAAAAGAATTACAATAAAAAAAGGAGATAAAATATATGTCATATGTTGACGAAGTAATTGACAAAATTACAAAAGAAAACCCAGGTGAACCTGAATTTCACCAAACACTAAACGAAGTATACAAATCAATAGAAGTAGTAGTAGACGCAAACGAAGAACAATACAGAAAAGACGCACTACTAGAAAGACTAGCAAACCCAGAAAGACAAATAAAATTCAGAGTACCATGGGTAGATGACCAAGGACAAGTACAAGTAAACACAGGATACAGAGTACAATTCAACAGCGCAATCGGACCATACAAAGGCGGACTAAGATTCCACCCATCAGTAAACATAGGAATCATAAAATTCCTCGGATTCGAACAAATATTCAAAAACTCACTCACAGGACTACCAATAGGCGGAGGAAAAGGAGGATCCAACTTCGACCCTAAAGGAAAATCAGACCGCGAAGTAATGGCATTCTGTCAAAGCTTCATGAACGAACTATACAGACACATAGGCCAAGACCAAGACGTACCAGCAGGAGACATAGGAGTAGGCGGCCGTGAAGTAGGATACCTATACGGACAATACAAAAGACTCACCAAACAATACGAAGGAGTACTAACCGGAAAAGGACTAACCTTCGGAGGATCACTCGCAAGAACAGAAGCAACAGGATACGGACTACTATACTTCGCACAAGAAATGCTAAAAGCAAACGGCGAAACACTAGAAGGAAAAACCGTAACAGTATCAGGATCAGGAAACGTAGCAACATATGCAATAGAAAAAGCACAACAACTAGGAGCAAAAGTAGTAACAGCATCCGACTCAACCGGATGGGTATACGACCCAGAAGGAATAGACGTAGCATTACTCAAAGACATCAAAGAAGTAAGAAGACTCAGAATGAGCGACTACGCAGCAGAAAGACCATCCGCAGAATACCATGAAGGAAAAGGAGTATGGACAATAGAAGCAGACGTAGCACTCCCATGCGCAACACAAAACGAAGTAGACATAGACGACGCTAAAAACATAGTAAACAACAACTACTTCGCACTATCCGAAGGAGCAAACATGCCAACAACACTCGAAGCAACAAAATACCTACAAGACAACGGCGTACTCTTCGGCCCAGCAAAAGCAGCAAACGCTGGAGGAGTAGCAGTATCAGCACTCGAAATGAGCCAAAACTCAGAAAGACTATCCTGGACATTCGAAGAAGTAGACAACAAACTCGCAAACATCATGAAAAACATCTTCAAACAAATCCAAGACAGCTGTGCAAAATACGAACAAGGCAACGACTACGTTGCAGGTGCAAACATTGCAGGATTCGAAAAAGTTGCAGAAGCAATGCAAGGACAAGGAATCGTATAAATTCACCACCCATAACCCCCCATTTTCTTCTACAAACTCCAATACAACATTATTAAACGAATCAAAATCGCCACTATTTTTAGTTGCTATACATTTCATACTTACCTTATAACGTAATTAGGATGATAATCTAAGTATCCTTTTTGTGTCTAAACTTATCTTTGATTAAATAAACCTTTGTGTAAGTTTGCTATTTTTGTTAGTAGTTTATAGTATAGTGTTGGTCTTAGTTATCCCCTTATTAGTCTTCATTGTCCTTGATTATCTGTTCCCGTCTTTTATTATATCCAATTTTAGTTTCCTGTTAAGTGCATTATACATTTTATCTTTCTGTAGGTGGCTTATTGTGTATTTCAACCATTTTAGTGTAGATTTATGATTAACCAAATGATATTGTGAAATATTTAAAACATTAGTTTAGTATGACCCGTGATTTTCATAGAAGATCATCTATTTATGATTTTGGTTTATTTATATTTCATGCGACGATTTCTGATTGATACTTTAATTAAACCTGTTGATTAAGTATTCATAGTATACTTAGTTGATATTATAAATGTATACTAAACATGCCTCATATAAATATGATGGAAACCAAATTTGTCGGAGCTAATTTGATTAATCATAAGATTATCTGATATTGGTCATAAGAGGATTCGTTCAATGACATACTCTCAAAAGTTAGACGATTATGAAGAATATCGAGAATTAAAGATTTAGTTGAAGCAGATATAATATTTGAAAAGGTGAAGGAATTCATTTTTCTTCTTTAGAAAAACTTAATGCCTTAGAAGGATTAATGTGGAACTTGAGTTTAAACTGTCGCTTTAAAACAACAATATAAAAAGAAAATCATAAACATTCCTCCTAATACATAGAAACTTAGAACTTTTATTGTTGATTATTTTTAAATTAATTAGAGGATTGTGTCTTGATTATATCAAAAGGATTGTCTTCAATTAAATTTTCTATAGAAATTATATTAATCATTTTCAATATATCATCTGTATTGTTATTTGTTATAATAGTTAATGCATCCTGTATTGCATCCTTGTAATCATAGCTTACCAAATATACATTAAAATTATTGAATTTATTCTTAAAACCCTTGATTAAGTTGATATGTTTTATTTGTATGGAATATGATGAAAATTTACATTCTATAGCTTTGAGTAAGTCTTCAAATATTATTATTACATCCCAAGTATGGCTGGAATAATTATCAAGTAGGATATTGGCTTCTTTATAAATATTATCGGTAGTATATATTTTTTTTAGAAGATGATAAATGAATTCTTCTAAAAAGGCTCCTCTACAATTTCCTACGTTGTAATAGGTGTATGGTTTCCATTCGCAAAATAAACTATATATTTCAAAGCAAATTTCATTATTTTTATTATTAGACAATAATTTATTTTCAAAAAATGATTCATATTCATTTATAGAATATAATTCAAATAAATTTTTTATTAGATCATGTGCCTCATAGCAATCATGAAATTTAACTGCATATTGAACTAATAAATTAAAATAATCATCTTTGATATATTTCTCTTTACTTTTCAAAGTAGTTTCATTTTCTATTATTGAAAAATCCACAAAAAACACTCCTAAACTCATATATTACTTTTCTATAACATTTAATTTTTTTAAGTTATTTCTTAACCCATAAAAAGATGATATGATTGAACCAGGATCCTTATGATTAAAACCAGAATCAGCAACAAGACTAGCCATGTTAATGTATGATTTTATTTTTTGATAAGTTTTATAATCATTTACAATTAGTTTATTAGAAATTATATCCGAGAATTCAGAAAGACGTTGATAATATAAATCATCAATTTCAAAACCCTCATTTTTAAGGTAATTTAAACTTCGAACACAATTATCTATAAATGTTAATATCTTTGCAGAAGCCATAGTAGTATATCTTCTAATAGGTAAATTTATTTTTAGATTTTCTTGAATTGAATTGGAATTATCTAATTTATACACCATGAAAAATACCCCCAAATCATTTTAAGAGTAATATGAATTGATTTTACTAATTTAAATATTCAATATATTATATGTACATATATTTTAATATTATATTCACTATTATTTTATATTTTTTATCTATTATAAATAAAATAGGTTCATCTTCTTCATATACTTTGTTATTTTAACTGTATTAAATTATTACCCTCATTTTTTCTTCTACAAACCTAGATACAACCTTATTAAACGGATCAAATTCCTCAATATTTTTTACTACCGTACATTTCATACTTACATTATAGTGTAATGTTGAGGGTAATCCCAATATCCTTTTTGTTCTAGACTTATTTTTGTATCAGATAAGTCTTTGTGTATATTTGCTATTTTTGTTAGTAGTTTATAGTATAGTGTTGGTCTTAGTTATCCTCTTGCTAGTCCCATTGTCCTTGATTTATTTGTTCTCGAATTCAGCCCAGTCACATCCTTCACGTTTGGTGGGAGTATTATATGTTGTTAGTGATGAGTATGTTACATATTGTGATTTAGCTTTTATTGTTTGTTTTAGGTATCGTAGCTGTGGGAATTTCTTGTATCTGTCTATTTGCTCTTTGTCTGCATGGTTGAATGCAAATTCTCTTCAGTGGATGTTTTTCGTAATATATTTTGGTATTTCTTTGATGTTGTATTCTTCATGGTAGAATTGTTGTATTTTATCCCTTGTTGCCTGTCGTAGATTCATTTTTTTGTCACTTACTTCTGTTTTACCTATAGTTTTCGTTTAGGATTGTAGTATGATAGTGAATTTCCTATTTTCTGACAATCCTTACATTGGTGTACTTTGTTCTGGTTGTTGATTTTGTATGCTTTTGCAATTTCTTTAAATAATATTATTTAATTAAACACGTGTTCTCCAAACCAATAATAAAAATAATAAGTTATAAGTTATTAATGTATAATTTATAACAAAAATAAAGTTTTCCAAAAAAAAACATGCTCAAAAAATTGAACAAAAAATATACATACATATTCAAAAAAATGAACAAATTTTTATAATTTTATCAAAAAATGGCTCTGTAGAAATCATATGAATAAGTGTGAAAAGTAATACTTTTTATCAAAATATTTAAATACTATTATCAAATAATTATTAACTATACAATAAGTAATAATTTATTATCTATATTTAATATTTTATCATTTTAGTGTATTTTTTTGACAATGTCGTCAGTTTAAGAAATATATTTTTTTTAATATAATCTATTTAAATTAATAATAACAAATTATTTTTAAATTATTTGTTATTATATTAAGTATTATTTTGTAAAAATAGTAAATATAT
>JAFRKG010000027.1 GCA_017431845.1 Methanosphaera sp. | reverse complement strand
CGTCTAATCGTAGTGATATTTTGTCTTTGAAGGAGGATTTGAAAAGTAGGGATGAGGTTATTTCGTCTAATCGTAGTGATATTTTGTCTTTGAAGGAGGATTTGAAAAGTAGGGATGAGGTAATTTTGTCTTTGAAGGAAGACATTAAGAAAAAAGACGATGAAATTATATTACTAAAAAACGAGTTTATTAGTGCTTTAAAAGAAAATAAAAATTAAAATATCATTGAATTTAAAGTAAACTAATTAATGTACAGTTAACTGATTAATTATTTATTTATTCCAAATTTTATTTAAAAGATTTCCTTTTTTTGTTTTATTTCCCTTTTCTTCTACATCATTACATATTTCAGAACTATTAAACAATTTTAATTTGCTAATTTGCTCTTCATAACATTCAGATATGTGTTCTATCAATCTAGAATTAGAAAGTGCATTATGATGATGGATGATTTTTGGAACTTTCATAAAACTTTTTCCGTACATTTTCTCAAGATATTCTTTAGTATTATTAGGACAATAATACTTTCTGTTATTAAATGAAATAGTTTTCAATGGAAATATATCTTCTGTTTTATATTTAATTAAATTATAATCACAATTTAATCCATGTACTCCGTCAAAACCAGGAATTATTATATTTGTTTCATTTAAAGATAAATCTAATTTGTCATAGTATTCATTGATTAATTCTGTTTTTGGTATTCCTTTAATAGACTTTACATAAAATTCATCTCGAAAATCAGTATATATTTGATCATTAATTTTTTCAGAATTAACAGCATAATCAAACGGAAAAATATCAATAAAACCTAAATTATATACATTAAACTTCAATGCGTTTTCCTTAATTGAAGATGGTAGACGGCAAATTAAAGAAGGAAATGATATAATAAAATCTTTTTCAACAAGATAACCGTTTAATAAATATAAACAATCATCTAAATTATTTTCATTGATTTCATCATTAATTATTTTAAGAAATTTATTAAAATCTTTACGAGTCATACTTATATCAACATCATCATCCCATGGGATGAAAGAACTGTGTCTATATGCACCTAGTAATGTACCATAGTTTAACCACCATTTGATGTCATGTTTTTTACAAATTTTATCTATAAATGTTAACATTTCTGTTAGTAAATCTAACCTACATTTTAATAACCCCTTAGGTTTTAATTCATAATCTATGAAAATAGAATTAAATAAATCATTGTATGAATTTAATATTCTATTATTATTTTTTTCCATTTTATTCAAGCGTGAATTCAACTCAACATACTTTTTTTCTAATTCTTCGAACTCCATAATAATTATTATGTATTGACAAGTTAAATACTTATAGTTTTTAATTTATATGGAATTGTTACTTAGTTTTCTTTATATTTTCAATTATTTTTTTTCTTAAAATAAGTTATTGATTTTTTTTAAATGATTGATGTTGATTAAATAGTTCTACACTTGTTAAAGTCTGGTTTGAATATTTTTTTTTTTAAAAATTTGATTGAGTATAATTCTAAAAAGAGAGGAAATTGTTTGAAGGGGGTTATTGTTGTTTTTCTAGTTTTTTTACTTCTTCTATGAATAGTGTTAGTACTTCTTCTTGTAGTCCTTCTACGAATTTGAGTGATCCTGCTACTTCGTGTCCTCCTCCGTCTGCTCCTGCTTGTGGTATTTCTTCTTGTATTTTTGTTATTATGTTGTTGAGGTTGAATTCGTAGTCGTTTTTGATTGTTTCTGTTGCTCTTAGTACTGCGAAGTCTGGTCCGTTTGCTAGTGTCATTATTGGTTCTTCTTCGCTTTTTTCTTGTACTAGTTTGTCGTGTACGTATCCTGTTGTTTTTCCTGGTGCTGGGTATGTGAATTTGTGTGCGTATTTTTCTACGTCTAGTCTGTTTAGTTGTATTCCGTTGTCGAAGTATGTTGTTTCTACGTTTGGTAGTGCGGCTTTTAGTTGTGTTTCTACTCTTTTGTCTGATTCGCTCATTAGTACGTTGAGTAGTTCTTCTTGTCTTTCTTTGTCTTCTAGTCCTAGTATTGTGTTCATGACTCCTCTTCCGTTCATGAATCTTAGGAAGTATGCTTCGAAGTCTACGCATGTTGCTACTTTGTCTAGGTCTTCTCTTGTGTATCCTTCTTCTTCTGCTATTTTTAGGTATTGGTCTACTTCACTGCATTCTGCATGGTCTCCTACTGCTGCTATTCCCGGGAAGTGTCTTATTGTTGGTCTTATGTCTGGGTTTATCATTCCTGCTAGTTCTACTGCTAGTGCTCCTGCGGTTAGTTGTGAGTCTCCTCCGACTAGGTATGGGTTTACGTGTATGTCTACGTAGTTGTCAATTAGTGCTTTTCCGTTTTCTACTTCTCCTGGGTAGTGGTGGTCTACTACTATGGATTCTATTCCGTATACTTTTGAGTGTCTTAGTGCTGCTACGTCTTCTTCTGTTGATCCGTTGTCTAGTAGTACTAGTAGTGGTAGTTTTTGTCCGTGTCTTTCAGCGTCTTCCAGTGCATATGATAGGTCTTTCACTACGTCTTCTAGTTCGTAGAATGGTGCTTTACTTGGTGATCTTTTGAAAAAGTGCCATTCAGCATCTGCATCGTTACTTTCTTCTCGTAGGAGTGGTATTACTGCTTGTTCTACTGCTACTCCTGCGCATATTCCGTCTGCGTCTGCATGGTGTCTTACTAGTATTGATCTACCATCGAGTACTGCTCTTCTTATTGCTTTTGCTGCTAATGCTAGTTTTGGTCTTAGTAAGTCTAGTATTTCACTTTCGACCATTACGCTTGTGTCTTCTGGTTCTGCTTTTTTGTCCATTGCTTCGAAGACTAGTTGTTTGAATTTTTCTTCTTCTTGTCCTTCTAGTTTTTCTATGTTTTCGGATTCTATTTGTATTTTTCCTCCGTGTAATGAGACTTCTCCCAGTATTTCTACTGTGTCTTCTACTTCTAGTTCTGGGTACATTCGTACTCCTGGTTCGTTGAATGCTGCTGCCCATGTGATGTCTGTTTCGTCTCGTACTGTGAATATTGTTGGTCCGCTTGTTTGTTGTATTTGTATTATTTCTCCTTGTATTGCTACGTTTCTTCCTAGGTTGTTTTCGGATAGGTCGGCTATTCTTGTTCTTTTCACGTTTCTTTTGACTTTTATTTTTTCGTAGTTGTCACCGTATTTTGTTTTTGAGTATGTTAGGTCTACGTCCATTTTTCCTTTGTGTGGTTTGATTTCGCTTATTTTGACTACTATTTTGTTTCCTACTTTTTCTTTTGGGTTTCTTGTTCTTAGTAGTCCATATACGCTTTTACTTAGGCTGACGAAGAATCCGTATTTTTCTACTCTGGTGATTACTCCTTCATAGTCACTTCCTATTTCTAGGTCTTCTATTTGACATGATGGATTTAATACATACACGATTGGTTGTGATGTATTGATTTCTTTTGCCATTGTATTATGTCTCCTTTATCTTCCATTGGAAGATTTCTTTTTCCATTCATTTTGTAAATTTGTCTGGATATTGTTCTTCTAATAGTTTACGTTTATCTGAATATTCTGTGGCATTTACCATGTTTTTATGGGAGTTTGTAAAGTATTGTGTTGCTTGGGATGGACTGTTGTTAACGGTCGTCAGTCCGTTGTAGAGGTCTAGTGTTGCATTTATTTTGTATTCTATTTCTGTAAGTGTGAGGTTGAAGTATTGTATTTGTATGCTTTGGTTGTTTCGTGTTGCTTTTTTTAGTGCATTTTGTGCTCTGGTTTGTGCTTGCACATATTCTGTGTATGATGTGTTTATGTGTTCTGTTGCTTGTGAATAATTTTTTGAGTTAAGGTATGTTACAGCGTTGTTGTATTCTGTGTTTGCTGTTTGTAAATGTGTATTAATACTTGGAACTTCAGCATCTGCCTTGTTCATGTCGACTATTATGACAAAGCCTATGATTAGTAGTATTAAAAAGATTAATATTCCAATTATTAATTTTTTATTCATATAAAGTATTCCATTATAATTTTTATATACATTATTTATGTATGTCTTTTTTAGTTTAAATATTATGAGATTTGGTATTTAGTGTTTATTTATTCATTGTTTATAATTGTGTATAAGTATTTAAAAGAGGGGTGATTGTTTTATTATTGTAATCAAATTTAATAATAACTTAAAATATAAATATTCTTATAAATATGGGATTGATTTTTTTTTATTGATGGGTATTGAGGGGATTATCCTTAAGATTTAAATAACATATCTAAAATGTTGATATATTAATTTATGAATTAAGAGTTAATTGTCTATTATTTTATTTGTAAACTGAGTATCAATTTAATAAATTAAGAAGTTCAATCCATAAAGTTGATAAATAATTCTAAAAATTGAAATATTAGTTAAATAGGTAAATATGTCGTTTTTTTTAATATTTTTTCATTTTTGACATATAATTTACATACTTAAAATTCAGATTTAATCATAGAACTTTTGAAAAGTGGAATATAATTAGTATAAGTGATGATATGGTAGTTAAAATTGGTGTAATGGGCTGTTGTGTATCGGATGATATTTTTCGTTCACCTCATAATTATAAATATTGGGAAGATTTTGAAAAATCATTTATATTAGCAAGAACGACGTTAATAAGTCTAGCACAAAAACCAATCAATGTAAATCGTGATGAATTAATAATCTCTAAAGAAACAGAGTACACTGAACATAACATAAACTGTATGTATAATGACATGATTAAACGATTTTATCAGATTATGTCTAAAGATATACAATATTTAATGATGGACTTGTTTTTTGATGCATACTTTGGAGTGTTACTATTTGAAGATAATATTATCACAAACAATCACTGGCATCTTCCATACACTAATTTTTATAAAAAGTTATCCGAAACAAAAACTATAACTCCAACCGATAATCTGGATGAATATATGGAATTATTTAAAAAGTACTCCCAAGTATTTTTTAATAATATGAAAGAAAAATATCCTGATACCAAGATCTTTTTGATTAGTGTGCGCATGATGGAATATAGAACATTGGATGATGGTTCGGAAGAGAGTTTTGTAAATATGGAAAATCCTGTTAATAAATCATTAAAAATTTTGGAGGACTATGTGTGCGAAAATTATGATGTATTTTTCATTGATTTTGAAGAGACCAGTCTAGATAAAAATCATATTTGGGGACCAGGAAAAGTTCATTTTGCAAAGGAGTTTTACCAATATAATTATAGAAAAATATTGAACATCGTAAAATACGATGAAATAAACAAAAAAATCAATCAACTAGATACAAATAATGATAAAATTACTGAAGAGTTAGTCCATGAATTATCTTCAATAAAAAAGGCGAACAGAGATACATCTGCTCAAAAACATTACACTAATATCATCGAGAAATTAAAGAAAGATATAAACGAACTTAAAATAAAAAACGATTCATTACACTCTAAAAATAAACTTATCGAACAGGAATTAAAACGAAAAGAAAATACTTTAAAAGAACTTAGAAATGATAAAAAAAATATATCAATAGAATATTCTAAAATTGAAACCGAGAACATGGAATTAAAGCAAATTAATGATTCAATAATTAATTCAACCAGTTGGAATATCACAAAACCTTTAAGATTAATCTCAAATAAGATTAAAAAATTATTGCATAAATAATACTTCAGATAATCATCTGATGATAATTAAAGAACGTAAAACACTTTGATAAAATACATATAATTAATCTTAATAATAACTAAAAACATAAATATAGTATATATTTTTAATACAAATCTGCGTATTATGTGATTTTTTATGGCTTATGAAGAATTTGAAAAAGAAAAACAGAAAACACATGATAAGGTTAATATACGACAATTAATCAACTTTGAAGAAACTAATCCAAATGTGAAAGTTTCAGTAATAATACCTATTTTTAATGTAGCAACATACTTACCTGAATGTTTAGACAGTATCATTGTACAATCATTAGAAGACATAGAAGTAATCTGTGTAAATGATGGATCAACAGATAACTCATTAAATATATTGTTAGAATATGCATCAAAAGACAATAGAATCAAGATAATTGACAAAGACAATGCAGGTTATGGGCATACAATGAATATAGGTATGGACATGGCAAGTGGAGAATATATTGTAATAGTAGAAAGTGATGACTGGATTCTACAAGACATGTTTAAAACATTATACAAAACAGCTAAGAAAAACAAGTTGGACTTCGTAAAAAGTGATTTTTACAGATTCTTCGGTGAAGGAGAAAACATAATCAGAAAACTTTTCAAATTAGATCCAACTGAAGAATATTATAATAAAATTATTTCAACAAGCAAATCACACGAAGCTTATACTATGCAAATGAACACATGGACAGGATTATACAACACGGATTTTCTTAGAAAAAACTGTATAAGACATTCAGAAACACCTGGTGCATCATACCAAGATAATGGGTTCTGGTTTAAAACGTTCTATTATGGACAAAGAGTAATGTTCATACCAGAAGCATTCTATATGTACCGTCGTGACAATCCAAATTCTTCAGTAAAAAACAAGGAAAAAGTATATGCAATGGATGTTGAATACGAACTGATTCACAACTTTTTAGATGATAATGGTAATACCTCTGAATTCATGGATGCATTCACCTATGCTAAATACCATAACTTCCACTTTACCATGGACCGGATAGACATCAAATTCAAGAAAGAGTTCCTAGAAAGCACTGCAAACAACTTTCGAGAAATGATTATTAACAATGAATTCGATCCCTCACTTTTAGCTGAAAAAGATCAATACATCCTCAATTGGATAATTAATGACACTGAAAACTATTATAAATATCATTATATAATTAATGAAGAAAACTATGATGACTTAAGCAAATACATTGAATGCAGGATAGATGTAAAAAACAATGGAAAAATAGGAAATGATGTATTTCTAATCAAAAATGACGAACTATTAACTAAAATAACTCAACCTGGCTGGTTTAATGATAAAAATGGAAAAGGAACAGTTATTCAAAGCATTACTGGAAATCTTGATTTAACATTTAAATGTATTAATGATGGAAAACTAGAATTTGACTTTAGAAGCATAGACTATAAAGATAACCTCGGAAACAGAATACCCCTACTAATTGATTATACTGAGATAATTATAGATGATGAAACAATAATCTCGGGTAGTATGGTTGCATGGCATGACAGCCCCTATGTATATACAAAAACAGTGGAAGATGGACAAATAGTGCATTTACACGTCACTTGGAAGCCAATTAACAGAGAAAGTAACTCGTTATATGATAATAAACAAATTAACCTTGGAACAGCAGATGTAATAAATCTTATCAATGAGGTAAACTACTTAAAACATGAAAACAAAGTTTTAAAAAAATTCAAAAAAGATCTATTTAACTCAACATCATGGAAAATAACAGAACCATTAAGAAACTTAAAAAACTAGGAATATGGAGGCTACTCTTTTGTTAACATATGATAATGATATTGCAAAAAAAATGATAAATGAATTCGAAAAACAATTAACTGAAATAATAAATGCTTATCATCAAAACAATATTTCAACAACAAAATGTGTACAATCCATAGATTGGCTAAGAAGAGCATGGGGTATATCTCGTGTAGATATAAAAAATAATGGAAAACACAATCAATTAGCCTCATTTGAATGTACTGATGAAATAGAAGTAACATTTCCAGGATGGTTCAAGGACGAACAAGGACAAGGAGCTCGAATAACCTTCAAAAGAACAGATAATAAAATATCATTCCATTGTGTTAATGGGGGTAATATTAAATTTAGTTTTAGAGGAGTGGATTATAAAGATCTTAAAAATAATAGAAGACCAGTGCTATTTAACTATGTATCAATAAAATTAAACAATCAACTAATAACTCAGAATAAAATAGCATGGCATGATAAACCAATAATTCACAATAAAAAATGCACAGACAATGAACAATTTATTCTAGAAATAAAATGTGAAAATATCTACAATTATTTCCCATCACTAAAAGCATACTTATTAAATATTGATAAAAAAAATTTAGATGACACAATAACTGATGTCCTTCAATATATCCGAAATCAGAAACATTTAAACACACAATCTAATGAATCAATAAAATCAGACATATTACTACTTAACAAACAATATGAAGAACTCTTTCTACGACTTGAAGAACAAAAAAAGGAAACAAACAATATACTAGATTCATACAATTTTCTTTTTAACACATTATTCAAATATAATAAAGTAGAACCTAAAAGAATTGTAAAATTGTCACGAGAATTAAACATGCAACTATTAGATTTTATAGGGAATGTATGTAAAAAACATAACCTACAATGGTGGTTATATGCAGGAACATTACTGGGGGCAATTAGACATCAAGGATTCATACCATGGGATGATGATTGTGATATTAAAATGATGAGAGATGATTATGAAAAATTCTATCAAATTATCGATAAGGAAATAGAAGAACATAATCTCACAGGCTTCATGGAAGCAAATACCACAACAAAGACCAATGAAAATGTGCTTTTACCATTCGTTAAACTAAATTATTGGGTGGACAAACATTTATATGCATTTGTTGACATAATTCCTTCAGACTACCTGGAGAAAGAAGTTCCAAACTGGGAATCAGTATATGAAATAGAAACAAAAAGGATGTTAGGAAGACTAAGTGCAGGTGAAGATCGAAAAATAGTTATAAACGAAGCATCCGAAAGATTAGGAATTTCAAAAACAAAAACCGATAAGATAATAACCGGAATAGAAGATGCATTACTAACAATACAGGACTATGACACAATATTCCCCTTAAAGACTATACAATTTGAAAACAGAGAATATCCATGTCCAAATCGTTACATTAAATATATCTCTGATTTATATGGAAAGGATTATAATCAAATACCAAAAGAAATTTATGCCCATGGATTTTATGATTATCTTTCAAATCATGAAAAAGTATATGAGAGAATGGAAGAACACATAAAGAAATTAGGAGAAATAAACAAAAACTTCTAAAAGAGTTAATAATTGGATTATCCACGAAATCATATATTTTTTATTTTCATTATCTCTTTTAATAATCAAGAAAAATATCTTATTACTTCTTTTAACACTAATCTATTTCAACAAAATATGAATAAACAAAAAAATATAAGATAATTCATTAATTTTAAGAAATATTCTTTAAGTCATTTAAATAAATAGAATAATTCATGTAATCAATTATTGATATTTTGAGAAAAAACTACAATGAATTCATGAATTTCTAACAAGAAGCAATATATTAAATAATAAATCAAAAAAAAGAAAAAACTAAAATAATAATATTTAATTTTTTATCAGAAAATAATTCAATTTAGTCATTCATCAAAAAAAATAATAAAAATAAATTAGTGATCATATGCAAAAAGATGAATTTTTTATAATAGAATCCGACAATCTGGAAAAAACTAAAACAAAACTATATGGATACACAATAATAGAAAACAATATTTACAACCACGAAGTTCCTGAAAACAAACTAACAGGAAACGGAACATACTTAAACATAACAAATAATGATGATAACATAACAATAACACAAGATAATAATGGAAGCTATGGATTATATATCTACAAAGAAGAAGACAAGTACACAATCTCAAACTCACTTACAAAACTAATAAAACACATTAAAGAAAAACATTCATTAACCCTAAACAAAGAATATGCAGATACATTTCTAACAACAAAACAAAACATATCCTTTGATGAAACTATAATAAAAGAAATAACACAAATACCAAAAGATTACAAATTAATCATAAACAAAAACAACAAAAAAATATCATATCAAAAAACAAACATTCAAGAAAACACAATAAGCACATACACAACAGAAGCAATACAATGTATAGACAACTGGTTTAATCAATGGATTAACATTATACGAAACATATGTCAACAAAAAAACAACATCATAATAAACATTGATGAAACAATATCGTCAAGAATCATATTATCTTTAATATTAAACTCAAACATTAACCCTCAAAACATACAAATAACAAGCATTGATCCCAATTCAAAGATAATAACAGAACTATCAAAACTCACTAATCTACCAATTAAAAAATCACAGCGAGAAATCATAAAAGATATTCAAAAAAGCATAGAAAAATCATATAATACTAAATTAACATTAAACTCCCAAATAAATTTACAAAACAATACAGAACATGAAGAATATATTATAAATAATACAAATCCATACAGTAACTATGACAATAAAACATTAAATGAGCTAATTGATACATACTCTAAAAAAGCGAAATATTACTCAAAAACGTTTGGAAAAAATATAGAAAATTTCTCTTGGAGAAACATCCATAAACTACAAAAACACTTGAAAGAATATGATATATACTCTGATGAATTCCATAAACTTTTATATACACACACTACACTTAGAAATAATCTTAAAGAGAATATAGAACAATATTTATCAAATAAAATTACATTAAACCCTCTATTGGATGTGAGTCTACTAAAAATCAAATCAAAGAATAAACAAGAGTTATACACAACAATTTTGCAACGATATAGTCCAGAATTACTAGGGATATCATTTATAGATGAACATATAGATGAAAAAACATTAAATAATGCGATAAAAATCAATGAAAAACACCCATTAAAAAAACAAGAATATCCAATTATAGGTTTTGTACCAAAATATGAATATGGAACAAACATGGAAGAATACTCTACAGAATATGAGGAATTAATAAGAAAAATATTCTTCTCAAACTCATTCAAACACACATTCCTTAAATATTACTCTAACCACACATATAATCAAATAGTAAAAAAATACACGGAATATGATCAATATGATACTAATGAATTAAGTCCTGCCATAGCAATAATAAATACAATTGAAGACATAGAATATAGCCAAAAAAACAAAATTCACACGGAATATGATTGGCTAAGAAAATTTGTAACACAAGAAACACCAAAACAAGACAAGATATTAACAAATTCATTACTAAACAAATACAACACTGCGAGAATAGATATAAAAAATGAAGGTTCACCATCAAATCAAGTAAAAATATATGATATATCTGATGAATCATCAAAAATATTTATGCCGGGATGGTTCACAAACGACAAAGGAGTAGGAATCTATCTAACGAGTGATAAATCAGAGATATCGTTCAAGATTAAATGTATTAATAAAGGAAGCTTAAAATTTGATTTAAGAACATTAGACATACGAGATAGAACTAACAAACGTTTTCCAGTTTACATAGATTATTTAAGTTTCAAAATAGATAATCAAGAGATATTAAAGGAAAACCAGTTAATATGGCATGATAAACCAATACATTTTAGAAAAAATGTACAAAACAATGAAATACTACATATAACTATCAAATGGAGACCATTTACAAATAAGAGTAAATATAATTAGAAAATATACAAAAATGAAAATTTAAACTATATATAAACAAGGTCAAAATAACAATATTTCAAAATAGTATAATATTGAAAGGGACAATAATTAATAAAACAACATTAAAAACTTAGAAAAATATTCTCATACAAAATCAAGCCATCATAAGCAACATAGATAATTAATAACATTTAATCAATATAATGAATAAACTAAGTTATGTCCTAATAATGAAAATAACATCAGTTAATCAAAAAATTAACAGTAACTTCTTAAAATGAAATTTAAACACTTTAAAACATATTTTTCATTAATTATTTATACTATTTCTTATAAAAATTTAATTTAGAGAGTTTACAAAAAATTACAGAAGGTGTTATGTTGTCACAAAAGTTAGAGGATATCAAATTAACCATGCTAAACACGTTTAAAAGCCAAATAAATGATTTATTTGATTCATACAAAAAGAATATAATAAATTTCGACACACTTAACTCCAAACTAAAAAATGTTATAATCGCATGGGGACAAAACAGAATAGACATAAAAAATTATGGAACAAAAACAAATTCTATTGAATTCTTAGAATACAATCAACGCATAAAAATTAGACAAGCACCATGGATGAAAAATGATGAAGGAGAAGGATACACAATATCAAGTAGTCATGGATCAGATAATTACTTGATAAAATGTATAAACAAAGGAAAATTAAAATTAATGTTCAGAGCAATTGATTACAGAAACATTAATAAAAAACGTCTCCCAGTATATGTTGACTATGTAAAAATACAAATAAATGGAGAAAACATAGTTAAATCACATAAATTATCATGGCACAACGAACCAATCAATATAATTAAAGATTGTGATAATGAAGAAAAATTCCATATAATATTACAATTCAATACAATATTTAGCTATTATCCAAAATTAAAAAATATCTTCGAAAATATTAAAGTAAAAAATGTGTCAGAAGAACAAGAATTTGTAAACAAATACATTGACTGCCAAATATTGCTCTTAACATTCAATGACCAGAAAAATTCATCAATAGAATTATTCAATTACATGAATGAAAACAAAGAATTATTTGATGACAATAAAGAATTACTAAATTCATATGATGAATTCTCAAACTTTTTAAACAACTATGAGAAATTTCAGAAAATATACAAACAAACAGAATACTTAACTAATAAAATAGAATACCTTGAAATGACAATAGATCGTTATGAAAGACAATTAGAAGCTATATCTGATTCAAACAATGATCTATTCAATACATTATTCCTTGACTATCAACTAACACCAAACAGGTTACATGGCAACATAAAAGAATTATGCATGCAATTACTAAAATTTATGGATAATATATGTCAAAAACATGGAATAAACTGGTGGCTGGATTATGGAAATCTATTAGGGGCAGTAAGACACGAAAACTTCATACCATGGGATGATGATTTAGACATAGGAATGATGAGACAAGATTATCATCATTTAATAAGTGTGATGTATGATGAAGTACGTGAACACAACTTAGATGATTGTATAAACATTTATTACCGCCACAGAAAACCAAACGTAAAACAAGTAAACTCATTTGCACAACTATTTGTTATGGATAGAGAAAGAGCAGGACAAAGTGTAATGGCAGGATTAGATGTTTTTCCATATGATTATATTAAAGAACAAGATTTCGAGAATATTGGAGTAAGATATAATCAGGCACAAAATAACTTTTATCGTAACCTGACACAGGGTGATGATAGATCAACTGTATATATGGGCTTAGACTATGAAAAAGTAATTGGAAAATATTACTCTGAACTAGGATTAACTTATGAAGAACAACCATATATAATACCGGGTGTGGAAGGTGCCCACGGTTACAAACGTAATCTCTATGAATTTAAAATATTTGAAACAGATAAAATATTCCCATTAACCAAGATGACATTTGGAAACTACGAGTTTCCTGCACCAAACAATCCGGATTATTTCTTAACAAATACTTATGGAGAATACATGGCGATTCCGAAAACAATAAGATGTCATGGACGGGTATCAAGATTCAGAAAAAGACCAAATATAAACGAAACATTCGAAATGTACGTAAATAGATTTAAAGAAGTAAACGATAACTTCTGAATCTTTACATTTTCTTCTATTTTTAAAACGTTATATTATAGTTTGCATTGTTTTTAGTATTAATAAGTTATATTAAATATTAGTTAAAACATAAATTTTAACAAGAGGTGTATAATTATTATATTAGATTTATTAGATGGAAAAATTCCGAAACCCGAAAATTCAATGTCATACATATTCGAAAGTAACTCCCAAAAGTTTGACATAATTTTCAAAATATCAAATATACAGAAAAAATTTTTTCCACATATAGGTATAACAGCACGTGAAGGTATTTCAGTTATGTATAGATTATCAGGTAATAAAAACTGGTTAAACATTGATTTTTTCTTCAAAAAATCACGTGAAACTATTGATATGTCTTGTTACATAGATGAAGGTCAAAAATATGAAATACTAATTTATTCACCTATCATAGCACAACTAAGTAAACTTGCCATAGAAGTTCCGGAGGATACATATATAAAAAAAATAAATGTCTATTCCGATAAGACCATGGTAGTTGTAGGGGGTCCAATAAGTTATGGTATAGGATGTACCAGTGTTAAAAGTATGTTTTCAAATATTTTGGAAAGAAAATATGAAGCTGAAGTAAATCATGTGACATTTAATGAAAACAACTACTTAGAATCTGTGCTAAATTATTATAATATGAGTTATCCTCAAGTAGCTGATGTAGGAATAATAGAATTAGATCAATTCAGACAAAAAGAATCTGTAGTAGAAGAGATTCTACCACAATTAATATCAGTAATGAAACAATATTGTAAATATCTGATTGGATGGTATGCAATACCAGAATCCAAGTCATTCAAAAAAATCATAGCAAACAACACAATAAAAGATTATGTATATAATAATGAAATTAAAGTGATTGATTTATCTTACATATTTGATAAAGAACATAAGGATATGTGTGCATATAATAATTATTACATCAATGATACGGGAAATATTTTAATATATAAGAAATTAGATGAAAATTTAAGGGGATTATTAGAATGGAATATTTAAAATCAGTTGAAGATCCATTAAAAAAGATAAATGATAAAAATTTCAAGTATATTGATTTATTTAAATATCCTCCATTAGTATTCGGAACCAACAATCATAATAAAGTGGACTTTTGCAAATATCCTCAAGAAATTCAAGACGAAATAATACAATTACACCCAAAAACAAAGTACCTGGTAAACTACCATAAAACATCAACATGTGGATGTCGTATAAGATTTAAAACAACTTCTAAACGATTAATATTCAAAATAAAACTACGAAGAGGTTATAACTATAAAAATATGGTGATGTGGAACTCATCAACAATAACAATATTCACAGTGGATAAAAAAGGAAAATATAACTACAAAACAATAATAGTACCAACAGCAGGAAAAAATTGCTTTGCAGACTCAATAATTATACCTTCAAATAGTTCTGTATGTATATTCTTACCAAGTTATGATTCAATAGAAGCAATGCGCATAGGATTTGAAAAAGATGCTCGAGTATTCAAATTCAATTATCCAAAAGAAAAAAGACAACCTATACTCTTCTATGGTGGAAGTGCAGCACAAGGAGCATCTGCAACTAAAAGTTCAAACAGCTATCCAAATATAGTCAGTCAAAAACTAAACCAAGACATTATCAACTATTCCATAACAAGATGTTGCAAAGCAACACCAAAAATGGCCCAATTAATAGGAAAAACAGAATGTGATAGCATAGTAATAGACTACTCAAGGGATGCAACCAACAAACAAGAATTTGAAAAAAGACATGAAAAATTCTACAAAAAAATTAGACAATATCATCCAGACAAAAAAATAATACTATTAACAACAGGATCATTTAATGAATGCAAAAAATATGAAGGATTTGATGAAATTATCCAAAAAACATATATGAATGCTCGTTCACGGGGAGAAAACACATATTTAATAAATCAACAGGATTTATTTGAAAAAGAAGATTATGATATAATCTCATTTAACAATGGATATTACACTGATTATGCAATGTTTAAACTTGCAGACAAGATTTGTGAAATATTAAACTCATAAATCAACCACTTTTTTTTTAATAAAACTTAACTTTTATAAAATTATTTCAGTTACTATTAACAAATATAAATAGTAATAATTAAAATTTTGCAGGGAGTAGTTAGTTTGGATTTTGAAATAAAATATAAAGATGCAATGGCACGTATAGGAACATTTAAAACGCCACATGGAAGAGTAACAACACCAAATCTCATGCCCGTGGTTCATCCAGGAAAACAAACACTGGACGTAAAACAATTTGGTGCAGAGATAGTAATAACAAACTCATATATAATATACAAAAATGAACAATTAAAAGAAAAAGCACTAAAAGATGGAGTACATTCTCTAATAGACTTTCCTGGAACAATAGAAACAGATTCAGGTTCATTCCAACTATCAGTATATGGTGACATAGACATAAACAATGAGGAAGTAATAAAATTCCAAGAAGCAATAGGAACAGATATAGGGACAAGCCTAGACATACCAACAGCACCATATGTTAAACGAGAAGAAGCAGAAGAAGACCTTAAAATCACAATAGAAAGAGCAGAAGAAGCATCAAAGGTACGGAAAAAATTACTATTAAACAGTGTAGTACAAGGATCAACATACCCTGACCTAAGAGAATACTGTGCAAAAGAAATATCAAAATATGATGCAGACATATATCCAATAGGAGCAGTAGTACCATTAATGGAAATGTACCGATATGCAGACTTAGTGGATGCAGTAATGTACTCTATGAGAGGACTACCCGAAAACAAGCCAAGACACCTGATGGGAGCAGGACATCCAATGGTATTTGCCCTAGCAGTAGCAATGGGATGTGACCTATTTGACAGTGCAGCATACATACTATACGCAAACAAAGACAGGTTCATGATGCCCGATGGAACATTAAAACTTGAAAACCTCATAGAAATGCCATGCAGTTGCAGAGTATGCACAGAACACACACCAGACCAACTAAGACAAATGCCACAAGAACAAAGAGCAAAACTCATAGCAGAACACAACCTCCACATAAGCTTTGCAGAAATAAGAAGAATCAGACAAGCAATTGTTGACGGCGAACTGATGAAACTAGTAGAAACAAGGTGCAGGTCCCATCCATTCCTATTAGACGGACTAAGAAGACTACAAGAATACACGGATGATATGGAAAAACTAAACCCAAGCAGCAAAAAATCAGCATTCTTCTACACAGGATATGAATCACTATCACGATCTGAAGTGCAAAGACACAAAGAAAAACTAGAAAATATAACACCAAAAAACAAAAATCTCATTATACTACCAAGCACAAGCAAACCCTACTCAAAACATGCAAACAAGGAATACATCAAAAAATACACACCAAAAATACCAACATTCTACTCAAAAACAACAAACACAGACTACACAGAAAGTGATATAGTTATAGCTGATATACCCTTCGGAATAATACCATTAGGACTTGATGAATTCTATCCATTAGCACAAAACGAATCACCAACAAATACAGATGAAAACTCAAAAAAATACATACAACAAGCCATCATTGAATACTCACAAAAATATGAAAACATTCTCATACACAGAAAAGTAGTAGGAAAATATGACCTGACAGATTATAAATTAATCGAAGAAGAACTAAAACTGCCTGAAGCAAAAGTAACAGACTTTGACAGACTTAAAGAAATAGCAGATTATCAATTTGGAAAAGGATCAGGAGATGCATTATTCGGTGACAATCCAGAAAAAATTAAAATAGAAAAAAGTAAAAAAACAGGTAAAATCAGGCATGTATACCAAGATGATGATATAATAGTGAATATGAGAGCAAATGATGGTTTCCTAATATTATCAGATCTTGGAGCAATCAGATTACATAAACATTTACCAAGTCCAAACTTAAGGGTAGTGGTATCAGAGGACTCTGAACCATATGCACTTAAAGGAAAATCTGTATTCAATAAATTCGTAATAGATTGTGATGAAAAAATAAGAAGAAATGATGAAGTACTAATAGTAAATAAGGATGATAAACTATTAGCATGTGGAAAATCATTATTATCCAGTTATGAGATAAAAGACTTTAACACAGGTCAAGCAATAAAAACAAGAAAAATAAAAAAATTAACAGGGTAGATTATAATGTCAGAAAAGAAAGAATTAAAAGTAAAATCAATCAAAAATGGAACAGTAATTGATCATATAAAACAGAACAGAGCATCAAACATACTAAGTATGCTTAACTTACCCGATGATGAAACACCAGTTATGGTAGCAATAAATGTTGAATCATCAAATATGGGGAAAAAAGACATCATAAAAATTGAGGGGAGAGAACTCTCCGAAGAAGAAGTGGATAAACTAGTACTATTAGCACCAAAAGCCTCAATAAACATCATAAGGGACTATGAAATAGTAAACAAGTTTAATCTACATTTATCTGATGAAATTGTAGATGTCGTCAAATGCTCAAATCCTAATTGTATTAGTAATTCAAATGAGCCTATACAAGACAAGTTCTATGTACAATCAAAGGAACCTGTTATACTAAGATGTCATTATTGTGAAAGAACAATGGACTATGAAGACATTGAATCACAATTCTAGGTGCAACATGAACATTATCAAAGAAGAAATAATTATCAATACTCATAAAGAAGTTGAATTAATTAACATAACCTCAAAAATAAATGAAATAATCTCTGAAAAAGAGGTACAAGATGGATTAGTAAATATTTCAATAAAACACACAACAAGTGCTATAATAATTAATGAAGATGAATCCGGACTTAAAAAAGACATAATTAAATTGTATGAACAGATAATACCATTTGATGATTATTTTCATGATAAAATTGATAATAATGCAAGAAGTCATCTAAAAGCTTCCTTATCCACATCTAATCAAACATTACCTATAATTAATGGAAAAATGAGTCTGGGGGTATGGCAAAGTATTTTCTTTGTTGAATTTGATGGGCCACGAAAAAGAAGAAAAATACTTATCACGCTTATTGATTAAAATAGAAATAGTTAAGGAATAAAAAGTTTAATTATTCCTTTTTAGCAACTATTCTTATTAATGTTGGGTCATCATCATTATAAACAGATAGTCCATTACTTTCTAAAGCATAAACTATTGTTAATCCATGTTTTTTTAGCTTCATTTTAGTATCTTCAAAATTAAGATATCTTCTATAATGTGTAGTAACATTTTCATTTTCACTAAGTTTTTCACCTTTTTTAAACATTGGATCATTAATACTTCTAACTTCTAATAAAAACAATCCATTCTTATTTAATTGACTTTCAATCCAATCAAAAACTTTCGCTTCACGTTTCTCTGTAATTGAATGTAAAGTAAATCTTGAATAAACATAATCATATTTAGTATATTTTCTAAGTTTTGTACAATCTCTAGTTTTATATAATAACTTATCTGACGCATATGTCTGGGTAAGATAATT
>JAFRKG010000026.1 GCA_017431845.1 Methanosphaera sp. | reverse complement strand
TACACCAAATAATAAAATATTAAATATAGATAATAAATTATTACTTATTGTATAGTTAATAATTATTTTGATAATAGTATTTAAATATTTTGATAAAAAGTATTACTTTTCACACTTTATTCATATGATTTCTACAGGGCCTTAAAATCAAAAAAAAGGAATTGTCATAAAAAAAGTTTATAGTAGAAGTAACCTAAACTTCTACATCTATGGTTTCAAAAGTGTCTACATGTTCATAATTTTTAGACCTAGCACTATCCAAACCAATTAACATCGTACTACCATTATGGAATACAGATGTCAATGATGGAGTAATAACACCAGTTAATCCAAGACCCATGAATAAAGTGTTGAACACAACAATTAACTTATAATTTCTCTGGATAATATCAAGCATTTGCTGACTTAATAAACGTGTCGTTACAAGATCATGTAATGTCGGTCTGAGCAATGTAATATCTGCAACTTCCCTTGCAAGATCTGATGAATCTTTCATAGCAACACTCACATCAGCAGCGGATAATGCAGGTGAATCATTAATACCATCTCCAACCATTATAACTTTCTTACCTGAAGCCTTAATTTCTTCCACAATGGAAGCCTTATCCTCAGGTAATACCTGTGACCTGTAATTATCAATTCCTAACAGCTCTGCAGTTGTATGAGCAGCATTTTCAGAATCACCTGTGAGCATAACAATATCGTTTATGCCAAGTTCTCTGAGCTTATCAAGCACTTCTTTTGCTTCATCTCTTGGTGGATCATCTATACAGATTATTCCTTCAAGATTTCCATCTATTGCATAATAAATGATTGAATATTTATCAGCATTTTCCTTGATGATCTCCTGATGTTCATCAGATATTTCAACTCCTTCGTCTTCAATTACGAAGTGTCTGCTACCAAGAACTGCTCTTTTACCAACGAGTGTTGTTGCTATACCATGAGCTACAACATATTCTACCTCGGAGTGTAGTTCTTCGCCGTGGCTTAATCCTAGTTCTTTGGCTTTGTTAACTATTGCTGTTGCTACACTATGTGGGAAGTGTTCCTCAAGACATGCTGCTTCTCTTAGTACTTCATCATCAGATAGTACTCCGAGTGACACAGTTTTTGCCACGTGTGGACAGGACTTGGTTAATGTTCCTGTTTTATCGAAAATGATTGTGTCTGCTGTTGCGTATGCTTCAAGGTATCTTCCACCTTTTACTACAATTTCTCTTTCTGATGCTTCACGCATTGCTGAGATGATTGAGATTGGTGTAGCAAGTTTTATTGCACATGAGTAGTCTACTGTCAGTGCTGCTATTGCTTTTATTGTACTTCCTGTGAGGAGGTATGTTAGTCCTGTTACTGCAAAGTTCCATGGTACAATTGAATCTGCAAGTTTTTCTGCTTTACTTTGTATTCCTGCTTTTGCTTTATCTGAACTTTCTATTAAATCAATAATTTGGTTGATTCTTGTTTTCTCGTTAAGTTCATCTACGCGTATTACAATTGTTCCTTCTTCCACAATTGTACCAGCGTATACTTTTTTACCTTCTGATTTATGAACTGCTAATGATTCTCCAGTCATTGTTGCTTCGTTTATTGCACCTTCACCTTCGATGATTGTACCGTCTGCCGGGATGATTGTACCTGTTCTTACCACTACACTGTTACCTTCTTTTAGGTCTGTGAATGGTATTTGTACTTCTTCTCCAGTTTCTGTTTTTATCCATACTTTGTTAATGTTTAACATTAAACTGTTTTCTAGTGAGTGTTTGGTTTTTTCTATTGTGTAGTCTTCTAGGATTTCTGATAATCCGAGGAGGAATACGATTGATCCTGCTGGTCCAAACATTCCCTGTGATAGTGTTACGAATACGCTTGTTGCATCAAGTAGGTCTACATCTAGTCTTAGGTGTATGAGGCTGTCCAGTCCTGCTGCCATGTAGGGTAAGCCTTCATATACTATTTTTACTACTTGTAATGGTAGTGGTAGTAGCATTTTGGCCAGGTATCTTGTTGCAATTTTTTTAAGTATTTTATTTATGTAACGACCATCTGTTTCACGAGATATTTCTTCTTGTGTTGGTTCGGCTTCGAATAAGTCACTTTTTTTAAGGTTGGCTAAGTATTTTAGAATTTTCACTTTTTTGGTTGTGTATTCTATGTAAATACTTCCGTTGACTGATGAAACTTTAACAGTTTTGATTCCTTTTTTGCTAGTTAGTAATCTAGCTATCCCATATCCTTGTTTTTGTGTGAATGCGTTTTTTCCTGCACGAACACGTAGGATATTGTTTTTATCATAAACTATTTTAAATTTCATGTTCGTAATTCCACTATTTTTGTTATTGTTAAAAATAATTTGGGGGTGGTTAGTGTGTGTTTATTTTTTGTTTTTTGTATCTTCTTTGTCTTCTAGGTCTTCTTCGTCTTCTAGATCATCTATGTCTTCTAGGTCTTCTGGACCGAAGATTTCGATTTGTTGTTTTTCTTGTGCTTCTGCGTGGATGTCTTCTGCGTCTTCTCTGATGTTTTCTATGCTTTCTTCTACGGAGTCTTTTAAGTCTAGTGCTCCTGCTGTGAGGTTTACTGCAAATTCTCGTGCTGCTTCTGTTTCACAGATTTTTTTTGCTGCGTATGCACATACTGCTCCTGCTATGAAGTATTTTACTTTTGTGCTTCCGAAGAAGTCTCTTGCTGTTTGTCCTATTCCGTTTCCGTCTCCATCTCTGTTGAATACCATATTTATCACCTTGTATTTTTTATTTTTATTATATTTTTTTTTTTAATCTCAGAATTTTTAAAATTTTATTCTTGGATATATAATTTTCTAATGATTATTATATTTAAATGTGCCTTTTTTTAGGCGATATGAACTTTTTTTTAAGTATAGCTAAAAAATATTTAGGTATACATTATTTATTAGTTAGTGCTATTGTTTTTTACTTTTTTATTATTTCTTCTTTTAGAAATTCAGTTATTGTTGATACTTGTTTTCTTTAAACACTTTGTTTTAAGTATTTTTTATGTTTGTATTTTTGTTTTTTAAAAGTTCTTTGTTGTTTTAAATATTGTTGTTTTTTTAATTGTATTCCATTTTTTCTGAGATA
The DNA here is from genome assembly GCA_017431845.1 of Methanosphaera sp. GTDB lineage: Archaea > Methanobacteriota > Methanobacteria > Methanobacteriales > Methanobacteriaceae > Methanosphaera. The sequence goes on along the minus strand of JAFRKG010000026.1, from coordinate 19,497 downwards.
TTGTTTTTGTTGTCTATTTTTACTCCTTATTTTTTTTGTTGGTTTTTTTGTTACTCCTTTTAAACGTTCCTTGTTTGTGAGGGGTAATATTTTCATAGGTTGTTATACCTATACCCCTATGGGTATAATATATAGTATAAAAAACACACTATATAAACATAACCCAAAAAACAATAAAAAACAATAGAAAACCATTCAAACACACTTAAAAAAAACACATACAAAAACATATCATCAATCTAATAATAACGAATAATATAACATAATTATTCTTCTACAATAAAGAATAATAACACATATTAATATTCTCCATAGACTTTTTCCTTTTTATGAATTTTTTGTATTTTTAAATTATTGTCAATTTTAATTTTTGACTTTATCAATAATTATAAATAGTCAAACATTGATAAATAATAATGTATAACAAAAAAACAAATAAAAAATACACACAGGTAAAAAACAATGAAATGTCCAATAGACGAAGAAAACATATCACTATCATTCCTTTTCACAATATTTCTAAAATCACAACACCAATACTACAAACACTACCTCAAAGACCAAGAAATAACAATACAACAAATACCAGTACTACTAAAACTACTAAACCACGAATACATATACCAAAAAGACATAGCAAACGACCTAAAAATAGACAACGGACTACTAACAAGAAACATACGAAAACTAGAAGACCAAGGATACGTAACAAGAAAAGAAGATAATGAAAACAGAAGACAAAACAAGATAAGCCTAACACCAAAAGGAAGAAAATTCACAACAAAAATAAGAGACAAAGGAATACAGCGTGAAGAAGAAATAATGAAAAACACAACAATAACACGCCAAGAACTAATAAAAATATTCCTAGAAATAATAGATAATTCAAAAGAATATAACGAAAAAAATATTGGGGGATTAAATGCAAGAAAATAAGGGAAAAAACAGTAACATAGAACTACTAACAGGCGACTACAAAGTCGCAATAAAAAAACTAGCATGGCCAATGATGGTCAGCATGTTCCTAATAATGGCATACAACCTAGCAGACAGCATATGGGTAGCCGGACTAGGAAGTGACGCACTAGCAGCAATAGGATTCATCACACCATTATTCATGATACTAGTAGGACTAGGAAACGGAATAGGAGCAGGAGCAAACAGTATGATAGCACGATTCGTCGGAGCAAAAAACATACCAGAAGCAAACAACACCGCACTACACAGCCTAGTACTAACAGTAATAATATCCATACTCGGATCAGTAGTAATGTACCTAATACTACCATCACTACTACAAATAATGGGAGCAGGCACAGCAACACAACAAGCACTAGAATACGGTGGAGTAGTATTCACATTCATGATCATATTCATCTACAGCAACGTAGGAACCGCAATACTAAGATCAGAAGGTGACGTAAAAAGAGCAATGTACGTAATGGCAATAACAGCCATATTCAACATAGTACTAGACCCAATATTCATATACATACTAGGACTAGGAATAATGGGAGCAGCATGGGCAACAGTACTATCAGGATTCATAAGCTGCCTAGTACTCCTATACTGGATGCACATCAAAAAAGACACATTCCTCAACCTAGAATTCAAAAACTTCCACTATGAAAACAGCATAGTATGGGGAATACTAAACGTAGCAATACCATCCACAGCAGAAAACCTAATATTCAGCGCACTAGGAATAATAGAAAACTACTTCCTAGTACTAGTATCAGGAACAATAGCAGTAGCAACATATACCGCAGGAATGAGACTCATACAACTATCAATGATACCACTCATGGGATTTGGAACAGCACTCCTAACAGTAGCAGGAGCAAGCTACGGAGCAAGAAACTACCAGAAACTACAAGACTCCTTCTTCTACACACTAAAACTAGGACTAATAGTAAGTACCATCATGGCAATAGTATTCTACTTCTTTGCACCACAAATCAGTATGGTATTCGCATACTCATCAAGTGCAAGCCTAGCACCAAGAATAGCACAACTAATACAGATAATGATAATATTCATATATGCAGTATGCCTAGGAATGGTATCAGCAATGATGTTCCAAGGAGTAGGAAAAGGATTCACATCACTCATACTAACATTCATACGAGCATTACTACTAGAAGTAGTGTTCTCATACGTATTCGGAGTACTGTTCGGATGGGGAGAACAGGGAATATACTACGGAGTAGTACTAGGAGGATTCCTAGGAGGAATCATAAGCTTCATATGGGCAAATGTATACCTAAGACGTTTAAGAAACAATTATCATGGAATAGACGAATAAACTATTCCAAACTTTTTTTTATATATAAAATTTAAGGTGTAATATTTATGGCCAAAATAGATAGAAAAAAATGTGAAAATACAAATAACTGTCCAGAAAAAGCAAAATGTATAGAAATCTGTCCATTAAAAATAATCAGAAACATAAATAACATGATTATCATAGGAAGCGTCTGTGTTGACTGCGGAGAATGTGCAAACATTTGTCCAAAAAAAGCCATAACCATATAATGGACGATTCACATACTTAAAAGTGTATATAATACCTATTTTTATTAATAAGCTAAACTCTATATATTGTAGAATTTCAAAAACTATTTTTTAAATAAGAAAAAAAATGTTTTTCTCATAAAATTTTGTCATATAAAAACATAAATATACTATCCTTTTTTTTTTAATTTCATAAGAATTTTTTTCGAAGAATTCTTTAATTAATGGTATATCATTATTAAAGTGTTAATAAACTAATCTATTCTACATTTACTTCTAAGGGCTTTTTATCTTTTTTTTCATATAATAAAACCCCATATTTTTTTATTCTATTTAAAAATTTTGGGTTATCAATATTTGTTGATACTAAATCAACATGACAACCAAAAATAGATTCTAATTTTCGTACTAAAGAAGAATATTGAATTAATCCTGTTAATTCACCACTATATAGAAAATCAATATCACTATCTTCAGTTGCTTCACCTTTTGCATATGAACCAAATAAGAATAAACTTAACAAATTATATTCTTGGGCAATAGGAACTGATTTTTCTCTAATTTCATCAATACTATATACCATTTTCTCAAAATCTCCAATATATTGAATAATAATACTTTATATATGCAACTAAATAATATTTTTGATTAATTTAAGATTAATTAGAACCTTTGAATAATTCACATTTGACAACAATTTTTGATGATATATATTATATTATGGTTTATTTCAAATGCTCTTAACATACCTCCAATATATGTTTTTTATCAATAGTTCTGTTTGTTACTGAAAAACTTATTTTCATACTTGAAAAGTCTTTGATATAATCTGTTATTGGTTTGTAATATTATATTTTTTGATAAAATATGGTCAATTGGGGTAATTTAATATTTTTAAAAAAAGTAGATAGGAAAAAACTGGTTTTTCCTATAAATATGATAATTATCATTAGTATTTGCCACAGATTTGGTTAACTATTTTTTGGGTTTCACTGGCTGAGTGGTCTTGTGATACTAATGCTATTAATTTATTTACATCATGGCATTGTTGGTAGTATGCTATGTATCTGCTCATCTGGCTATCTGATGATGATTGTGCATCTTTTGAGCTGTTTGTTGTTTATTTTTGGTAGTGTTTGTTTGGATTTTTGAAGAGTTGCTGCTTTGGGATACGTTTTGATTTTTAACCGTACTGTTTTGGTTTGTTTTTGATGAGTTTGTTGAGTTTATGCTTTGGTTTTTTACGGTTGTGTTGTTGGTTATTTTTTTGTTTGAATTGTTTTCATGTTTTATATTTGTAGTTTTACTATCCATTTTTTTGTTGTCTTTTGTTTCTGTTTTTTTACTGTTTTTTGTTTCTGTTTTTTTGTTTTCTTTTTTAGGAGCTAATGGGTTTTTTTGTAATAGTTTTGATGCTTCTGCTGTTTGGGTTGTGATTACATCTTGTATTGGGTTTTGTTGTTGGTCATTTATACTTTGTGTTGTTGTGTTGTTTGTTGTGTTGTTTGATAAACTGCCTGCTGTTAATACACATACGCCAATTAAGGCCATTATTAAATATATTCCGATTAATGTTAATTTTTTCATTTTTATCACTCCTTAAAACTTCTATTTATGATAATTAGATTTTTTCTCTAATTACTAATATATTGGAGTATGTATATAAAGGTTTTCGAGTGCAAGTGCTTACTTGCATCGTTATAATTTATATTATTAATAGTTTGTTCTTTATTTTAAAAATTATATACAAATATCATTTAAAATAGCTTTTAAATAGATATTATAGCATATTTTTATAGAAAAAAATACAATAAAAATATGGCCGGACTGGGATAATTTGGTTAATTCTATGATGGTGGTGATGTTTGTTTTACTGTGTTCATGAGTAACTGTCATCATACCTTAAAGTACTAACATATGCCCATTTTATAAGTGTGTAAGTAGAACCTGTTTGTAATTATTTTAAAGAATATTTCGGGCTAATGATCTTATACAATTTAGTATTAAAATGTAATATGGAATTTCATCAACACCCATAAATAATGTAATCATTTTCATTTTTAGAGGGTAAAAAGTTTCTTTCTAATAACAATTAAAGCATTTAAAAGTTTAATAAAAAAAAATAGTGCTAGAATGCTCCTAAAATTATAGAATCATAAAAAAAAAATGTCATGGGGGGATAAGAGTATATTATTCCAGCATAACCTCTTCATACTCAGGATACTTTTCTATAAAACTTTTAACTTCATCATCCAGGAAATCAAACCATGCTTGATGAGAAATACTACGAGAAAAATGCTTAATATGCATAACATACCGTTCCTGTTCCTTAACATCAATAGACTCCCTGGTCTCATCATCTATGCTAGGTAATATTATATCCTCATTAAAATTACCATCATAAGTAACTTCAACATCCTTAAAAGCAAGAGGCACAACATCACCATTACTGTAAGTTTTTACAACTATTTCCTCATACAATTCTGCTAGTTTCACATAATCCAGTCTGGTCTTTGTAAACTCATTCTGTGACCCAGTCATCTCTTTCAATTTATCAAAATTCCAATTACTCATACAAAACAATCTCCATATACTCTATTTTTCTTAAAACTTTTTACCAACATTATACGCTTCAACCAACTTATCCGGCTGATTATAAACATTACCCAAATCTCCAACATCCACAATATCCACCAACTCATAATGCATATTCATACTAAAAGGCTGAACAACAGTTAAATCAATATAACTATCATAATAACCCCCTGGACCAAGATGGGTGAAAATCAATGCAACCTTACCCTTCAAGTTAATAAAAGGATTATGAGTAACACCATAAAACCTATCCACAAGAACCTTCAAAGCTCCAGTCATCTGACCAAAATAAATGGGCGTAGCAAGAATCAAACCTTCAGATTCAGCAATCTCATGAGTAACACGCAGGCCATCATCATCCAAAACACAGTCACGTCCACTCATACAAGTACCACAAGCCCTACAAGGACTAACCACTAAGTCACTAATACAATATTTGGTAACACTATGACCATTCTCCTTGGCTCCCCGTATCATCTCATCAACTAAAACATCAGTATTTGAATTCTTACGGGGACTGCCCATCAAAGCAACAATCTTCATAAACATTAACACTTCCATTCATAATCCTATTTTATTATTTCTAATATCTGTTAAAACATTCATATCAAGGTTTTCAATACCATGACGTAAAGATTCAACTATATGATCCTTATCTTTTTTATAATTAAATGTGTTAAGATTCATACTACTGGTATGGTGAGTGATGAAACGACCATCAAAGTCAAGATTCTCAACAAACAACAACAACTCCTCCATAAGCTCCTTCTCAGTACACATATCAAAATGACCAGCATCAAACTCACTTCTAAGAACAGTACCCTCAAACAGAACAAGTCCACCAGTGCCAACAACAATAGGATGTAACTGGCTGAAAATCTCCGCACTATTTGAGGCATGATTATATGAGAGATTTCTACCACCAGCACCATTAAGAAAAGTTAACCAATAACTGATACCAGCCTCGTCCAACTTACCACACTGCTCTAAAATGTCTTTAGAGTTATATCCCTTATTTATTCTTTTTAATGTATTGTCATCACCACTCTCAACACCAACATTCAATTCACTCATACCATTATCCTTAAGAATTTCTAACTCTTCAACAGACTTATTCCTCATATTATCCACACGAGCAGCCATAGTCATAATATCGACATGGGGCAAGTACTCATGGACAAGGTCACAAATATTATTCAATCTATTAAAATCCAGACAAAAAGGATCAGCACCAATCAGTTGCAACCTCTTAGTTTCAGGATAAAGTGATGCAATTTCCATTAAATCTTCCCTCACCCATTCAATTGGGGAAGGCTTGAAAGTAATACCAGAGTACATGTTACAAAACTTGCACTTATTATGTGTACAGCCCTGCGTAATCTCCAGCAATGGAGAAGGAGGTTCATAAGGATTCCTGTATAATGTTCCCGTATAATGCAATATAATCACCCAAATAATTTTCAATATAATATTATATTGTAGTTGGTACTCCTTAAAATTACTTCCATAACAAAACTATGAAAATTACTGTAAAAATAGTACCTGATGTACATGTAATTATTCAAAAATAATAAATTATGCATACATATAAATTATCAAAATTTGGACATGAAAATATTAAAATTCATAAATCATCGTAGTAAAATAATACATAAAAATATTAACTAAAAATAGGATGTGCTATCAAACACATTGTCAATCAAACAAATAGAGTAGTCAATGTACAACAAACATAAAAAAACAAAAAACATTGTATAACAACATAAAAAATAACATAAACAATAGAAAGAAAATAATTCAAAAACACAAATAAACGAATAAAACAATAAAACAAAAACAATAACAAAACCAAAACAACATCAAATCAAAAAAATATTACAAAAAATCAAACAGAGTAATAAAAAAGATTTAAATAATAGAAAATACATACAAACTAACTGTAATTAATTCCTAATTAATTATACAGTGTTCAAAGTTTATATAAAAAAAGCTAAGAACATCTAAAACAATACAAAAAAAGTATAACATAACTCCAAAAAATAAACAAAAAACTAACAAAACTCAAAAAAAGATATAGATATAAACCAACAAATAAAAATCAGTTTTCAACAAAGAAAAAAACTCGAATTAACAAAGAAAAAACAAAAACGCTGAACAATCAAAAACTGGATAAAAAAATACAAAAACACCCACACAAACAGATAAAAACAGAAAAAAAATGTTATACAAAAAACAATTGGTGATAATTAACACAAAAAAATAATTATTATCAACATAACAATAATCTTTTACAAAAGATTAAAATTATGAAAACAGGAGACAAAAAGGCTTACGTGACAAAATATGATAAACAAAAAATCATATATGTGTTTATTTATAATATTAATTCTATTAATGTTAGGAATGTCTGTAGTTTCCGCAGAAGATGCTGATAACGTTGTAAAAAACACTACAACAACATCAACACCAAACACAATCTCACACGAGAAAACTGTGGAAACAAACAAAATAATAGAAAATAGTGAACAAACAAAATTAGAAACAAACACACTCACGAACAAAACAAATACAACTAAAAAAATAAACAAAATAGCAAGTCAAACAACAAACACAAAAAGCGAAGCATCAACAGTGCCAAATGGATATACTGTATATCAGATTGGAAGGGCTTCTGAATTCACACGGAAAGGAACAAATATATATTATAACTTAACTGATGATATTGTATTTACTACATCATCTGATGGAGCAGCTTTCACAGTATCTGCTGGAGATAAGTTAATAATTAATGGTAATGGTCACATCATAAGTTATAGAGGTTCAAATAATGTTTATTTTTCTTTATTAAGAAGTACTAATAATCCTTTGACTAGTTATGTAATTTATAATGTAGTATTTGAGAATTTCACAGATTCTGTATTAAGTACAGAAGGTGGAAATGGTCCTGGAAATGTAAACATTACAAATTGTATATTTAGAAATAATAAGAATCCCCGTACCACTAATGAAAATGGTGGTGGTGGTGCTATAATGTTTTCATATGTAGCCACTAATAGGGGAACGGTATACATTAAAGATTCTGACTTTATAAATAACACTGCAAATCGTGGTGGAGCAATTTTTTATAATGATCCTATGAATTTATATATTTCTAATTGTTATTTTGCTAACAATTCTGCTTTAGGTTCATCAATGACTGATCGTAATGGTGGTGGAGCAATTTTTGCAGAAGATGGTTCATCAGTTAATCTTATTTCATGTACGTTTGAAAATAATACTTTTAATCGTAATGGTGTAATTGAACAAAATAATATTGCTGTATATGGGGATACTTCTGTAAAAGGATATAATATTAATGTTAATGGTACTTATATAACTGATATAACTAATAAGACATTAGGTATCTATGCTACTACTCAAAATGATAGATATGGTTTTCATGGTGATGTTAGATCTTATAATACATATACTTCTTTTGAAGGAATCAACACTACTTTAAATAACTCTGTACGTTATACTTTAAGGGCTGTTGAAGGAGGATTTGATTCTGGATTAAGAAACTTTGTTCTGCATATAACTTTCAATGATACTAGGGGTAATGTTCAAAGATTTGATAGAACTGTGGATGATGATGGATATACTTATATAGATTATTCATCAGAAATTGCTGGAAATGTAACATTTAGTGTTGATATCGATGATTTCTATGCTGATGTACTAAGGAGTACAGGTTTAAAAAATGAATTAATTTATAATCATTCAACTACCAAATCTCAATTCACAATCTTTAGGTTGAACACCACAACTACCTGTGATGTTGGTACTTTCACAACTACTACTCATACGCCTAAGATTTTCACTGTCACTGTTAAGGATGCAAATGGTAATCCTGTAACTAGTGGTAGTGTGGATATGATAATTGATGGTAATATTGTTAAAACAGTTGATGTTGAGGATGGTATTGCCAGGTTTAATTATACTTTCACTACTCGTGGTACTCCAAGTATAATATTTAATTATACCGGTACTACAGATGTATATAATTCATCTCAAACTAATAGTAACAGTATCCGTGCAACTATTAATAATATAGTTCCTGTTTTAAATGTCACTGCTCATGATGTTTATATTGATCAGCCGGCTAATGTATTAATCACCCTTAAATATGGGGATAATAAGCCTGCTAGTCATCAGAGAGTAACAGTTGTAATTGGAGATGAAGGTTACACTGAAGATGTTTATACTAATAGTAATGGTGAAATTACTTTCACAAACTACACATTTAACAATCAAAGAAACGATATAAATGTTATTGTAAGATATGCTGGTAATGATACTGCTGGTCTTGCAGCAGCTAATGATGCTAGTGATACTTATATGAATGATAAGTATTCTTCCAGAATGACATTAAAATATCAGTATTCTGGTGGAGTAGGTAACATTACAGTTACATTAAAAGGTGTGGAAAATGATGAGGATATAACTTCTACTGTTAAACCACATATTACTATTCGTGGTGATGGTGATGTTTTATTAGATACTGATGTAGAAGTAATTGATGGTGTAGGTGTAATTCCATTAGATCAGCCATTATTTAATGCTCGTATTGAACAAGCTCAATGGACTGGTGACACTAAATATTATGGATGTTCAGCTACTGAATTAATTGCAAGTGCTACTTATCCATCAAAAGTCACTATTGAAACACCAGGTAGTATTAATGTTGGTGAAGAGTTTGATATCAGAGTAGTATTAACTAATGAGGATGGTACTAGTCCATTGGCTAATGAAATAGTATATCTTTATATTAATGGTGAATTAGTTTTAGAAGATGAAACAAGTACTAATGGTCATTTAAATTATGCTTATACTCCTCTGAATAATTCAGCAATTAACATTTTTGCTAAATTTGAGGGAAACAGTATTTATGAAGCAAGTAATAATACTAAAAATATTACTAGTGACATGATTAATAGTATACCTACCAGTATGACTATTAACGTACCGGGCAGTGTACGGGTAAATGAGTCATTTACGTTTAATGTTTCATTAACTGACACTAAACACAGTATTAATGAGGATGGAGAACCTGAAACTATAACAGTACTAGTTAATAATAATCCTGTAACAGCTACTTATGATGCTATTAAGAAGGTTTATGTTGCTAGTTATAAGCCGATGACTAATGAGGATATTGTTATTAATGCTAGTTATGCTGGTTCTACTGTTTACATGCCAACTAATGCAAGTAACACACAACTTGACAGTAGTAAAATCAATAAAATTGCCACGGTTTTAAGTATTGTTGCTAATCCAAGTTCTACATATGTGGATATGCCTGTTACTATCACAATCAAGTTAACTGATAGTGAAGGTAATGCAATAAGTGGTAAAATTAATTATACTATTAATGGTACAACAGTAAGAAATGCAGATATAACAACTGAAGGCATAACACAAGTATTCACTAGTCATACAGCAATTAGTAATGTAGTTGCTAGCGCTGAATATATGGGTAGTAATGTGTATGATGCAAGCAGTAACACTACAACATTTAACATTACTCGTATTCCTACAATTACAAAAGTCAATGTTTTAAACACTACCACTGGTAATGTGATTATTGACGTAGTTGTAATGAGAAATGATGATGTCAGTGGTATTGTTGATGAAGGATATATTCAAATAGATATTGGAAATTATCCAACACAAACAGAACCTATCGTTAGTGGTACTCAAAACACCACAATCAAATTATCTGCTAATGTATTGCCTGCATCTAATCTCGGTATTCATGTATCATTCCTTGGTACAAGATCATATGAACCAAGTGTAGGTGTGAATGCTAGTAACATTGATGAAGAACTTGAATATATTACTATTAATTATCAGGAAGCTGGATTAGACCTATCAGTTAATGATAGTGTTTATGTAGGCGAATCAGTGATAATAAATGGTACTCTAAAGGATGGTTTTGATGAACCTATAAGTTCTCAGGAAATTCAGTTAGTCATCAAGGATTCAAATGGCAACACAATACAATTAGATAATGGTGGAAAAGTACGTACTCATAACAATGGTAGTTTCACTTATACCATAGAAGAAGGTGTTTACGGAACTTACACTGTAAGTGCTACCTTCAGTGGAACAGAAACAGTAAACAGTACTACTGTAACAAAAAGTTTCAACGTTATATTAATACCAACAAATACAAGAGTAACAATTGTAAACAATACCGTTGGTAACGTCACACTTAATGTGTCAGTTACTGATGCAAGAAGTGGTGTGACAGCAAATGTTACAAAAGGTAGTATAAAAGTAACATATAATGGAAATACTGAAACTTTCACAGTAAATAGTAATAATACTATTATACCATTAACTATTACAAGCACTGATCCGGTTGATGTTAGTGTTGTATACGTGGATGATTCTCTTGTATATGATACAAGCAGTGACTCAGCATTCAACACAATAAATGCTGATATGGACAATGCAAGAGTAGAACTCACAGTATCACCGGTTAACGTACTAACTCAGACAATAAGTGTAAACGGTAAACTATTAAATGGATTAAATCAAGGATTTAGTGGAACAGTCAGTTTCACATTTAATGACACCGCATACACACATGAAAGTATAACAACTGGTAATGATGGAACATTCTCATTTACAATAGACGCAGTTAAACTAGGTAATATTAGCCTTACAGCAACATTTAATACAATAGATAAAGTAATAAATGGTGCAAGTAACACTACCTCATTCAATGTAACCAAAATACCAACCCAAACTAATGTTATGGTAAAAGGTATAGATGGTGACATAGTAACAGTAGGAGTAAGAGTACAAAACAATTCTCTTGACTATATTACAAGCGGACAGGTAGAACTAATAGTAGATGGGGAAAGTATAAAAACTGTAACAATAACAGATTATACATACCAAGAATATCTAGATAATAAGTACTTATTTATTCCAATTAGTGAAGCAGAACTAGTAGCACATGGATTAACAAGTGCAAACCTTATAACTGCAAACTATCTTGGAACAGAAGATTATGAAAACAGTACTGGTACATATGATGTACACAGTATACGTGCAAACGCAACAATAAAAGTCGAATTAAATAAGACAACAGCTTATGTAAACGAAAGTGTTGATGTAACAATTACATTAACCGATGAAAACGGACATGCTATAAGTGGTGATGTTGAACTTACAATCAAAGACAGAACATGGTCAAGGGCAATAACCGTAACAGACGGTGTTGCAAAAACAACCATACTATATTCAAACAGTACGATTGGAAGTTATAACATTTCAGCTAGACTAAGACCAAGTGCTTTATACGATCCTGCAGAAAATTCTACAGTTTTAAATATTGTAAGAATTCCTACAACAACACTTGTAAGTATCATTAACGATACCTGGAACAAGACACAAATAAAAGTTGAAGTAGTAAACAATCTTACAAACCAAATACTCAATTATGGACAGTTTGAAGTATACATAAACAATGCTAATCAAACTGACAATTATTATCCAGTAAATGGTCAGCCAGTAATAGTTGACATTGAAACATTATATGCTGGAAGATTTGATATTAACATAAAATATCATGAAAACGAGTATTACATGGAAAGTACTGGTATTGATAAGCTAACTGCAAATGATACAAACACTAAATTTGATACAATCACTATTAAATCACAGAAAACAAACCTAACAATTAGCACGACAAGCCCAGTATATGTTGGAGATGTACTAGTAATAAACGGTACATTATACAACAGAGACTCAAATGAATACCTTGCAAATCAGGATATTCATATAACAGTAAATGGACGTGAAATAGGTACAAACCGTACCGACAATAATGGTAAATACATTTATTATTATACTACAAGCCTTAACGGAACATACATTGCACAAGCAAACTTCATCGCAATAACAAATATTGAAGGAAGCACTGCAAATGTAACATACACTGTCAATAAGATTGATACAAAGACAATTGCTGAAGTATTAAACAATACTGTTGGAAATGTAACAGTAAGAGTGCAAGTGAATGACATCATTCATAACACCATAGTAACAAGTGGTAAATTAAACATTACCATAAACGGTGAAAGTTACACTGAAGATGTTACAGGAGAAACTACAATATTGAAACTTGATAAACTAAACACTTCCACAAAATATAATATTGATATTAGATTCATAGAAGATGACAAGTATCTATCAAGTAGGGCAATTGATAATAACACTATCGATGATCCTAGTGGTGAAAAACCATTAACAAATATTACAGTAGAAAATCAGACAGCAACCTTAACAGTAACAACTGATAAAGAATCCTACTTTGTAGGAGACAATATTGTAATCTCAGGTACATTAAAAGATGGACTGGGAAACAATATAACAGCAACTGTTCAAGTAACTGTAGATAACAAAGCTCCAAAAACAGTAAACGTTGAAAATGGAGTGTACACACTACCATACGTAGCAGATAGAAATGGTACAATAAACGTAACAGTAAAATATGCTGGAAACAGTACCATAAACAATCTGACAAGTAACAAAACATTCAATGTAAACAAAATTAATACAACAACAGTCGTCGGACTATTAAATAACAGTGTAGGAAATGTTACAATAAACATTACCGTAACAGGTGATGATAACAAAATAGTAACTGATGGTGATATTCTAGTTACAATAACTGGAGTAGCAGATCCTATCAGACGTAGTGTAAACCAAACAGGCACTACCATCATATTATTAGATGATATAAATACAGATGGTACTTACACAGTAAGTGTAAAATATCTTGGAAACGGCACATACAATGAAAGTACAGGTATGAAAGATGATGGAACAGAATTTGATACAATTGTAACATCATTACAAGACCCATTACTCTCAATAAATGTACCACAAAATGATAACTATGTATTAGGAAACATTACCATAACCGGTAAATTAACTGATGCAAAAGGAAATATCATACCAGGAGACCAATACGTAACATTAACATTCAATAATATTGACACAACCAGTCCAATTCTTGTAAACAGCACAACAGGTATGTATACTTACACAAGAGAAACTCACTTCACAGGTGATGTGAACGTCACAGTAAACTATGAAGGAATAGAAGGTAAATTTAATTCACAACATAACGAATCAAGTTATACTATAATTAAAATACCAACAGAAACTCGTGTAACAATAGTAAACAATACTTATGGTGCAGTTAACATTAATGTGGAAGTTATTGACACAGTCAACAACAAACATGTATCAAACGGATGGTTACATGTTACATTCAATGGAGAACCAGATGTAAAAGAAATTACAAGCAATGTAACTAATGTAATATTAAATGCTCCTGATGCAAACAGGTACTTAATCAATGTATTGTTCAATGGAACAGAATACTATAATCCAAGTACTGGAAAAATCAATGGAACAAATAATGAATTAGAAAACATTACTGTAATAAAACAAAATTCAACCATCACATTAGATGCACAAGACACATTATATGTTGATGAACTAATAAGAATAACTGGTAGAGTAACTGATGGATTAAACAATCCAATAACTGATGGAGAAGAAATTGCAATAACCATTACAGGACCAGAAGGTACAGTACATAGAACTGCATATATATCTGGTGGTAATGGTGAATATACATTTAATGAATCAATCAATGTTAAAGGAGAATACACCATACTTGCAAGTTTTGGTGGAACAACCAGTATTAATGCTTCACATGCTACTAAAGTTGTATCAGCAAATAAGAAAAATACCATTACCACAATGGAACTTGTTAATTCAACTATTGGTAATATTACTATAAAAGTGGAAGTAACAGATTATATGCATACTCCAATAACAAATGGTTCAATAAATGTGACAATAGGAAACACTAACTACACTAAAACATTTGATAATACAACTAATTACATAAAATTAGATGAAATAACAAGTGTTGACAATGTAGATATAAAAGTGGAATACTTAGGAAGCAATGTATACAATCCAAGTACTGCAACCGACGCTAAGACTGGTGACACAAATATTACATTCACACCAGAAGCTAGAAATTCAACAATAACTATAGAATTATCAAGCACAGACTTAGTTGTAAATTCAACAATTGTTATAAGTGGTAGATTACAAGATGAACTAGGAAATGATTTGGAAAATGAACCAATAATATTTGAAGTAACCAATGGAAACACAACCGATGTAGTAACTGGTTATACAACTGGTGTAAACGGTTTATATTCATATCCAAGGTTAACAAATATAACTGGTCCAGTTACAATCAAAGTAATATATGAAGGTAAAGATGATGGTACCATAAGTGGATCAACTGCCACAACAACATATCATATCGACAAATTACCTACAAAATCTTATATTACAAACGAAATATATGAACCAAACAATATAACATATAAAGTGTGGTTCACACCTGGAGATTCAGATAAAATCCTTAAACAAGGATGGTTTGAAATTAAAGTAAACGGTTCTGATGATAACAGAGCATTCTATTACTTTAACCAATCAAACACTGACCAAAAATTTAACATAACAATAACTGATGAAGGTTATGCATACATAACCCTTGATAATGAATTCTATGATGCAGAAAACTTTGAAAAAACAGGACAAGTAACATATATTTACCTAACATATCATGGTGATGAAATATATGGTGAAAGCTCCTCATCAATAAGTGAATTATCCGAAAAAGGAAACTTAACAGTACGCATCATAATGGATAAAGATACTTATAAAGTAAATGAAAAAGTACCTATATTTATTGAATTAGTTAATGAAAATGGCTTAAGACAGAATGCTAGAATTAACATAACCATAGGCAACACAACAATCACTAATGTAATGAGTTCACGTGATAAAGGATACAGCTTTAACTTCACTAATGAAACAGGTAGAGACTTTACAATCGAAGTGGAATATCCTGGTAGTGGAGCATGGAATCCAACAAGTGGAAGCAAAACTTTCACAATAGAAAAACTTGAAACACAAACATTAGTAAATGTAGTAAGCAGTACATATGGCAATCTACAAATAGAAGTCACAGTAAACGATACTGATAGTAACAGTATAGTAAATACTGGTATTATTGATGTAATATATGGTGGATTAAGCCATCCGGTAGATGTAAGTACTTCTGGAACAACATTAATTGACATTAATGTTGAAGAACCAGGTTCATACGTACCAATAACAGTAAACTACCTGGAAAACCCTTCATACAAGGCAAGTACTGGAGTAAACAGTTCTAATACTAGTCAAGAATTTACTCATATTATTGTAGAACCACAAACTGCAATAATTACAGTAAATGTAAACCATAACGACACTCTCTCTGAAAGAGAATTCTATGTTGGTGACAGAATAGTAGTTAGTGGAAGATTAACCAATCCTCTAGGAATTGTATCTGGTAAGGACATAACAATCACAATCAATGGAACAACTGCTCATGCAACTACCAATGATTATGGTTATTATGAAAAAGTCTTTGAAAGAGACGAACTAAGCTATAAAGGAAATGGAACATTTACTGTTAACGTCGTTTACGAAGGTAATGCTTCAGTAGCACCTGCTACAAGTCAAGTAAATTATACTGTATACAAAATACCTACAAACACCATTGCAGCTATAACAAATAACACTGCAGGTAACGTATGGGTAAATGTAACAGTAAATAATCAAGTCGATAATACTATTATCAAAACAGGTTACGTATACTTCTATGATTCAACCGGAAGTCTCATAGCATTAATAAACCTTGAAGAAAGTAATGGTACACGTCTACCAATAACTACTTCAGGCGAGTACACTGTACGTGGAGAATATATTGGAACTCAAAAATATTTAAACAGTACAGCAATAGACAATGAGACACAGGAAACACTAGGTCCAATAACAGTTGTTAACCAAACAGCTAAGATAACAATATCAGTATCAAATGATAGTGTAATGCTTGGACAAAGTGTAACAATAAACGGAACAGTATTAAATGGACTAGGAAGTCGTATAAATGGTGACAATCTTGTTAAAATAACAATTGGTGATGACATATACTATGCAAACCTAACAAATGGAGCTTACAGGTTAACCAATGTTACCACAAGTATAGGACTTAAAGAAGTTACAGCAACATTCATCGGTAAAGATAGTGTTGATCCTATTACCTCTGAAACAGTAACATTTAATGTAACAAGAATTCCTACGACAACAATTGTTGATGTAGCAAACACTACTGTAGGAAATGCTTCAATAGATGTTAAAGTAATAAACAGTACAGGTGGAAATGTAACAACTGGTCAATTGAATGTAACAGTAAATGGAAAACAATTACCTCTTGTAAACATTAATTCAAGTGTAACTAACATTAAACTAGAAAATGTTACAAGTATGGGAGAAGTAACTGTTACAGTAGAATACGTACGTAATGATGTATTTGATAACAGTACTGGAATTGATGCTAAAAATATAGATAGTGATGAAAATACAACATTCACTGGATTTAATACAACAAGACAAACATCAGTAATAACCGTTGTGACAAACGCAACAAGCAACCTAAGAATAGGTGAAACGGTAAATATTACTGGTACACTATATGATGATCGTAATCAAGCAATTGATGGAACAGATATTGTAAACATTACAATAGATGACGAATCATATCTTGTAAGCGTAAGAGATGGAAACTTTGAACTTATAAACATTACAGTAAGTAGTGGTAACAAAACAGTTATCGCAACTTATAATGGTGACACCAATATAAACGGCACAACAGCTAATACAAGCTTCATAGTAAATAAAATCCCTACAACAACAAACGTAACAATAGTAAGCAATGTGGTCGAAAACTTCACAGTAGATGTGGTAGTTAAAGATTATAATGGAAACATTGTTACAACAGGATACTTTGACGTATTCCTAAGAAATGAAACAACAAGAGTTCCTGTAAACAGTACGGGTACTACAAGAATTAATGTATACACTACATATGCAAGACCTAATGTAGCATTTACTGTAACATACCTTGAAAATGAGGTATATCTGTCAAGTAAAGGTTACAGAAGTACTGGTGAAGAACTTACAAACATTACAATTGTTGGTCAAACACCAATAATAACAGTAAGTGCTGAAAGTCCAAGAAATGTAGGTCAAACAGTAATTATAAACGGTACACTACATGATGGATTAAACAGAACATTAGCTGACACTGCACTAAATGTTTACGTAAATGGTACTACACTACCAACAAGAACCAATAGTAATGGAGAATACAGTGTAGAATACATACCAGACCATGAAGGTATATTCACAGCAAGTGTAGTATATACTGGTACGGGAAACATTTACGGAAACACCAAAGAAGTGAATTTCACAGTAAACAGAATAGAGACTGATACACTAGTAGAATTAGTTGATAGTAGAGTAGATAATGTTACAATAAAAGTAACAGTAACTGGACGTGACGGTAACAACGTGACCATGGGTAAATTTAATGTTACCATTGGTGACAGAAACACCACATATAACGTAACAGGATCTGAAACAATTGTAAAACTGAACATTAACACTGTTGACACATTCAACTTATTAGTAACCTACCTTGACAATAACAAATACATAAACAGTACAGGTAAAGATGAAAATGGTGATGAATTCAATACTATAACTACCAGTATGCTTGATTCACACATTACCATAGAACCAGATGCTGAAATTATCAGAGTAGGAAGAAATGTAACAGTAACTGGAATATTAACTGATGATCTTGGAAGACCAATACCAGAAGCACAATTTAAACTAGTATTCAATGATGGAGTAAACACTCCAGAAGAAACATTTAACACAACAGATGCAAATGGTAGATACTCTTACACAAGACACACTCACCTAACAGGTGAAGTTAATGTAACAGTAATCTATGCTGGAAACAGTGAAACTATAAACGGTACCAACAATTCAATGATTTACACTGTTAACAAGTTACCAACCCAAACAAGGGTAACAGTTCTAAATTACACAAGAACAAACGTAACATTACATATTGTAATAGAAGACAGTGTAAACTTAAATGAAATAATCAGTGGTAAGTTTAATGTAACAGTAAACGGAAACTATGTTGGCGAATATGATATTGAAGATTACCTAGTTGATGGTAGAATAATCTACTTAGTACCAGAATCATACCTTACAGATGATTATGATACAGCACTAATATGCTTCGTAGAAAATGACACTTACCTTGCAAGTAATGCAACAGCTAGTGGTAACCTCATAAAATTACCAACCAAAATCAACATTACACTCACCAACAAT
>JAFRKG010000025.1 GCA_017431845.1 Methanosphaera sp. | reverse complement strand
TCAATGAAATATCCACTAAAACATTGAATTGTTTCTTAGAAAGACCTCTAATAAGAGTACTTTGAGTTAAATATATACAATTTTCATCTATCATAATAATTAATACTGCTTATTTCACTCCATTAACTTTAAAACCGAAAAATCAAGAAAAGAATTTCATAAATAACAATTCTATGACTCGGTAATATAAATTATAGAATAAAATGTATATAAGTTTAATCCAAGAGCAGCTGGTAAGTAATCAGGGGGGTCTTGATAAGTAATATATTTCATATTCATATATACATACTTAACAATCATACTAAAAAAAAAGTTTCATCCACATAAAAAAGTATTACAATAACGAATTTATGCCAACACTCTGGTAATAAAAATAAGTAAAATCATCATCATTTCTTAATCTTAGATTACATATAAATAGTAATAATAATATAACATTAAATAATTAAATTGATGAAATAAAAAAAAATTATATTATGTTAATTATTTATTATTAGGAGGATAAGGTATATGTGTATAGCAGCACCTGCAAAAATATTAGAAATAAATAACAATGTAGCTACTTGTGATTTTGGTGGGGTAAAACAAGAAGCAAAATTAGACTTAGTTGAAGCTGACATAGGAAGTTACGTACTTATACACTCAGGATACGCAATAGAAGTACTAACAGAAGAAGCAGCAAAAGAATCAATAGACACTTGGAATGATTTACTACAAGAATTAGAAGATGAATAAGTAAATCATCTTATTTTTACTCTTTTATTATTAATTACTACTTTTTTTATATCTTTTTATTATTAAATTCAATAAAACAAGTTCTAAAACTATTTTTAAATATTAAGATTAAATAAAAAGAATATACTTATTAAAATTAGTTAAATATTAAATTAAATGGGCACGCTGGGATTCGAACCCAGGACCTCACGGTTATCAGCCGTGCGCGCTAACCAAGCTGAGCCACGCGCCCTATATATAAAAATAATGTAATGTTCCTTACTATGCAAGCAACTATTACTATATTGTATTGTCTTAATATATATACTTAATGGTTTATATCACACATAAAAAAAATTTTATAAAATAGATTAAAATATCTATTCTTCTTTATTAATCATTTCATTAATGGTATCAGCCATCATATGATCAATAACAGTAATTTCAGCTAAATCAATTTCATCTAATTTTTCAACTTCTAATTTAGCGGCCATAGCAATATTTGCAACACTCATACAACCAGGATTAGTAGGTTTAATTGTAATTTTTGCATTTTTATCTTCAACTTCAACATTTTGTACTAGTCCCATATCAACTATACTAATACCCATATGAGGATCTGCAATACGTGCTAATTTATCATTAATTTGTTGTTTAATTTCTGCTTCTGCCATTTATATCTCTCCATTAATATATATTATATATATTATCTGTATCTTTAAATATACTTTTTGTAACAAAACTATTTAAGTTGGTGTCTAATTTTAACGCCAACACCTTTATCTGCTTTAACTAATTCATCACCATTCATCATAGATTTACCTACACCCACAACAACATCATCCTTAATAACAACAACTTCATCATTAGGAATAATGTTTGAATCAGCATCCTCAATACCTGGTGTAAACAAGGTGTTTGATTGTAAATCAAAATTGATAAATACTCTATTAATTTTTTCTTCCCTAAGAATTTCACCAGCAGGTAAATTTAAAGTATAAAGACCAGTTTCAAAATGTAATGTAGCATATTGAACTTTATCAGACAATATCATAGTATTAAACCGGCCTCTAGTCTGAACATTATCAGGAATAAGTTTATCAGCTTTTTTAGTATTAAACTGATATCTTGCAATAGACCTTAAATCATGAACCTTATGTTTACTACTGCTAACCTTATCCGCCTTTTTAACTTCATCTTGTAAATTATTCAAAGATTCTTGAGAACGAGTATTATCATCTTCACAAGTATAAACAACATTATCCAGAACTTCTTCACAAGCTTTCTTATAACCACCAGATACATGTGCAATAACTTTACGATCACCAACATAATCTTTCAAACATTTACCGGCCATTCTAATTTCTTCATCTGACCAGTCACCCGTAGTTGATGCATCATAAGATTGAATGGGATATGTTTTCTCCATTTCTCTAGGACAAATACCAAATGGGGATGTTAAAATAACTTCCTGCAAACCTTTTGCATACTTCTTAAAAAGTAAATGAGACTTTGACTGAGAATATGGTTTCTTCATACTGCATGGTAGTACAACAACAGTATCTGTAAAAGGTTCAAGAAGGGACATTCTTTCCCTCCATCTTAAAACTTCAGGCCTGTTTAAAGATAATTCTGATATACAAGGAATTCTACTATTTTTCATCATTTATTCTTCCAAAAAAATAAGTTAAAAAAATGGGGGTGATTATTTAGAAGAGTTTACCTAATTTGAGCAATGCTTTAGGTGAAACTTTTATAAGCATTTTAATTAAAGTTTTAGGACTAATCTCGTCAATGTCCACTTTAACGAATTCATGAGCTATTTTATCTAATTCCTCATCACTAAGGGATAATAGGTATTCTTTAGCTTTTTTATATTTATTATAATTTTTACCAATGTGTTCATCAGTAAGTTTTTCATATTCTTTAAGATTCTTTTTACTGTAATCTTTGTCAGAAATTGCTTGAGCTGCAACAATACCAGCATATGCTCCTGATTCTAATGCACTGTTTATTCCACCACCAGTTAATGGGTTTACAAATCCTGCAGCATCTCCAACAACTAATATGTTGTCATCATAACGTTCTTTGATTACTCCACCAACAGGGTCTCCACCAACATTTATTTCAACAGGTTGTGCGTGTTGTGTTTCCGGACAATTTTTAATAAATTCATCTAAATGTTCAATTGCAGTTTTATCAGTATGAGTTTTTAAAACACCAATTCCTACATTTGCAATATCTTCTCCTTTAGGGAAAATCCAGGTATATCCTCCTGGTGCTACACTTCCAAAGTATAACTGGATAACATTATTGTTTTCCATTTCAAGCCCGGCCATTTCATATTGTACACAGGATTCCATGTTATCAAATTTAGTATTACAGTCAAGACCTGCCCATCTGCCTATACGTGAACCTGGTCCGTCAGCAGCTATAACTATATGTGCAAATATTTCTATTTCTTCACCCATATGTTCAGCAGTTACAACAATTCCATCATCTACTCTTTTAAGACCTGTGGCACGTGTTTTAATCATTATTTTTGCACCTGCACGTGCTGCATCCATAGCCATGTGTTTATCGAATACTTTTCTTTCCAGTACGTATCCAGATTCTGGTAATTCTATTGTATCTTCACTTAACCATACACTTGTCTGGTCTGGTGATACTAATCTTACTCCATTTGATTTTCTGGCAATCCATCTTGGGTCTGGTTGAATTCCAAGGTCGATTAATCCTTGTTTGGATACTCCTTCAGCACATCTTTTTGGTGAACCTATCTCTGATTTTAAGTCAATTAGTATTACATCAGCACCATTTTTACTAGCTTCTCTAGCAGCTAATGATCCGGAAGGTCCTGCTCCCACTACTAAAATATCAGTTTTATATTCCATCATATCACCTTAATCTTTTTTTTTCTTTTATTCTAATGATAATGCTGCTACTGGGCATGCTTTTACACATAAACCACATTTAGTACATTTTTCATCATCAACTACTATTTTAAGTTCTTGTACATCTATAGCATCAGATACACATACACCTGCACAAGCTCCACAGTACATACAATATTCTTTAATAATCATAAAATCACCTATTCTTCGTCATTTTTAGCTTCTTCAGCTCTTCTAATATCTATTGCTTCATCTCTTGTAATAAAAATGTGGCCACAATTGGTACATTTTAGTTCACCGTTGTGTCCATATGCAAGAAATTCTTTTTCAAAATCTCTATGTTGAGTTTTATCTTTTGATCCACATTCTGGACAAGGTTTTAATAACTCTTCTATTTTCATAATTAATTCCCCTTATTATTTAATATGTCATGAAGTTTAAATTGGGCTGCTTGTAAATGTTTACAATAAAAACTTCCTGGTTCTCGTTGATTCCTATATGCATAGTCAGGACAATCACAGTTCCAATAACCATAAATCATTGAAACAACATAGTAATCATCTTTATTTTTAACTTTGAATATAATATGACTTGGTTCATAATGTTCTACAATCACTGCATCATTTTTGTATAAATTATAACCATCAAGTATTCTGTCTGACATTCATATCATGTTATAAATTAATTCATTTATTTTATAATATAATAATATATGCTTTTCTTTTTATATGATTATTTGCATTTCATCTGAAATATAATGGTAATATTTGATTATAATATAACTTCAATGTATTGCCTTCAAATCTTGTGATAATATGTGTTGGTAAAATTTGGACGCCACTATTATATGCTTCTTCTAAGGATAAACTAAAGTCCGGGTCTGTATCATAATTTGGTGTGAAAAATTCTGCCTTGTTCTGTAAGATTAATATTATAATACAACTAAGTTTTCCATCCCTCTTAATGTTAATTAATTCTTCAACATGCTTTTTACCCCTACTGGTTGGTGCATCAGGAAATCTGGCTTCCCCATCAATTACTAGTGTACATCCCTTAACCTCTAAGAACAGTTCATCATTATTATCATTTTTTAAAAGAAAATCAAGTCTACTTTTACCATAAGTATATTCTGGTTTTTCAATATGAAAATCTTTCAATTGGGGTATTTCCTTATTATCAATTAATTCTTGAACTAACTTATTATGAAAACTACTGTTTAATAATAACCATTCATCATCATAATATATTCCTATAACATCATACTTGGTTTTTCTACCAGTTTTATTATATGTTGGGACATACCTTAATAAAATAGGAGTATCCTCTATTAATAACTCTTTAAGTCTGCCCGGATCATGTAAATGTGCAATTTCAATGTTATTCTCCTCATTTTTAAAAGTTACAGTAAAACGATTAGGTCTTGAAATATATTTTCCTAAAATTAAATCTTCAATTATCACAGTATCACATTCTTGTTATCCAATCAATTAACTATATTAGAATAATTTTTTCTTAATATTTTAAATATTGATGTAACATTATGTTATTCTTATTTTAGAAATAATTTAAACTTTTGTTTCTCAAATAATTTTCATAAGAAAATATTATATAAGTATACTTACAAAATATATAATTAATAATTATTGATAATAAATCTCTAATTAATAAACTAAAATAATATGAAAATTTGATTTCAATTATTTTTAGGGTGAACACAATGCAATATGAAATGTATCAAGAAATAATGGATCAACCTATTTCTTTAAGAAGAACCATCGATTCAGAAAAAGATCATCTTGAAGCAATAGCTAAAAAATTCAGTGATTTAGATAAAATATTCTTAATAGGTTGTGGAAGTTCTATATCAACTTGTTATACAATAAAAGATGCTATCAAATCAATATCTAACATAGACATAGATGTTCAAACAGGTTTTGAATTTGTAGAACACCAATATCTAGATAAAGAATGTAACATGGGAATGATAGTTACTTCACAATCCGGAGAAACATCAGATACTCTATCAGCACTGCGTAAAGCAAAAGAACATGGTATTATAACAGTATCAATCACAAACATGCCTGAAAGTTCAATGGCAAAAGAAGCAGACGAAAGTGTTATAACATTATGTGAAGAAGAACATGCTATACTCGGAACAAAAACATATATAACACAACTATTTGCATTATATGCAATATTCTTTAACATGGTTGAATCTGAAAGAGCACAAGAAGTATTAAAACAATTATATGATATTCCAGATTTAGTAGAATCATTGTTAAAATCAACAGAAGAAGAAAATAAAAAGTTAGCTGAACAAAACAAGGATGTTGACTTATTCTACTGTATGGGTGGAGGAGTTAACTTTGGTTTAGCTTACAAACTTGCAATGACTATGTTCATGGAAGGATCACTTAAACATGCATGTCCAGTTTATGCAGGAGAATTTAGGCATGGATTAATAGAACGTGTAGAAAAAGGAGTAACAGTTGTATTCCTAAAATCCGGTGAGGAATATGATAAAGTAACACTAAGAGCCATAAACTTCTGTAAAGATTTAGGTGTGAACAATATAATCTTTGATGTAACTAATTATGCTGATGTAGATTCATTATTAACACCATTTGCATTAATAGTTCCTCTTGAATGGTTTATTTATCATTTATCAATATATAATGGGGAAGATCCTGGAAGCACAAGACATATAGGTAAAGTTCGATATTAATCATAATATAACTTCCTATTTTAATACTATTTTTTTTCTAATACTCTTTTATTCCATATAATAATTAAAAAACTGCTTTTTCTAAACAAATATACAAAAACTCCTTAAAAATAATATAAAATAATAAACATCATACAATAAAGAAAAAAATAATAATTTCACACATTATTCAAGAAGAAAATAATTATCTGATAAAAAAAGCATATTATTAAATAAATAAATACAACCTATTTTTTCATTAAATTTAAATTATATCATTTATAGAACTATATATAACTAAAATAATGAGAATTATTATTTAACATAATTTATTGGAGAAGTGATTTTTTTTGAATTCAATAAAATCAAGTGAAGACTTAGAACAACTAAGTCCATTTATAATAATAGGAGCTGGTGGAGGAGGAGAAAAATTTTCTAACTTCACAGGAGTAGAAACAGCGGGATTTCTCGATGATTCCAAAGATAAACAAGGAAAAGAATTTCTAGGACATATAGTAGGATCAAACTTAAAAACATTAGTAGAAGAAACAAATTCCAAATCCGTTGCAATAATGTTACCAATAGGTGCAGAAGGAGCAGCATTAAAATATGCAGTACAAGCAATAGACCTGGGACAAAATGTAGTAACATCATTCAGATCACTACCATTAGAAGAAAACCCTGCAATACTAAAATTTGCCAACCAAAAAGGAGTACAAATAAAACAGATTAGCTCCAGATTAGATAATGTAGAGAAAATAATGGGAATAGCTCCAGAAAAAGTAACAGAAACACTACCAAAAATAACATATGTTCACAAAAAACCAGTAATATTCGTTGGAGGAACATCCCAAGAATGTGGAAAAAGAACAACAACACGAAAACTCGGTGAAATTGCAAAAGAAATGGGATTAAAAGCAATAATCTTCTCAACAGATGAAATGGGATTTGAAAAACCAACAGATATTAACTTCAGAGCAGGAAGTCTATCTGTTATGGACGTACCCGCAGCAGTAATGGGAACAATAAAATATATGGAAGAAAATGAAGACCCTGACATAATATTTATTGAAGGCCAATCCAGTCTTACAGAAACAGGAAATCCACATCCAAAAGGATTATCCGCATCCATACTATTTGGTGCAATGCCTGATGCAGTAGTACTATGTCACAGACCAAACCATCCATACAGAGAACCAATCGGAATTCAAGCAGAACTAACAGCAATAGAAGCTGTAGAACCAACAAAAGTTATAGCTTTATCCATAAACAGAAGAAATGATAATGAATACTCATTAGAAGAAACAGAAAATGAATTTAATCTACCTACCGTGGACATACACACAGACTCAAATGGTGGATTAAAAAGATTAATTGAAACAATTCTAGAATATGTGGGGGACAACTAAGATGAAAAATACTTTCAAAGAATTTACAGTAAATGTGAAAAAATCAATAGACAGGGAATATGATGGTGAAAATAATATGCAACCAAACTATGATGATAGTCAAAAAGTTTTGAGTGATAATGTAATATCCTCAATAGAAGAATCTTATGATGATGACTATGATGATGTAAGTATTACTGTCGATTCTGATGATGTATTGATTGAACCAGAAAAATCAACTATTGACATGATACGTTTAATCAAAGTCAAATCTTTAAAAGAATTATCAGTAGCATTAGATAATGTAACAAAAACAGGCGTTCCTGCAATAATAGACTTAAAATATATTCAAGAAAGAAGAGTATCTGAATTCAAACAAGTAGGTTCAACATTTAAAACATTCAAATCTGCAACAAATGCAAATGTAGTATTACTTGGAGCAACTAAGAATGTTGTTGTAGTAACTCCACAAGATATAAGATTAGTAAAACAATAAACTCTCTAATTCACTTCTCTAATCTTCTTTTAAAAAAAAATAGTATAAATTAGAATATTTATTCTAAATTATGAAAATCAATAACATTTTTATAAGTAACTTTATCAATCTCTTTTTGACCAAAACCATTTTTAATCAATTCATGCTTAGTTTCTGCAATTGATAAATGATTTGATGGTGCTGAACTAATATCACTATCTAATACAAATTTGTCAAAACCAAACTCATCTAACATTTTCACAGTATCAGAAGGTGACATTTTAAGTGGTTGAACAGTTATGCCAAGAGTAAAACCAGTATCAATTGCCATATTAACAATACTGAAATCAATATGATCCAATTGTACAAGTTCTGGCTTAATATTTTCCTTAAGTAATTTAATCGTAGTTTCAGTAACTTCTGCCTTATTTGTACGTGGTGTATGAACAATAACATTATAATTGTTTTCATCCGCAAATTTTAATTGTTTAATAAATACTTCCTGTTCAAGTTCACTTGTAGTTTCAAGACCAATTTCTCCAACCGCGATAACATGGTCCTCTTTCATATACTCAGGTAATTTATCTAATACAACATCGTAATCATGTGGTATTGCACGTGGATGAATACCAACACCACAATAATATTTAATATTTGCTTGTTCAACTCGTTTAGATTCATCGTAAACAATACGGTTTAAATGTTCAATACTGACAATGGATTGACTCATCTCAAGAGGGTCATGTGCAAGAGATACAACCGCATCAATACCTGCCATGTTCATTTCTTTAAAATTTTCGTAAGGCCTACAATCAGCATGTAAATGTGCATCAATCATAAGATTTCACCAAAAACTATTCTGCAATATCTTCAAAATTCTTATAACCTTCAATAAGTTCTCTCATAATTACTGGCAACTGGTTAATAAGCACTCTTTTTTGTTGGAATGTGTCACGATTTCTAATGGTTACCCTATTATCTTCAACAGTATCATAATCAACAGTTATTGCAAATGGAACACCAATTTCATCTGCTCGTGCATATCTTTTACCAATAGTTCCACTTGTCTCATAGTTAGTAATAAATCCATTACTTCTTAGCGTAATTTCAATATCCTCTGCAATAGTTGTTAATTCTTCCTTATTGACTAGTGGAAGTACTGCTGCTTTTATTGGAGCAATTTTTGCCGGTAATTTCAGGTACTCTCTTGTTTCACCCTCTTCACTTTTATCTTCAGTATATGAGTGTAAAAGTGTAGAATAAATTATTCTGTCAATTCCATATGATGGTTCAATAACGTGGGGAACAAATCTATCTCCCTTAATTTGTTCTTCTTTGGTTTCAAATGTTACAAAGGAGTCATCTATCTCATAGGTATTGTCTCCAATTTTAAAGGAGTATGTTCCACTTGTTTCAAAAGCTTCTTTAATCTCATTTACATCAGCATTTTCAAGGAATTCTTTTGCTTTTGGTGAATCTCCCTTAAATGTTGGACCAAATTTTTTCATATTGAATGATGGTTTTGTCACGGTTACTGTTACCGGTTCATCATATTCCTTAAATACTGATAAATCTTCTTTACTGTGTGCAATATGACTTTTAAGATCGAAGTCTGTTCTATCAGCTATACCAATAATTTCTACCCAACCATACTGGTCAGTTTTTACTTCAGCATCCCAACAGTCTATAGCATAATGTGCCATTTCATCTGGTAAATGTTGTCTGAAACGTATTGCTTCTTGTGGAATTCCAATATCACTAAGGAAATTATTTGCAAGAACTATCTGGTATATGAGCATTTGACTTGAAACAATACCTTCTTTTATTGCATCATTTACTGTGATGATAATTGGTTCATCTTCATTTATTTGTTCTTTTTGGCTATATAGTTTAAGTTCAATATCTGTGATGTTTTCATAATTTTTATGACTTTTATCTGATGGATCTACAAATATTTCTGCTTCTGCTTGTGTGAATTCTCTTAGACGGATTACTCCTTGTCTTGGTGATAATTCGTTACGATATGATTTTCCTAGTTGAACTATACCAAATGGTAATTTATCTTTGTAGAATCTGCTTATTCTCTTAAATGCTATGAATATTCCTTGTGCTGTTTCTGGTCTCATAAATCCTACTTGTTTTCCACTGGCCCCTATTTGTGTTTTAAACATGAGGTTATAACTTGTCACAGCACCTAGTTTTCCTTCACAATCAGGACATATTATGTTGTTTTCTTCAATAATTTCAGTGAGTTTTTCATCAGGTAATCCTTCAACTTCTTTATTTATTGCTGCTTCTATAATATGATCTGCACGGTAAACTTCGTTACATTCAGTACATTGTGTCATAGGATCTGTGAAGTTATCCACGTGTCCTGATGCCTTTAGGGTGTTTCTTGGCATTACTGTTGGTGCTTCTATTTCATAGAATCCTTCTTGGAACACATAGTATTGTCTCCAAAGATTCATAATATTATTTTTTAATAATCCTCCTAATGGTCCATAATCATAGAATCCTGCTACACCTGAATAAATTTCAAATGAAGGGTATAATATTCCTCGTTTTTTTAGTATGCTCATAACTTTTTCGTTACTCAATTTTTTTCCTCCTTAATATCAAAGTCTTGTTTAATTTTACTTACCTGTGGACCAGTTTGTCCCATATATTTACTATCTCTATCTTCATGACCGTATGGCTTAGCTGAAGGTGTTGTCATAGTTTCAAACACTATCTGGCATACTCGTTGACCTGGATATAATGCAACGGGCATTTTTCCAATATTGGATATTTCTAGCGTAATTTTTCCTTCAAATCCTGGATCAATGTAACCTGCAGTAACGTGCATGGTCACACCAAGTCTTCCCATTGAAGATCTGCCTTCTACTCTTGCTACAATGTCTGCAGGAAGTTTCACTGTTTCATAGGTGGTTGCTAATGTGAATTCTCCTGGATGTATGATGAATGGTTCGCCTTCTTTTACTTTAAATGAATCCATGTATGATTCAAGGTCAGTATTATCATATGGGTCAATGTATGGTTTTGTTATTATTTTAAATCCTTTAAATTCATCACCTAATCTTAAATCTACTGAGGAAGGTTGGATTTGTTTTTCATCTTTGATTGGATATATTTCTATTTTATTTTCATCTAGATATTTTTTTATATCAACATCACTAAGTATTGCCATAGTTTATTCCTCTTTTGAGTCAATTTTATTATTTATTCGTTTCAATGTTCCACGTAAAGTATTTGTTTCTCTACCTGTAATAAATGCACGTCCAATAATTCGTTTTGTAATAATTTTTATGTTTTTTCTTTTATGACTAGGATAATCTAGTTTAGAAATAATTTCATCACATAATTTTGTGATAACTTTTTTATCTTCATAATCCGCAATGTCCATTTCATCTATAGGATAATCTTTTTTGTGTTTGAATATTTCATAAAAAACTATTGCTGCAGCATGACTTATATTCATGATAGGATATTCGTCACTGGTTGGTATTGTAACAAGAACATCACATAATTCTAGTTCTTCATTACTTAATCCTTCTCCTTCTCTTCCAAAAACAAGAGCAACATTGCCTCCAGTGCCAATATTATTTGCTAATTCATCGGGGGTAATTGCTATTCTTGGGATGTTATAACTACCTCCGGCAGTACCGGTAGTACCAACGAGTGTGGTTATTTTTTGATCCTCTATGAATTCTTCAATTGAATCATATATTAGTGCATCTTGAACTAATTCTCGGGCATGTACTGCTTGATAGTATGCACTATTTTCTAGTTTGCAGGGTTTTATTAAAACAAGCTTCTTTAATCCAAAATTTTTCATAGTTCTTGCAAGAAAACCAATATTACCTGGAGTTTTTGCTTCAACAAATACGGTATAAATTTTCAAGATTAATCACTATATTTATTTTTGTTATTAGACTCTAAAATAATTAATTAATATGGTGTGTGAAGTCTTTGGTAATATGAATATAATCTTGGTTTAAATTGGATGATTAATTTTTAGTTAACATAGAATGAGTTTATTTATAATTTATTTGGTGTGGATATGTTATTGTTTATTTAAAGGTCATATTTTTATTAAAAAAAGAATTTATGAGGTTGGATTTAAAATATTATATTTTTAAATCATTCCTGTATGTGTTAAAACTATTTGTGCTATAATTGCTGATGCAAAATAGGTTCCAAAAATTACTAAACAAGTAACTATAATACCTTTCATTCCCACTTTTTTGAATTCTCTTAAATCTTTTCCCATTGCTATACCAGCATAAGCTAAGAGAATAGCGGTTATAGAAATAAGGTCTACTTTTGATGTATAATATATTACTGTGGAAGATATTGGTGACCAAGGTAAAGCAATTATCAAACCAATAATACTTATATATAAAATGGATGGGATGTCCCATGGTAGAATTTTCTCTATTATTAATCCTATGATTGATATTCCGCATAGGATAAACATTCCTATCAATGCTTCTTGAAGTGGATATTTAAAACCAACATAATTTCCTATGCTGGTCATAACAGAGAATATTAATAATATTCCAATCCATTCTAGAACTGTGTTTATTGATAAATTAAACTTCATTTTCGATACTTTCCCTTTTTGCATTTATTTTTTTATCAGTTATTTTGGCAGTTATTGGTTCTAATATGTTATACAAACGTTCTGTTAATGGTAATGCTACAAAAATATACACATACATTCCAGTTACCATTGCAATTAGATTTGCCATTCCACTAAATGCTTCCATTTGTACTGCATATTGTGGGTATATGGTTGACAGTGATGCTACTGCAGCTGCGTTCATACTGGCACTGCCTATACCACATGCCATACCATAAGCGAATGGATGTAATGGAATTAAATGTGCTAGAACACTTGTTAGTAAACTTATGAATGGGGTTCCTAACACGGTTCCTATTAGAAATACTGTGAAAAAACCTTTTGTTTCTGGAGATGCAAAACCAAATTTATCAATTACAACAGCCATTTGTGGTTCACGACAAATTGAACTGGTCATACCTATTGCTTCTCGTTTAAATCCTAGAAGTAATGCAACAGGCATTGCTGCGAATATGGTTCCTAAATTTCCTACTTCTTGTAGTAAAATTGCAGGACCTGCATTAAATATTATACCAATGTTTTGTCCACTGGCTATTGCTAGTTTTGCTAAAAGGGGTCCTATGAGCAGCATCATTACTGCTGTTGATTTATCTGATTGATCTTCTGAAATCCATGTTATGGGTTTAGCTATGTAGAATGCTATGGCTAAAACCAATGAATATAATAATGGCATTAATACTATTGAAATACCTGCTAAATCTAGGGTAATTACTCCTATATATTCTGCAATTACTATACAAAATAAAACAGTTAAATGTAATTTATAATCTTTACACGCCTCGCTTAAATCATCCATTTCGGAATTATATTTATTTTTTACTGGCATATTTAAATCGTCCTAACTATTATTTACGTTATTTTTAATAGAGGAATTCATTAATTATAACCTGTGTGAAGATAATAAATTCCCCTATATTTTTACTAATTAATTATTAGTTCTTATGCATCTACTATATAAACATTCTATGAATAAATTTTAAAATTATTTATTAAAATGTTTTAATAATTGAATTTTTTATATAAATTGTTTAATTAAATTTTTAGCTTTGATTTTTATTTTTATGTTTTTCTATGTTTTTATTTACAAAAATATAATAGTGTATTATTTATTGGGATGATTATTATTATGAACTTTTTATATGGGATTATAATGAGTAATTTTTTATTAATTCTGAAAAATACTTGTTATAATTATTATTTCATAATTTTAATTAATTCATGTTCTTTTTGAAGTTTTTAAGGTATTTTTCTATTTTTTTATATATAAATAAAAAAGTTAATTTAAATCTATTATTTTTAAAATAAAAATATATTTTCATTTAAATTCCTTCAATACTTATTGAAAAGTGTTTTTTTATTAAATAAAGTATTTATACATTTTACTACTATGTGATAAGACTAAATATTATAATTCACAAAAAGTGTTCAAAAACTGAATATATGTTCCTAAACTGTGAATTAAAAAAGGAAATAGT
>JAFRKG010000024.1 GCA_017431845.1 Methanosphaera sp. | reverse complement strand
GGTTTCCGTTGTTTGTTTTTGCTTTTGTAATGTTTGTGTCTTTTAATGTGTATGTTCCATTGTATGTTGATATGTATGGTGTTATTTTACTGGTGTCGTTTATTGTTATTTGTCCATTACCACTTATTACAGTATTTTCTCTGAATACTACATCATCACAAATAGTTAAATTACCCTGATTAGTTATAGTGGTATTTATAGTGGCATTTCTTATAGTTAAATTAGCTGCATTGACTTTTTCTGTTGAAATTGTAACATTTTCTAAAACATAATTATCAAAATAATATGCATTTAAATAAGGAGCTATTTTAGCATAATCCTCATATATAATTCGGGCTTGAATTACATTAATGGAAAAACCATCATTAAAAGTACAATCTCCACTTATATTTAAGGTAGAACCTCTAAATAATGTATTCTTATTTTTTAAAGTTGAATTAATAATGCTTATATTGGAATAACTATCTCCGGAAAATCCATTAATGTCTGAATCATTGACAGTTACATTACCACTAATAGATATTTGATTAGTGATGTAACAATTTATAACCATTGCATTACCATATTGATTTCCCTGTAAAGAGCCACAAATACTGTTTTCCATTGTTAAATTTCCATTGTTATTTAAAATGGAAATATTTGAATTTTTAATTGTAAGATTACCATTATTTGTTTTCGCACCAGTTAAAGTCATATTCTCAATAGTATAATTACCATTAAATATTGAAATATAAGGTAATACTTTAGTAATATTATCAATAATTATTTGACCATTACCGTCAATTGTACAGGAATCAGTGAAAATACTGTTATTATCAATTATCAATAATCCATCATTATTAATTGATGAATTTATTGTAGAGTTTATAAGGCTTAAATTCATATTTTGATTATTAATAATTCTCTGTGACGTGATTGAATCAGTTATTGTCAAGTTATTTGCATAGTTTTGGATTCTGTGGTTAATAGTTGCATTGTTAATTGTTACTACACAGTTATTATTAAATTGTATATATCGTCTTGCTGTAGTTCCAGATAGTGTTTGTCCATTAGCATTTATAGTTATGTTAGGTTGATTATATCCTGAATTTAAAATCTTATCTTCTGTTATCTGATATGTTCCTTCATTCAAATTAATAATGTACTCATCATTATCCAGATCATTTACTGCATTGTTTATCGTTGTAATTAATTCGTCATAATTGTTTACTTCTACTGTTTTAGTAGATGTTTTCAAGTTTTTGTCTTCTTTTTCTATTGTCTTTGTATCAACTTTATTATCATTACTAGCAGTTTGTATAGGTTCTTGCACTACCGGATTACTATTGGTATTAGTAACTGTAGCATCACTTACACTAGCATCAGTAGCAATAGTATTGTTAGCATCATCTACTGCACATACTGCTCCTAATGTTGCGAGTAATGTGATAAATGCTAATACAAGGAATATACTTTTTATATTCTTGTTCATAAATTTCATCTCTAAAAGTTTTAATAATAAAATTATTTTATTTGATTATGGACTTTCTTGGGAAATTATTGGAATATAATTGGTATTCATTACTAATCTTGATTAAGATTAATAGGTTAGTATAAATTATACTGGTTTTAGTTATATTTATGTATTATTGGTAATTTACATAATATAAAATTTATTTTATTATTAA
This sequence comes from Methanosphaera sp., assembly GCA_017431845.1. Lineage (GTDB taxonomy): Archaea > Methanobacteriota > Methanobacteria > Methanobacteriales > Methanobacteriaceae > Methanosphaera. Next base: position 11,107 of record JAFRKG010000024.1, on the reverse strand, counting down.
TTATACCTATATTATTAGTTATAAATAAATATACTCCTTTTATTTATTAAATAGATAATGAATTATTTGTTTTATTTTATTTAAAAAATGTATTTTTTTGTTTATTTTTTTTAATTGAATTTTTTTTATTAATAATAGATTTAACCTAGTTTTATTCTTTTATCTTAAATGGGGGGGGGCCTTGGCTTTTGTTTAATTATTTGGAGTTCAAATAATACTTTGTTTTATTTTTAACTTATTTTCAATTATTATTTGATATAAATTATAGTATTCTTGAGTATTTGTTTAATTTTTATTTAATGGAGTATTTTGATGTATGGTGGTGTTTGTATTTTTTTATATTTTCTGTCCTTGTTTATGTGTTTGTGTTTTTGTTCAAATTGTTGTTTGTATTTCATCGTATTGGCCTGTTGAAGGTTAACAGTCTATTTTTTCAAGTATTTTTATTTTTTCTCTTCGTTATATGCGACTATAACGAAGTAAATATTTATTAAATTTTATAGTTTATTAAAAGAGGAATATCTGAAATTTACCTTAAAATTATCTATTTAATAATTTACAAGCAGTTATAATACATATTACTAATATGATAATGGTATAATTTTTAAAATGGACTAATACTAAGTATAATATTGATTTAGATGAAATTCGTTATAAAAAAAAGATAAATCGTGGAGAAAAGGTAATCTCCACATCAAACTAATTATTTCATAGTCTATTATTAAGTTATATCCAATACAATTAAAAGGATAACATGTTGTAAATTGCTTGTATGAGTGTATATTTTTTTATGATTTTACAACAGTCATCGTAGTATTATCTGTTAATTTTTCATAACCTGATGCTGTAAATACAGCTTCAATGTTGTAAGTTCCTGCTTTGAATGATTCAGGTATGGTGTAGTCTACACTTACTTCACCATTAGAGTCTACTTTAGCATAGATAACTTTACCGTTCGCGTCTTTAACAGTTTTACCGTTTATTTTAAAGACTATTTTACCTGTGGTGATTGCTTTGTCACCTGTTGCTACTTTAGCCTTAAGTGTCACTGTGCTTCCTGTTTGCATATCATCTGTTATTGGTGTTATGACGAGTGTTGCTTCAGGAGTTGCTAGGGTTATGTTTGTTTTTTCGCTTGTTAGTTTTTCGCATTGTGTGGATCCACTGTATACTGCTTGGATTGTTGTTTCATATTTAGCCCAGTCATCAGGTACTAAGTAGTTCTCTAATGTTGCTGTACCGTTTACTACTTTGGCATAGATTACTTTACCGTTAGTATCTTTTAGTGTTTTACCGTTTACTTTGAATGTTACTTTACCTTTGTTTATGTCGGTTTGTACTTTATTGGTGTAGCATATGCTTGCTGTTATTGTAGCTGTTTCACCTACTGTGAATTCAGTTGTGTCTATGATTATTTCGTTTGTTGGTTTGTGTCGTATGTGGGTGTTGTTGAAGAATGTGTTGTTTTGTGGATCATCATATTCTTCACCAGACCATTGGCCTTCTATTCCAGCTCCAACATAGTATATCTTATTATTACCAATGGTGTTGTTTGTTCCTGATACTACTAATGCAATACATACACTGGATGATTGTTCTGGTCCTATGAGGACATTATTGAGTATTTGGTTGTTAATGTTTGTATCCACACCTTCTGGTACTTCTACATTGTATGTGGTTAGGTATAGTAGGTTTCCTACAAATCCGACTCCTTGTATTGTATTGTTTTCTATTATACAATTGTCTGCCCATGCTAGTACTAGTGATGAGCTTCCACCATTGTTTTCTGTATATATGAAACTATTTTTAAGGGTGATGTATGTTGAGTTCGCACGTATACTTGTTTGTCCAACACCACTTCCTACACGTTGGTTTTCTATTACTGCACTAATATTATCTAATATTACGTGGTGGGTGTTGTAAATCCATAGTTGTGTATTGTGGAAGTATATTCCAGTAACGTTGGTATATGCTCCATCTTTATTAATTACAAAACAATTTCCGGGTTCATCTCCAAGCATACTGCCTGCAGTAGTATTTAAGTCAATATAAGCATCATTGGTTGTTGAAATAATTTTTACTGGTTTGTTGATTATTAGTGATTTGTTTAGTTTGATTGTTCCTTGTATGTCGAGGGTATCTCCTGGTTTAACAATTGAAGTTAGTCCTTTTTCATTCAAGAAGTATTCAATAGTATCTTGAGTTATAATATATGCTCCATTATTTACAAGGTTAACTATTTTACCAATGATGTTGGTATCATCACTAATATCTATTGTTCCATAGTTTGTTAAAAACGTGTTTTCTTCACCTACATCTACTGTACAATTGTTTAGGTTTAATTTTCCAAGATTTGTATTGTTTGGATTGTTTATTCTACAGTTGGTTATTGTTATTTCTCCATTGAATGTATAGCTTTTATTTAAGGTAGTATCTTTTATTTCATAGTTTCCATTGATGGTATCGATAAATGGAAGTATTTTTGTTATGTTGTTTGTTTCTATTTTTCCGTTACCTGTGATTTTGGCATTTTCTTCAAATATTGTGTTGTCATCGATTATGATTGTTCCTTCATTGGTGATGGTTGAGTTTATTGTACAGTTGTTCAAGGTAAGGGTTCCATAGCTTGTTTTGGGAGAATTTATCATCTCATTATTTAAAATCATATCTGTTTCCCATATTTTAACATACTCAACTAGTAAATGGGTATTGTTTGTAATGATTTCCCCCTTTCCTGTTATTTTGAAGTTTTCTCCGAAGAGGGAATCTTCTGATATGATTAATGTTCCACTATTTTTTATTTCATTGTTCATGGTGGAATTTTCTATGGTGAATTTTCCATTATTAATAAAAATGGCATTCATTGTTACATTTTTGAATGTTAAATTTCCAAAATTTCTTATATTATCATAAATTTCAATATTATTTATAGTATAATTACCATAAAACTCGGAGATATAAGGTATTAGAATATTGGGGTTACTAATAATTATATTTCCTCCAGTTATGGTAAATTCATCACCGAATATAACATCATCATCTATTATTATAGTTCCTAGATTAATAATTTCAACAGTGTTTAATGTAGAGTTTTTGATTGTTAAATCACAATCAAAATCATTTTCAATATTTCCCTCTTCAAAAGTTACATTATTTAATTCCATAGTTTTATAATTTTCAATACGTTCTGACTCAAACAATATATTATTCAAGGTAACTGTTGCTTCATTGTTTATGAATATACTTTGAAATGTAAAATTATTTAGTGTTATGTTAGCGTTATTCATTATATTAATTTGTGTGTTTGTTCTTTTAGGTTCTACTGTTTGTCCATTACCATTAATTATTATATTAAGTGTTGGATTTTCACTTTCAAAATTAACAATTTTTGGTGATTTATAGGTTCCATCATTTAAATTAATAATATATTCATCATTTTCTGTATCTTCGGTCGCATCATTTATTGCACTTTGTAGTTCGTCCCAATTATTTACTTCAACAGTTTTTGTTGAAATTTTAATACTTTTTTCTTCTTTTTCAATATTCTTAGCAGGTGTATCTGCTACATTATCCTCACTAGTTACTGTTGTAGTTGCTTCAGCTACTACCGTATCAGTGGTATCTTGTATGATTGTATTATCATCGGATACTTCACTAGCACTTATAGCACTTACTCCAACTAGTAAAAATAGTAAAGTTGCTACTAAGAATATACTTTTTACATTCTTACTCATTTATTTGCCTTCCATAAATTTTATTTTGATAATAAAGGTTTTATCTATTGATTATGGATTGAAGTAGAAATTTATTGTAATTTAATATAAATCAGTGATTTATTGATTTTTGGTAGATGTTTGTAGCAGATAACATAATCCAAGAATTACTTTTATTATCAATTAAATCTTTTGGAATTGCTATTTAATAAATATAATCATTTTATTACCTTTTTAGAAAGAGTATATTTGCTTTGGTTTTTATCTATGAATTATTTATAGCTTTTATTTTATTATTTTAAATTTTTTCGTTTATAGATGGGTGTAGTGTATTTATTATCTTTTTAGAGAAAAGGGGGGGGGGGGAATAGTTCATGTTTTATTTTTTTAAGTCTTGTCGTGGTTTAGTTTTATTTTTTACTTATTTTTAGTGTTTTTTTAATATTTTTTCTATTGTTTTTTATTTTTTTATTAATTTTTCTTTACTTGAATTTTTTTCATTTTTGTGTTTTTACCCCGTTTATATTTTTTATTATTTTTTTATAAAACGGACTATTGTCTGTGAGGGTGGTGTTATATTTTTATACGTTTTTGTTGACATATTTTGTTTGTTATATTATAGCATTGTAAATCTTAAATTTTAAAAAAATAAGGGTTAAGTGTTTATATTTTCTAGTATTAGTCGGGTGTAGGTTTTTTCTACATTTTCTTCTTTTGTTAGTTTTTCCAGGAATTGGTTTAATTCGTGGGTGTCTTTGAATCTGGTTATTATTAGTCCATCGTATTGACCGGTTGTTTTGTGTGCTGATATTATGTTGTCTGGGTATTTGTCTGTTATGTCTTCTATTTTTCCATTCATGTCTAGTTCTATGATTGTTTCTATGTTGTAGCCTAGCTTTTTGTAGTCTAGTTCTAGTTGGAATCCTTTGATTATTCCTTCATCTTTTAGTTTGTTTACTCGGTTTGTTATTGTTCCTACGGATAGGTCGAGTTTTTCTGCTATTTGTCTGTATGATTTTCTTCCGTCTTTTTCTAGTTGTTTTAGTATTTGTGTATCAACGTCATCTAGTTCTTTATTGTTCATTTTTTACACCTTTATTTTATTATTTTTTATAATATTTTTTATATTCTATGGTATTGTTATCATTTTCAATTATTATCTTTTATATTTTTACTATTTATACTTTGTTATAAATTGTTCATTTATAATTGTTATAGTTACTATTATTTATAGGGTATGTGATATTTTTTGATATAGTATATTAAAACTTCCAGGGAGGGTCATGTTTTTTAGCAATTTTCATAACTTTGACTGGTTGAAATTATGCTTAATGGTATGGTGAATTCTAGGATACGATAGTCTTTGGATATAATATTTATTTTTAAAAAGTTTTATCCTTGAAAAATAGTTTAAACATTGTATTTTCAGATAATTCTGACTTATATTTAATTTTTTATTAATATTTAAGTTTAAATATTATTGATTATAAATGTAATATTAGTAGGAGAATATTTTTTAGAAGCATGTGGAGTATGTTTGTGTGTGAGGTTAGCTCTGCATGCATTTTTAATTTGTATAATAACAGTAGTTCTTTTATCTTTTTGTATTTATTAGACTATCTGGGTGAAATTCCCACTCTATTAATTATAATATATAATAATATTTCTCCTACTGATTTTAAATCATATCTTTATTCTTTTCTTTTTTTCCTCTTTTTTTAGAGGTTGTTTTATCATGTTTATTTTATATTTTTCTTTTATTGTTCCTATTTGCTGTTTATTTACTAGTAATCTCTATAAAAAAAAGGTATGTGGGAACTTAGAAGTATTGTCCTGATACTTCATGTTTCCCTATAATAAAAAAAGAGTCTTTGTGGAGTGGAGTTTAGTTTTAATATTGCTGACTTAATTAATTATCATATTCGGGAGCTTTAATTACTGTTTGTCATATATGATATTGATAAAAGAGTGTATCATTACCTGTCTTTTATAATGCTCTTTATATCGGTATTTGTTTCTACTTCTATTGTTATCACTGGTTTTTCCTGAGTTGGATCAAGTTGCCACTTCAACGTGTCTCCCGGATTTATCTTGATTACCTTGCTAATTTCTTGGGGTATCGTTACACGTAATGAGGATTGTTGTTGTCCAACTACAGTTTTTCCTTCAACTATTTTTCTATATTCAGCCATTTTTATCACCTGTTGTTATGTTCAATAATCAAGTCCCTTATCCTAATTTATTAGCTATAGGGTGTAATAATTTAAATTCATTACATATTATTTGGAATTGCCGCCATCATTATTGGATTATGACAGTAATTTGCTTCTATTTTTAGATAATTAATGGATAATAATACTCATTTAACACATATTTTTTATCCGGATATACTAAAAATTATAATTCTTCTTTAATTTTATTTTCTAATAAATATTTAACTTTTTATTTACTTATAAATGTTTATTATAGTTTAAACATTAATTTAAACATTTATTATACTTTAAATTATAATCTAACATATAATAATTATTATAATATTTGTTACAATTCAAGTTATAATAAAAATTAAACTTATTATTATAACTATTATTATAACATCCACTCCGCAAATACATCAATAACAAGTAGCAAATTACACAAATAATGCAATACAATTTAAAATAACTCCTCATATAACTAAAGATAAAGAATAAAAGACAATAACAACCCATCTAATCAATAGTAATAGCCTCTAATGATTAATACCCCAAATAATCCATCATATGGATAAATTATGATGGACTAGATATTCATATTACAAAAAAACTAAGATCAGAACATGGAAAATTGCAATATAAGAAAATGTTAGAATAATATGTTTATGATATTACAATTTGCCACTAGTAATTTCATGTAATACAAAAATCAATTACCCATATTATACCCATTATAAAATGGTATAATAACCTTAAATAGATTTTTATAAAAAGTTTAAAAATAAACCTCCCTCATTAAATTATTATTAAAAAAATTGAAATACATTGGTTATATTTATAATTAAGGAATAAACAGTTATAATTCATGATATAATTAATAATATATTATTTATATAAAAAATTAATTACTTTAAAGTCTTTAAGGGGTGATGTTCAACTTTTAAAATTACTATAAATTTTTGGGAGTACATCTTCAAATTGTGGGACAATAATATCGTGAGATGTGGGTACATTTATTATTTGAGGGAACAGGAATAATTTCAAGTTGGTGACTGTGCAATGTTAAAAGAATATGAAAAATAATTTGTGGATACACATCTAGTATGTGGGTACAAATCCTTTTTTTATGGCTAATGTGGGAACATAATTTAAATGTGGGAACGTAATAAAAATTAAGTGACATACATACATCATAGAAAAATGAAATGTGGGAACAATGTGAACTTGTATGAACATATTTGAATTATACATTAATAGGTATGTGGATACACATGACATTTGTGGGAACAATTATTGAATTGAAGAAATAAATGGATGAATACAATATTTGTGGGTACAAAATAGTTTTGGGGTAACATCATTTGATTGGTATTTTTTCCAGGACTTGAAAATTTAGTCTGTTTTAATTTTTTTATACAAAAATATATAAACAGCCTAAAACAAATATAATAGTATAAAACAATTAAAGGAAGTAATCCCCATGAGCATTGGAATAGATGAAATAGTAATCAACAGAAGATCCGGAGTAGTACATACGAAAAACTGTGAAGCCGTAAAACAAATGAAAGAATCAAACAAAGACCTAACACCGGCAAAAAACATAGAAGAAATAGAACAAAACAACCCCTGCGGCCATTGCATTAAAAAAAGAGACATGGAACTATTATACAAAGCACAATACATAAGACGAGTAAATGAAATCGAAAAACGCAGACAAAGAGACCATGACTTTATAGATAAAAAATACGATGAAAAACTCGAAAAAGTAGAAAGAATCTACAAGGAAAATATTCAGGGATTGGAAGAATAAAAATAACCATAATAATTCTTTCAGTAATGACGTAATATTATATGGGTATTGTTATTAATTATTATAATTATCATGTTACAATTAAAAAATATTAATCATAGTATATTAACCAACAAAATATTTGTATTACATGTACATCCTGTATACTATTTTTTAAAAGTTTTATAAATTAAATGGGATAACACCATAAACAGATAAGACGATTTGCATAATCTAACACTTACTATATACAACTGGCAATGCTACTCAACGTTACTTGTTATATTCTTTTTCCTTGCTAGTGTACTCTATCTAAACGGCTAGTTTCATAGCATTCCTGCAAATATAATGCAATATATCATTGAATTAATATTTTCTATACCTTAATTAGTATATAATTATAATGATAGTGGTGCATAACAATTAAATATGTGATTTATGCTATAGAATAGGGGTCATTGGTGGAGTGTTTGTCATTATCTTCTAAATTGATGTTTATAATATGATGATCTATTCTTTAGCTTATTGCAATGTCAGTTAATGAGATTTTTTTCTTTATATATCCTACTTTAACTATGTGATTTTAGGCTGCTTTTATATTTTTCATATATTTTTTATAAGCAGCCTATCTTTTTATGGATCATTTCCCCTATTATACATTCTTTAATTTATTCAGAAGATAACCCTGTTTTATATTTTTTATAATTTTTTTAAAAACAGCCTCCAGAATCTATTTTATAACATGGCTGATTCTGGTGGTAATGCTAATATCCGTTTCCTTCCACTGGGTTTTTAGTGATTTTAGCCTGCTTTATATTTTTTGTATAAATTTATATAAACGGCCTTTCGCGGATGATTGGGAACTAGAATAATATAGGTGTAAATGTTTTTGTTTCAAACGTAAATCTTTATCTGATTTAAATAACTGCACATCCTAATAATTAATTAAGATTTAAATAAAATGAAGGTGATTATATTGAAAACTGTAAAATATTTTTTGATTACTTTTCTTATTATAATGATTGCAAGTTCCTTTGCAGGAGTATTTGCTTCTGATGATAAGACTATTAATGTTGAAGGAACAGAATTCAATATTCCAGATGGTTATAAATTCAATAAAACTGAGAATCTTAATACAAATCTAAAAAATGATGAAGGAGACTATATAAAAATTTCAGTAAATACGGCTAAAACTAACTCGACTATCTCCGGCGTAATTCGTACAATTAAAGGTAAAAAGGGTATTGTCGAGAATATAAAACTTGGTGATAATGGTAATGTTGACTATCAAAATGGTAAAGACTATCGTCGTTTCATATATAATGAAGGACATGGTGAAGTTTTAATAACTGCACGAAATCTGGATTTAATCGAAGAAGTAATTAAATAATGTGATTTAATATGTATGGCTATGAAATTAAAAGTAAATGTGGTAACTGTGGAAAAGAAGTTGAGAGGGGAGCATCTAAATGTCCACATTGTGGTGTTATTCTCTCAGGTGAAGAATGGGAAAATGGAAAAAATCCTTTTGATCCAGAAGTAATAGAAAAAAATCAGAGGAGAAATAAATATTTAGCATTGATTATACTACTAATCATTATAGTAGTTTCCATGATATCATTTTTATCCTATATGTAAATGTAGAGATTATTTGATAACCCACTATTTTTTCTTTTTCATAATATTATATTTTTCTCTCTTTCCTTCTCCCTGGACCCTCAACCATACTCTTTTAATATCTTTTACTCCTAAAGCTTTACTGCTTACTGTTTAACTATGATCCTGTTTCCAGCTTGCTGGTGCCGCCCATTTCTTGGCATGGATGTAGTCTTTTGTATTTGTTGTTTTTGATATCGTTCTTTGGCGTCTGGTTTTTGTGTTAGTTTTGTGGTGGTTTTCTGGTAGTAATCTATGGCATTGTATTGTTGCTGGTATTTTTTCTGGTATATTTTTTTGTTGTATGGGTATTGTTTTTCGTATAGTGGTATTTTTTTCGTGTTGTAGTGGTTTTGTTCTAATTTATCTCTTATATATCTTGCTTTTGTCTGGTCGTCGGTCTTGTAGTATATCATCTTTTTTTTGTTTGTTGTTTTTATTATGAAGTATGTTTTATATTCTTTTCTTATGTTTCTGTCTGGTTTTTGCATGTTTAGTATTGTTTGTCGTGGCGTGTTTTTTTGTTTTATATAGGTGGTGGTGTCGGGGTTGTTATGTCTTGTGTCATGTCTTGTCCGGTACATGTTATGTTCTTTGATGGTATAGTGTAGGGTGTTGTTCCAGGGTGTTGGTGGTAGTTGTTCTAGTATTCGTGTGTTTTTTTGACATAGTGTTTCTTCTTCTTTTTCCGTGTTTTTTTGTCTTATTTCTTTTTCTTGTATTGCATGTGATAGTTTTTTGTGTGTGCTGATTGTTTTGTTGTTTATTGTTAGTTTGTAGTTTTTGTTGTGTTTGTCGTATGATATGTATTGGTAGTATTTTTGTTGTGCATTATATTCTGCATGTTGTAGTGTATGGTTTGGGTGTTTTTGTAGGTTTTGGTGTATTAGTTGTAGGTATTTGTTGTTTTTGTATGTTTTTATTGGCTTGTTGTCATGGTATAGGGTGTGTTTTTTTATTGTTACTTTTTCGTGTGTTTTGGGGGTGTGTTTTCTTAGTAGTTTTTTTAGTGTTTTATGTAGGTTTTCTTGTGTTGTGGGGTGTATGCTTATCTGTGGGTTTTCTTTTATTGTTTGTATTTGTATTCGTGGTATGTGTGGCGTGTTTTTTATTATGATTAGGTGTACTGGTGTGGTTATGTTTTTGTTTTTTTGTCTTATTTTTTGTATTGTTAGTTTATTTAGTGTCCTGGTGGTTGTGGTGTATATGGGTGTGTTGTGTATTTTGTATGCCATGTTTGTGGGTAGTTTTTTTATTGTCAGGGGCAGATAGTTGTCCAGGTATATGACGTGTTCTATAGCACTTTTTTGGTTTATGGTGATTGTGTGTTTCATAATATTTTTTCTATACTTTTATTAGTATATAATTTATGTGTTTTTAGTCTGCTTATATTTTTTTATTAACGGCCTATTTTTGCATGTATTGTGTTTGTTATATCATTATTTCAGGTTTTATCTTTTGTTTATGCTATGATTTTATTTTCTATCCTATTGTTGGTATAGAATTTTTTTATTGTATATGGGGTGGAGTGTTGTGTTGGGATTAATGCTATAAAAAAAAGGATTACGGGGGGTTAGTTTGTTATTTTAATTTTGGTTGTAGTGTTTCTCTGTGACTTGTATGCTAGTCTATCCTGTGTTACTATCTCGATACTGGTGTATTTGTTGTATGATGGTATGTTGATGTTTTGAATGTTTAGTATTCCATCTGTTGAATAGTAGTACATTGGTTTTGTTCCGTTTTTAAGGCTTACT
>JAFRKG010000023.1 GCA_017431845.1 Methanosphaera sp. | reverse complement strand
TTTATTTTATTTAAAAAAAAAGTTTTAGGATAGTAATAAATTATTATCATCCTTTTCCCATTTATAATAATTGTTGTAAAACTAAAGGTAATGCTCCAAAAATGGATTGAAGACCTAATATAAATATGGCTAATCCGCCAATGAATTCTATAACTCTAGCATATTTAATAGCTATTTTTGTACCTAGAGTACCTATAACAAACCATGCTATTACAGCAATAATTGTTAAAACACCTAATATTACTGGATTTACACAAGCTACAGCACCTTGTGATGCTAAAACTAAGTTTTCTATGTTTCCAAAGATTAATAATCCCATATATTCTTTGTATTCGCTAAAAAAAGACATAAAATTCACCTAGTAACCATCATCATCGTTGTATCTGAATGCTCCGACCATTGATTGAAGACCGAGTATTACAATGGCAAGTCCACCAATTAATTCAATAACTGAAGCATATTCCATAAATACTACAGTTCCAAGTGTTCCTAGAACTACCCACATTATTACAAAACATATACTTGCAATGGCTAATTTAACTGGGTTAGCTCCTTTTACTACTCCATGAGAAGCTAAGATTAGGTTTTCTATATTACCAAATATTATTAAACCTATAAATGGCAAATATTCTTCTAACATTTTATCACCTTATTTATTACAATCCTTAAATAAACCCTTTTCCTGGTTTATACTTTTTTAAATAGCATAATCTCATAATGTTGTATTCAAAAAAAATTTTTCTTTTAAAATATTTCTGTTATAGAAAAATGTTATGCTATTATTGTTTATCCAAATTATTATTAGTTTCTCTTTATATTTATAATATCCTTTTTTTTATTAGTGTTAAGAGCTTGTTAAATCATTTTTTTTCTATTTAATCTTATAAGTATTTTAGAATTAGTTTCTTAATCATGATAATTTAAATATTTAATTTTTAAATAAGTATGATTATTGTTATTTTAAAATATTTATTTTAAACAATACTTTTTTTTTATTATTTTGAATTAAAAGTAATTTATGGATTAAAAAATAATTAATATGATGTGGTGGTTATTTGCGTAATGATTAATATGGGTTTGGATTATAGTATTCTTCGTCAATTATGTTTTTTACGGTTTTTAAGTTGGATGGGATAATTCTTACATCAATTCCATGGTATGTTTTGTATAAGTTGATTAATTGTTGTTTACGTAAAGATTTAATTCCTTGTTTAATTTCTTTACATGAGTATTGGTTTAAGTTTTTACATAAGTTTATTATTGGAGTATGATGTTTTCCTATGCATCCATGTTTGAATAGTGTTGATAGTATATCCTTTTCCAATTCATCATTGCTTTTCATATACTTTTATATATGATGTTTATCTTATATAATAATATGTTCAATTATTGTACATTTTATTTTTTTTGAAAACAAAGTGTTAAAAAGAAATTAGGAATGAATTTTTTATGTATGAAAGAATATTTGGCAAATATCCGCAAGTAAAAGTAATCAATTACGTGTTAACAAATCCTGAAAGAACATACTCTAAAAAAGAAATGGCAGTAGGAGCTAATATATCACGTGTAACATTAGACTCCTTTATAAAAGATATAGTGGAATTAGGAATATTAAATAAAGAAGGATTATCTTATACTGTCAATTTAAAATCTAAAATAGTAAAAACGCTCGTAAAAACTCAGATAATGTTAGCAGATATAATAATGAATGATGAATTAGAAAAATCAGAGGAAATTATTGGTGAAGCATTAACTGATGATGAATTTGAAAAATTCATGGATAGTTTTGATTATGAAATGGATATTGACTCAGAAATAGAAAAAATAGAAAGAGGAGAAATATCTGTTACTAAAGAAGATTATGTGGATATGGTCAATAAAGGAACAAAAATTTTTTCATCAAATACATTTGATTCAAATATAATTTTAACACAATATATAAACCAAGATTATGATAAAGGAAGTATTAACTATGGATGATGTAAATAATTTAAATGATGGACAAATGCCAAAAATTAAATTCAATGATGAACCAAGTAAACCAGTATCCGGAGCAGTATGTGTTGGTTCACAAGATCAAATAAGAGTAGCATTTCTTGAAGAAAAATTAGCAAGTGATGAATTTGGTAACGTTGAAATGATTCAAGAATGTGTTGCACAAGTAGTTATGACACCACAAGTAGCACGTAATATCATTCAGGTATTAGAAGATAATTTAGCTTCTAATAACTTTTAATCACCCATTTTTTTTATATTTGATCGGATAAATAGTATAGTGCTTTTTTTGAATTATAAAACTTGAAAAATGGTATTTCTCTAAAAAATAGGATTATTTTATAATTATATTAATATATTCTCTGGAGTTTAAAAAGAAAAAAAGAGTAGTTAGCTTAGAAGTGTTTTAAAGCTAATTCTACATCTTCTGGTTGAATAGTTTTTCTGTCAGCGTGTTTTGCTAAGTCAATAGCTGCTGCTGCGAGTTTTGCTGTGTATGCTTCTACTGCTTCAACGATTTTTTCTTCTGCTTCTTTGCTTATTCTTTCTGCACCTGCACTTTTAACTATTCTTGTAACTGGTGCTTTTGGTATTTCACTCATATTTGGTTCTCCTTGATATTAATAATTTGAAACATAGTATTTATTATACTGGGTTTCTGTTTTTTCCTTTTAAATTTAATTAATTGAAATATATTCGTTATTTTATATTTAATATTTGTTACTTTTCAGTATAATTATTAATATAAAATTTATTATTAAATCATAATTTTATTTTAAAAAAATTAAAATTGATTATTAATTTAATAACTAAATAATATTATGTTTAAAATTAATAGTATTTAAATATTACTTAAAATTATTACTGTTACATTTGAATATATCCTAAAAAAAAGAGTATTAGTTCATAAAAAAAATAATTAAAAATAAATTATATATAAATTTTTGGTTATTTAATTAAACAATTTTTAAATTAGAATTTTAATTCTTTAATTCTTTCCATTGCTTCGACAGTTTTTTCATAAGTGTTAAAAGCAGTTAATCGTATGTAACCTTCACCACTAGGACCAAAACCAGCACCAGGAGTACTTACAACATTTGCTTGGTCAAGTAAAATGTCAAAGAAAGTCCAAGAATCAATATCATCAGGTGTTTTAAACCAGATATATGGACTGTCAACACCACCATAAACTTTTAATCCAATCTTTTCAAGACTATCACGAATAACTTTAGCATTTTCTAAGTAATAATCAAGATTTTCACGAATTTCTTTCTTACCATCATCAGTATAAATTGCCTGAGCAGCTCTCTGAACAGGATAAGAAGCACCATTAAATTTAGTGGATTGTCTTCTGTTCCATAAAGGATTTAACTGAACATCTTCGCCCCTGGAATTCTTAATAAATATTTCTTCAGGAACAACACAGTAACCACAACGGGTACCGGTAAAACCAGCAGTTTTTGAATAACTTCTGAATTCAACAGCAACTTCTTTAGCTCCTTCAATTTCATAAATACTGTGAGGAACATTGTCTGTGGAAATAAATGCTTCATAAGCAGCATCAAATAATATTAAAGCATTTTTTTCATGAGCATAATCTACCCAAACTTTTAACTGGTCTTTTGTTAAAGTAGTACCAGTAGGATTGTTAGGATAACATAAGTATATAATATCCACATCTTCTTTTGGAAGCTCTGGAACAAAATCATTTTCAGCAGTACAAGGTAAGTAAACGATGTTTTCATAGAAACCATCATCAGTAGGTTTACCACTACGTCCTGCCATAACATTACTATCTACATATACAGGATACACAGGGTCAGTTACAGCGATAATATTGTCCTGTGAAAACAATTCCTGGAAATTACCAGTATCACATTTTGCACCATCACTAATAAATACTTCACTATTTTTAAGTTCAACACCTAATGGTTTGAAATCATTTTCAATAACATCTTCAATTAAAAAGTCATAACCCTGTTCAGGACCATAACCTCTGAATTTATCAGCATCAGCCATTTCATCAACAGCATTATGGAATGCTTTAATAACACTTTTTACTAAAGGTTTTGTCACATCACCAATACCCATCTTAATTAGATCAGCATCAGGATTTTCTTCCTGGTATTTATCTACTCGTCTTGCTATTTCTACAAATAAGTAATTATTTTGTATATTTTCATAATATTCATTTACATTTACTGCCATATATTTCACGTCCTTAATTATGTGTGTAATAGAATGTAATTCCATCTTTTGTTATATTATCTACTCTTGCAAATCCAAATCTTTCAAGTTGTACCATGTCATCAACATGAACATCTTTACTGTCTGTTTCAATATATCCTTCAACAACACTATTATCAGGCATTACAACTTTTGCACTGATAGATTCATCTACTGGAGACCATTGTATTATACGTGCATGTTTACTTTGTGCTTCTTCTAATGAGTCACTATCATACATTGCTGAATCACCAGTTACAGTAATATTAACTAAATCCATTAATCTTAATGGTTTGTTATTGTTTACTGCTTGATCATAATCATCTTTAGGGATATATGCACTGCCATTGAATTTAAGAGTTCTGAAACCTTTTTCTGGTTCATTATAATGAAGTTCACGTTCAACAGTTAATTCTTTTTTATCTTCAGGTAAATTTTCAATATCTACTTTAACTGCTTCTGGGATAAAGAAGTACCTATTTGTCTCTTCTTCTATGATGTTACGGTTTAAACCATAAATTTTTTTCCAACTAATTGTTGCATCAGCCTGTTTGGTTCCAATTTCTTCTATAAGTTCATATAAAACTTCTTTTTTAATTCCACGTCTTGCAATTGCCTTGATAGTACCTAATCTTGGATCGTCCCATCCGCTATAAGTACCATTTTCTATACCTTCACGTGCTTTAGAAGTACTTAAGAGGACATCATCCATTTTAAGCCGGCCATAGTGAATAAATTCAGGAATATCCCATCCGAAGTGTTCATAGAGATATGCTTGTTTTTCACTATTTGCAAGGTGATCTTTTCCACGAAGAACATGTGTTATTCCAAGTAAATGATCATCTACTGTTACGGAGAAGTTCATCATAGGATAAATTTTATACTTATTACCAATTCTTGGATGTTCTTGGTTAACAATTCTCATAGCAACCCAGTCACGTATAGCAGGATTCTTATGTGCTATGTCTGTTTTCACACGGAGAACAGCTTCTCCTTCATCCATTTCTGGGAATTTGTTCCATAATTCCATGTTTTCTTCAACACTATGGTCACGACATGGACAAGGTTCACAATTATCTTTTAGCTTTTTAAAGTCTCCACCATCACATGTACACATATATGCTGCACCACATTCAATTGCTTTTACAGCATATTCATAGTAAATATCTAGTCTGTCGCTTTGAATATATGCTTCATCAGCTTCAATACCAAGCCATGCAAGATCTTCAGGAATTGCAGTATAAGCATCTGGTTCTACTCTTTTTGGATCTGTATCTTCAATTCTTAGAACAAGTTTTCCATCATATTTTTTCTGATATAGCAGGTTTAATATTGCTGCTCGTGCATGACCAATATGTAATGGGCCTGATGGGTTTGGAGCAAACCTTAGTTTTACTTTTCCATCTTTTATGTTTTCTAATTCAGGTAAACCTTTTGGTTTTTCTGGTGCTCTTTTATGTTCTTCTATTCCACCAAGTTGGTCAAGTTCTTTTTGTTGTTCTTCAGGACTCATTGCATTTACTTTTGCAACTAATTTTCCTGCAAGTTGGCTAACTGTTTTAGGATCTTTTCGCATATCGGGATGTTTACTCATAACCATACCTATAACTGATCCTGTTTGACAGTTATTTCCATGCTCAACAGCATTTGTCAGAGCATATTTATAAATAGTTTCTTCAATATACATTGATATCCTCCATTTATTAATAGAAATGATGTTTTAAAAAAATAATTTTTTAATATAATTATTTATTATAATATGATTTATGTTTTAAAAACTATAAAAAAATTGTTAAAAAACCTTATAAACATGAATGTTATCTGGTATTATGTGGGATAATGGAATTATTAATCTTCATTTGAAGGCTAAGATGCTAGTATAATATCCTAAATTAAAAGTTTTTTTATTGAAGAGTAATTAGAATCATTTTATTAATATTTAAATTAATAGGAGTTAATTATTATAAAATTCATATATCAAAAAAGTATAATGTATAATATAGATGTAACATATCATATTTTACTTGATGGGGGAGATACATGTCCAAAACATCACACGAAAAAGATAATTATCAATGGAACAGTACCTTTTCATTCTTAATGGCGATGATAGGGGCAGCGGTAGGATTGGGAAATATATGGCGATTTAGTTACGTGTTATACTCAAATGGTGGAGGAGCATTCTTTATACCATATGTTGTAGCAATACTAATAATGGGAATACCATTCTTAATCCTGGAGTATGGATTGGGAGCAACATTCAAGAACTCATTATCAAACATACTAAAAAAGATAAGACCACAACTAGAAGTAATAGGTTGGATAACGGCATTTCTAGTATTTCTAGTATTAACGTACTATGTGGTGATAATGGGATGGGATATGATATACTTGGTACTGAGCTTATTTAAGGGATGGGGAACAAACCCTGACGCATATTTCATGACCAATATAGTGGTAGGCTCAAATAATCTTCAAGGAATCACATCATTCGTAATTCCTACATTAATTACTACAATACTAATATGGGTCTTATTATGGTACATATCACATAAAGCATTAGATAAAGGGATATCAAAAGTAGTGAATATATTAATTCCATTACTATTCATAATGATGGCAATTATTGTAATCTATGCATTCACATTACCTGGGATGTGGACTGGAGTAACAGCACTATTAAATCCGGATTGGAGTCTACTATTAGATATTAATGTCTGGTTAGCAGCATTTGGACAAATAATATTCTCATTATCAATGGGACAGGCAATTGCAGTAACATATGCAAGTTACCTTCCAGAAAAATCTAAATTAGTTGATAACGTTTTAGTAGTAGTTTTATCAAATTCAAGCTTTGAAATATTCACTGCATTCGGAGTTTTCAGTATACTTGGATTTATGTCATTAACAAGTGGATTACCAATTCATGACATTGCAACAAGTGGTACGGGATTACTGTTTGTTGTGTTCCCGGAAATATTTAATGTAATGGGTGACATGGCATATATAATTGCACCAATATTCTTCCTATGTGTATTTTTTGCAGGAATAACATCGGCATTAGCATTCCTGGAACCAATGACACTGGCTGTGTCAAGAAAGTTCAGATTGCCTCGTGTAAGATCAGTAACTATACTATGTATATTTGGTGCATTGATGTCATTAGTATATACTACGGCATCAGGAAATTATATATTGACCATAGCTGATGGATTTATTAATCAATTTGGAATAATTCTGGTTGTAATCTTACAATCATTAATATTTGGATGGAGTTATGGAGTTGAAAAATTACTGCCTGTATTAAATGAATATTCAACAGTAAAAGTTGGAAAAACATGGGTATTTGTTATAAAATATTTACTGCCTATATTCTTATCAGTAATGTGGATAATAGGTATGATAGACTTGTTTAAAACTCAATCATCCTTAGATATAATATTACAACTCATAATTGCTTTAATCTTTGTTGTAATACCATTGGTATTAACAATATTACCTTCAAGAGAAGATATTTAATTATCTTTTCACTTATCTTTTTCAAAACTATTTTTTCTAATAAAAAACATAATATATAATTATATAATTAAAATTAAGTGGTAACTTGAACAATAAAAATAAAATAATTATAATAATACTTCTAGTACTGCTTCTAGGAATCCTGTTAGTTGCACTTGACAGCCCCTATTTGAATATAGCTCAAAATGTGGTTAGTGGAGATGTAGAAAAAGTACTAGAATCAACAAATAAAATAGAAAAGGGAAACTTGTCCATTACAGTAACAGGTGATGTGATGTTTGGACGAAATATGCCCGGAGTATTATCATTAGACTCTAGTCCTTACAGGCACGTGAGCAACGTAACATCAGACACTGATATACTACTAGTAAACACAGAAAATCCTTTCACAACTAGTGGAGATGCAGTTAAACCAGATGTTCCATTAAAAGCAAGTCCAGAATATATACCATTACTAAACGCTACAAGCGGTATGGTAATATCAGCTAATGCAAACAATCACGTATTTGACTATGGAGTAACCGGTATGAGAGACTCCATAAAAAACCTTGACTCCAATGGCATAGCACATATCGGTGCAGGAGAAAACAAAGCTGAAGCAACAAAACCAATCACAATAGAAAAAGAAGGACATAAAATTACAATATTCAATTATATGGATAGTGAAAACTTCCAGGAATATTCTCAGGAAGTAATGCCAATTGCAGGAGATAACTCTCCGGGTTATTCTGCATGGGATGATACAGAAAGTGTTGAACAAATAAAACAAGCAAAAGCTAATGGTTCAGACATAATCATCGTTTATATGCATTATGGTAATGAATACTCAAGAAGTCCTAATGAAAACCAGATAAAAATTTCACACCTTGCAATAGATGCTGGAGCATCAGCAGTAGTTGGGGCTCATACGCATGTCACACAGGGAATAGAAGTATATAATGGTAAACCTATCTTTTATAATCTTGGTAATTTCATGTTTGATCAAAGTAATACAGCAACACATTCTGCATATTTTGTTGACTTTGATGTTCATGGAGAAAATATAACAGCAAATGTTTATCCAGTATATATTTCAGGATATCTTCCACAATTTATGGATAGTGCTGATGGAAAATCATTATTAAGCAGCCTTAATCCGCATTGTGATCAAATGACCATAACAGATGATGGAATAGGAAAAATAGATTTTTCAGTAAAGAATGAAACAAAATAACTCCTATTTCTACAAAACCTATTTTTTTTTTATAATTATTTTTTTTGAAGATTTTATTTTTAGAAAAAAAGAATTTGATGGAGAAAAGGATTATATATTTATTTATTGAAATTCCAGCCATCAATAAAAGAAATTAATTCTCGATTATGTTCTAATGTGGTACTATTCTCATCCTCAGTATAAGCTTCATATATTACAGCAGCTACTCCACCATCATTTAATGGTCCAGTCACATAATCAGGACTTGTTGGATCATATGGAGTATAATAAGTTAACCATTCAAAATTTTCTGCCATAGCATGACCTAACTCACTGGAAAGAATATTATTTTCTCTTGGAGTAAATATAAACCTTGTAACTCCCCAATGACCATTACTATAATGACTATCCACTGCAAATGTAAAATTATTTTCAATCATATCAGGTACAGCATAATCATAAGCTAGTTGTTGACCATTAGATCTGCTTTGTGAAAAATCTTTAGAATCTTCTGTGACATTAATTTTATAAAGGTAATAACAGTAACTAAGATTATTTTTTTTATCATTAAATGCTTGTTCCAGTAACTTATGTGCACCTTTTTCCCTAGGATGAACACCAAGAATATATGCTATTTTAACATCAGAGTCAACATTACCATATGGTCCTTCCTTAATAACATTACCATATGATGAATTACCCAGTACTATTGTTGGAGTAACAGTTCCAGTAGGGGTGGTGTTTTCTGTAATGTTGTTATTATCATGTATGTTTACTGTTAGAATCATAGTAATTAACAAGGCTATTACTGCTACAATTAGCAACGCAGTATTAGTCGGAATTGGGGGTATATTATTTATGTTGAATTGTGGCAGTTTAAGCGTGTTTGATTTTTGTTCATAGGTTCTTTGTCTTTTTAATAAAGGTTTATCATTTGCCATTTATCCACCTTAATTAAATTATAATTGTATATTTATAGGATATAATTATTATATTCCATGATATAGAGTATTATCAAAATAATTTTATGCTTTAATTTTAAAATAATATTATATACAAACTTTCTTAAAAATTTATAAAATGATAATATGATGGATATAGAACGAATAATAGCAAGTGAATTAGATATTAAGCCATGGCAGGCTGATGCTGCAATAACATTAATTAATGATGATAATTCAATACCATTTATTGCACGATATAGGAAAGAAGCTACTGGTGGATTAGATGATGAACTATTAAGAAGTCTTAATGAAAGATTAATGTATCTCAAAAAGTTAGACGAAAGAAAAAGACAAATCCTTAACAACATAGAAAAGCAAGGAAAACTCACATTAAAACTAGAAAAAGAGATAGAAGAAGCCACTACAATGGTTGAATTAGAAGATTTATACCGACCATACAAACAGAAAAAAACAACAAGAGCAAGTAAGGCAAGAGAAAAAGGATTGGAAAAATTAGCATACACTATTTATGATCAAAAACTGGATCATTCCATAGATTCAGAGGCTGAAAAGTACTTGAATGAAGAAGTACAAACAATAGACGAAGCAAAACAGGGAGCAAACGATATAATTGCAGAAATAATATCTGATAAAGCATCATTTAGAAGGTTTATACGTGATATAACAATCAAAAAAGGGAAAATATCCATCTCACCCAAGGAAAAAGACACAAAATCAGAATACGAAATGTACTATGATTATTCAGAAAACATCTCCGACATAGTACAACACAGAATACTAGCAATAAACAGGGGAGAAAAAGAAAAAATATTAAATGTTAAAGTTGAAGCACCACTAGAAAATATAAAATACTTCCTTGAAGATGAAATATTAATCAACTACTCAACAGATTATGATAAACAGGAATACAATAAATATACTACAGAATTCATACAAGATGCAATAAAAGATTCATATAAAAGATTAATAGCACCAGCAATAGAAAGAGAAATACGTTCAATTCTAACAGAAGTAGCAGAAGATAAATCAATAAAAGTATTTAAGAAAAACCTTGAACAATTATTGATGCAGCCACCAATCACTGGAAAAACAGTACTAGGATGGGACCCAGCTTTTAGGACAGGATGTAAACTAGCAGTCATAGACCAGTATGGGAAAGTATTAGATACTGCTGTAGTATATCCAACAGAACCACAAAATAAGGTATCTGAAACAAAAGAAATTGTTAAAAATCTCTTAAAAACATATAATGTGGACCTCATAGCATTAGGAAATGGAACAGCCTCACGTGAATCAGAACAAATAATTGTAGACATTATTAAAAATACAAAAGTCAAATATGTGATAGTTAACGAAGCAGGAGCATCAGTATATTCTGCCAGTGACTTAGCTCGGGAAGAATTCCCTGAATATGATGTGACAGAAAGGGGAGCAATTTCTATAGCAAGAAGATTACAGGATCCCTTAGCAGAACTGGTTAAAATAGATCCTAAATCAATAGGGGTAGGACAATATCAGCATGATATGAATCCGAAAAAATTAGGAGAATCATTGGATGGTATAGTGGAAAGAAGTGTGAATAATGTTGGAGTTGACCTTAACACAGCATCAGCAGCACTAATGGAACATGTGGCCGGAGTATCAAAAAAAGTTGCAAACAATATCGTAGCATATAGGGAAGAACATGGCTCATTTAAAGATAGAAACCAACTACTAAAAGTACCTGGGATTGGAGCTAAAACATTCGAACAGTGTGCAGGATTTATGAGAATATATGAGCCAAAAAACATATTAGACAGTACTTGTGTACATCCTGAATCATATGACACTGCATTATCCTTACTAACCACGTATGGTTATGATCTTTTTGATGTGAAAAATGGTGGAGTAAACCTGCAAGTAGAGGATATGGAGAAATTATCCGGAGAACTTGGAGTAGGTGAATGGACACTTAAAGACATTATTAATGAATTAAGAAAACCTGGACGAGACCCACGTGAAGAATTGGATGCACCACAGCTACGTTCTGACGTACTTGATATTGAAGATTTAGAAGAGGGTATGATTTTAGAGGGTGTTGTAAGAAATGTTGTAGACTTTGGTGCTTTTGTTGATATTGGAGTGCATCAGGATGGACTTGTTCATATATCAGAATTATCTGATACACAATTTGTAAAACATCCTATGGATATAGTTAGTGTTGGAGATATAATAGAAGTAAGAGTTATCTCTGTAGATTATGAAAAAAATCGAATAAGTTTAAGTATGATACTTTAAAATTTTCATTAATCTCCCTTTTTAATTACAATTTTTTAATTAACTATTTTTTAAAATAATCAATATATAAAAAAGCTTTATATATCTATACTCACATAAATATAACCATATAATACATGATAATTATTAATAATGATAAATCATGAATTTCATATTAAAAACAAAATACTTTTTGACTTTGTTTTTATTGGATATGAAAAAAAATAATTTATTGGAGAAATTTTTATGAGAGATCTCACTGGATTATTCAATCCTAAAGGAGTGGCTGTAATAGGCGCATCAAATCAAAAAGGAAAACTAGGTTACATAGTTACAGATAACTTAAAAACCTGTGGCTATAAAGGAGAAATATATCCTATTAATATCAAAACAGATGGAGACATATTAGGATTAAAAGCATACAAAACAGTATTAGACATAGAAGGCGAATGTGACTTAGCAGTAGTAGCAATACCTTCAAAATTCACAAATGCAGCTCTAGAAGAATGTGGTCAAAAAGGAATAAAAAATGTCATAGTTTTAACCGCAGGATTTAAAGAAGTTGGTGGAGACGGAGTAAAACTAGAAGAAGAACTATCTGCAATCGCTAAAAAATATGATATGAACGTTCAAGGACCAAACTGTCTAGGAAGCTTAGATGCACACACACCACTTAACGCATCATTCGCACAAATCATGCCAGAAGCAGGAAACATAGCATTCGTATCACAAAGTGGTGCAATGACAGTAGCAATCATAGACTGGAGTGTATCCGAAGGAATAGGATTCAGTAAAGTAGTAAGTTTAGGAAATAAAGCAGATTTATCAGAAATAGATGTAATAGAAGAATTAGCTGATGATGATAAAACTGATGTAATCCTAGGATACTTAGAAGGAATCAGTGAAGGAGAAAGATTCTTAGAAGTAATGAAAAAAGTAACCCAGAAAAAACCAGTAATACTACTTAAATCAGGATCAAGTCAAGCAGGAGCAAAAGCAGTATCATCACACACTGGAGCATTAGCAGGAAACGACTTTGCATTCGATGCAGCATTCGAAAACTGTGGAGTAATGAGAGCAAGATCCATGCAAGATTTATTCGACCTGGGAATAGCATTCTCAAAATCAGAACTACCAGAAGGTAAAAACATAGCAGTAATTACAAATGCTGGTGGTGGAGGAGTACTAACCGCAGATAAAATAGAAGAAGAAGGATTAGAATTAGCTGAACTAACCGATGAAACAATGGCAAAACTCAGAGAAGTAATCCCTGATGAAGGAAGTGTTCACAACCCTATAGATGTATTAGGAGATGCATCACCAGAAGCATACGAAAAAACATTAGAAATTGTATTAGCAGAAGACTACATAGACAGTGCAATAATCATGGCATGTCCAACAGCATCTTACAAACCAAAAGAAGTAGGAGAAGCAATAGTTGATGCTAAAAACAAATTCAATAAACCAATCATGGTAGTAAACATGGGAGGACCTACATTCGTAGAAGAAAACCTTGTACTACGTGAACATGACATTCCAACATTCGTATTCCCAGAAACAGCAGTAACAGCTCTTAAAGGAATGGCAAAATTCTCTGAAATCAAACAAAAACAAAGAGAATCAGCAATAGATAACCTTGAAGGAATAAACAAAGAAGAAGCAGAAAAAATCATAGAATCTGTTAAAGCAAAAGGTAAAGATGCATTAATTGGAAGTGAAGCATACCAAGTAGCAAAAGCATATGGTATCTCAGCAGCACCAATAGTTCTTGCAACTACCAAAGAAGAAGCAGGACAAGCAGCAGAAGACATGCAATACCCTGTAGTGCTTAAAATAGCATCCGATAAAATCTTACACAAAACCGATATTGGTGGAGTACAAGTAAACATCAACTCTAAAGAAGAAGTAGAAGAAAAATTCGAGGAAATCATTGCAAGAGCTAAAGAAGCACATCCTGATGTAGTACCTGACGGAGTAGAAGTACAGAAAATGATGCCAAAAGGACAGGAAGTACTTGTCGGTATGTTACGTGATGCTCAATTCGGTCCAATCATAGGATTTGGAATGGGTGGAATATATGTTAACCTCATCAATGATGTAAACTTCAAATTAGGTTCTGGTTTAACAGAAGAAGCTATTGAAGAACAAATTAACAGTACAAAAGTTAGCAAATTACTTGAAGGTTACCGTGGAGATGCTCCATGTGACATTGATGCTGTTAAAGACACACTTAAACGTGTTGCAAGATTAACTCTTGATTTCCCTGAAATACAAGAATTAGATATTAACCCTGTCTTCTGTTATGAAGAAGGTTCTAGTGCATTAGATATTAAGATTAAATTATAGTATTCTTAATTTCTAATTTTTTTTATTTTTTTAATAAATAATTGATAAACTCTATTATTATACAAATTATTATATAATTTATTTAAATTATAATCTGAATATTTTTATTAAAAATTAGCTTATTACAAGTTTAATTACTATTTAAAAAGATTTATATTGTTTTCTTTACATAATATATGTATTAAGGTAGGGAAAATATGTTAAATAAAATCTTGAATTATTTTGCTTTAATTGTTGGAAAATCATCTATCTTCTTTTTAAATATTTTTAACAAAAGTGGAACAGCTTTTCCTGGTAGAGTAGCCTTACTTGTTAATAAATCATTTTTAAAAGTTATTAATGATAAATGTGATAAAATAATCTTAGTAACAGGAACTAATGGAAAAACCACAACCAACAACTTAATCAATAAAATACTGGAAAATTACACAGTATTATCTAATCTCAAAGGAGCAAATATGATTCAAGGTGTTGCAACAACATATGTACGAAATACTAGAGATTACTATGATTATGGAATTTTCGAAGTAGATGAAGGATCATTAGACAGAATAACCTCATTTTTAAAACCAGATTATATTTTAATCACAAATTTTTTTAGAGATCAGCTAGACAGGTATGGTGAAATTGAGGGAATTATTTCAGAGGTATTTGAAAGTATTAAACTTTTACCTGATGTAAAATTAATTCTTAATGCCGATGACCCCTATGTTTATCAGTTTTCTAAAATGATAAACAATAAAGTTATAACTTTTGGTATGGATATTACTTCAAATAAGATATTGGAAACAAATTTAACAATAAATAAATGTCCTTTATGTGGTGAAGAAATAGAATATACTAAAAATACTTATGGTCATTTAGGAAATTATCATTGTACCCATTGTAATTTTTCAAATAATGATAAAGACTATACAGTAATTGATGTAAACGAATCAGATATATCACAGAAAATTACAATAAATCATGATAATCAACAGTGCACTGTAAACTTCCCTTATATAGGATTATATAATTCATATAATGTATGCGGTGTCTTTGCACTAATGAATCAACTAGGCATAGAAACTAATCATACTTTAAAAAGTATTGAAGAATTTTCATTTGAGTTAGGTCGAATGGAAGAATTCGAATATAAAAATAAGAAAATAAAGATAATACTTACAAAAAATCCTATAGGATTAAGTCAAGCAACTAGGATAATATCAAACGATAACAGAGAAAAAACAATAGTCCACATATTAAATGACAACATGGCAGATGGACGAGACATCTCATGGATATGGGATGCAAACACGTACTGCATAAATGATGAAACAATAACAAACTATTACTGTAGTGGTATCCGGGCAGAAGAGATTGCATTAAAAAAGAAATATGATGACGTGGCATTAGAAAAAATTCACATATTCCAAAAATGGACGGAATGTGTAGATACAGCAATTGAAGACGATGTTGAAATAGTATATGTGCTGCCAACTTACACAGCTATATTCGAAACCAGGGACTATATTGATGATAAAGTTAAATGGAGCAAATAGTATGCAATTAAATATTGTTCATTTATATCCTGAACTATTAAATTTATATGGAGATACAGGAAATATCAAATGTCTTAAAAAAAGAGCCGAGAAACGAGGAATAACAGTCCATGTAGAAAACTTTTCTGAAAATAAGGATAAACCCTCCTTAACTGATGGAGATATATTTTTCATGGGTGGCGGTTCAGACAGAAACCAACAATTAGTATACCAGGACTTTCTAAAGTATAAACAAACATTTAAGGATTTAATCGAAGAAAATAAAGTAGTATTAGCAGTATGTGGCGGTTATCAACTCTTAGGTTCAGAATACATAGATAAATATGGCAACACTATCCAAGGATTAAACATTCTAGATTACATAAGTAAATCAGGTAATGGAAAAAGAATTATAGGAAACATAATCATTAAAAGTACTTTGAACATTGAACCCAAAACAATTGTTGGATTTGAAAATCATGGTGGCAGAACTCACAGCCAATATGATGCATTAGGTGATGTGCTCGTCGGCAAGGGTAATAATGATCATGATATGAAAGAAGGAATAGTTTACAAAAATTATATTGGAACATACCTTCATGGACCTATATTACCAAAAAATCCACATTTAGCAGATTATCTCATATTAAAAGCTTTACAAAATAAGTATGATATTGATTCATTAGAACCATTAGATGATTCAATAGAAATGAAAGCACATCAAAAAGTAATGAAATTATATGGTTAAAATCCATTAAAAGTTTTTATATTTTTATTTTATTCTAATGTGTGGGAAGAATAGTATGGAAGAATATTTGATGGAAACACAGAGTATTGATTATACCAATCCTCTTATTCAAGATAAGCTTCAGGAATTAATAAATCAATCTGAAGACGAGACTGATTACATTAAAAGATGCTACTTATTTGTTAGAGATGAAATTTCTCATTCATGGGACATTAAAACAGAGGTAGTTTCAAGAACTGCTAGTGATGTACTAAAAAATAAAACAGGAATCTGCTGGACAAAATCATGTCTTCTAGCAGCACTTCTAAGAGCAAATCAAATTCCATCAGGTATCAGTTATCAACTGCTTACAAGAGCCGATGATACAAGTGAAGGTCATATAATTCATGCATTAAATACTGTGTATTTAAAAGATTTAAATAAATGGATTAGACTAGATGCTCGGGGAAATAAAGAAAAAGTAAATGCACATTTTAGCATAGATGAAGAATGTTTTGCCTATTCAATTCGAGCAGAATTTGGCGAAGTTGATTTTCATGATAATCATACAGATTTGGATGATAGGCTGGTAAGAATTCTCGAGAAATGTGAGAATATATCTGAAATTACAACAGACTTTGAGTTTTAATAATCCCTGTAATATCATACGATAATAATAATTCAAAAAAAGGTAAAAAAAGAGATTTATTTAATTCTTTAAATAAATTTTTATAAGTTCAACTATTTTTATTAAATATTTTTTTAGTGGACCTGTTTTATTAACGAAATGTTCTATAAATACAACATCTTCACTTTTAATAGCTCTCAGTAAAAGAATTACAATAATGTATACTATTGTTCCAAGTATTAATCCAATAAACATTCCTATTATTGTATGTGGAATTAGATACATTACAAAAATCATCAATCCCGTAGCTATAAACATTTTTAATAGGTCTTTATATGGTGGATGTATTGAGGATAGTTTCACTAATTCAGTAATGGTTAATAACATTAAAATAAATGTTGCAGCAGTCGTAGCAATTGCAGCACCTGAAATATTATATAATGGCACTAATATAAAGCTTAAAACAGCATTTATTATTGCACCAACTATTAATGCATACATTGGAAATGTTGGCTTTCCTAATCCTTGACACATACTACAACTAATAAGATATATTGAAAAGAAAAACATTCCCAGAACTAAAATCCATAAAGCTTCAGCACCCTGAGCATATTCCTTTCCAAATAATAATATCATCATTGGAACAGCATAAACCATTATGAAGGCAGATACAGGTAATGATGTTAATGTTGTATATCTATAAGACTGATGCATATACATCTTTAATAATTCTTTATCTTCTAAACTATCGGCTTCACTAGTAGCTGGAAGAACTGATGTTGAAACACTATTTGCAAGAATTAATGGTATACGTGCAATTGCACTTGCATTAGTATAGAAACCTGCGAAAAATGTTGGTAAAAACATTCCTATGAAGAAGGTTCCCGTATCATATAGGAAAATTTCTGCAATACCTGAAATCACTACTGGTATTGAGAATTTAAGGATTTGTTTCATCAGTTCTAGTTCTTCCTTAAATGAAACTTTTGGAAAATTCTCATTTAGATATGCATCTTGAACATCTTTCTTAAATAAGTAATATGAACCAAGTAATGATACTAAAAATCCTAATGCAGTACCAAGAACAGCACCTGCAGCATACCATCCTATAATTACCAGTGCTGAAGCAATAATTATAGTAAATATCTGTTCAATAAACTTACTATAAAATATGTTTTTCATTTGATAGAATCCTTGGAAAACTCCTCTAAAAGATCCTACAATTACACTAAATGGTACTATGACTGAAACTAGTCTCAAAGGTAGTAATGCTTCTGGTTTATTCCAAATACCGATAGCTATTGGTTCTGAAATTAAGAACATTATTATTGCAGCGATTAATGAAAAGAATATCATTATTTTCATACCAGTAACAGTTACTCTATGAACCATTTCCTTTTCATCTAATGCCTTATGCTGTGATACATATTTTGCAATAGCAGGGGGAATTCCTCCTGATGCTCCTATGATAAACATGTTCTGGAAGGGTAATGTTAATCCAACAATACCATAACCACTTGTTGATAATAGTCTACTTAATATAAATCGATAAATAAATCCACCAAATCGGAGTATTATTGAACCTAATAGTATGATAATACTTCCGGCTGCTAATTTAGATTTTTTATCAGTCAAGTATCTACCTCCCTGAAAAAATCTTATTTATGATGATTTTAGGTTTTAATCATAAATCAAGTATATATGTATAAATTTTTATTAATTATTTTATAAGTATTTAGTTATTTTTTTTGCTCTATAATAATAAGTTATATTAACTCTGAAATAGATAATATTATTAATAGTAATTTATTTTAATGATAGGGGATTATATGACAAAGAATGTGGAAAGATTAGAAAATAGGATGATTGAACTTACTAAGTCTCTAGAGGAGCATAGAAAAAATCCTGGAAGTGGATTTGATGAAGTGAAATCTGTTGAAATGCTCATTAAATTTGAAATATATTTAAATGATGCAGAAATTGGAATTACGGATGGTATTTATTTATACATGAACGAAGATGGTGCAATTGTTAATGCAGAATACTTCGTTAAAGAAGATGGTGAAGTAACCATTATTAGCTTTAGTGATGAACAACTTGAAATTATCATAGAATTGTTTGCTGATGTATTTACAGTAAATGTAGAATAATATTTTAACTTCCATATCCTATTTATATAAATTTTTTTTAAACATCTTTTTTTTAAGGTTTTATTATGACATTAGTTTTAGATGAAATTAGAAAACGAGAAAAAGGACTGAAAATTATTAACAACAAAATTCAAACTGAAGGAATAGATAGTTTAATAGACTTAACAGGCTTAGCTGGTGGATTTCACATAACACCAGAGGATGTTTCCTTACTTGAAACATATGCCGGACCAGCAGTATTTGATAATCAAATCCAGAAATTAGGCATAGAACATCTTGGTGGAGAAAAAGTATTGCCATTAAACAGAACTACTAGTGGGATAGCCGCATTAATAATTACCTATGTAAAACCTGGTACTGATATAGTGCATTTTCTTGCAGAACAGCCGGGTCATCCTTCCATACCAAGAACTGCAAAATTAATAGGTGCAAATTATATTGAATACACTAATATAAATGATTTTGAAATTACTAATAATACTTCATTAGTAGTTATTACTGGTACAACAATGGATTATGAAGCTATAAGTGTTGATGATTTTAAATTTGTAATTAATAAAGCAAAAGAAAAAGATATTTTAGTATTTGTTGATGATGCATCTGGTGCAAGACTAAGAAGAGCAGTATATAATCAACCAAGAGCAATAGATTTAGGTGCAGATTTGAGTGTTACAAGTACTGATAAACTTATGGAAGGTCCTCGTGGGGGATTAATGGCGGGAAGTGCTAAATTAATTGATGAAATTAAATTAACTGTTAATCAATATGGTTGGGAGGCTCAGGCTCCATTAGTTGTTGGTATGATAAAAGGTTTGGAAAAATATTCTCCTCATAGGATTAAGGAAGCTTATAGTCAAAAAGATGAATTAATAAGTAAATTGAATGATAATAATCTCACACCATTGGATACTCCTACTGGTTTCATGTTTAAGGAAGAACAGCTTAAACAGGTAGTTGATGAAAAAGTTTCTAATGAGTTTTCTTCTGATATTATTGCTACTGTATATTCTATGATGTTACTTGAAAACTATAATATTATAACGATTCCTTCTGTTGGTATGCCTGGGGCTAGTAAAACGGTACGTATTGACTGGTCAAGTAAGGATTCTGATAAGTTAAGTATGGATGATATGGTATATGCAATCATTGATACTTTTGAAAAAACAGTTGATGTAATTAAGGATAATAAAGTAGAACAAGTATTATATATTTAAAAAATAGTGGGTGTTGATGACTTCTTATATTAGTCATCATTTATTATATCACATTCACCGGATGTGATTTTTTCTAGTTTTCCATCATCAGTTTCAATTATTAATGCACCACTGTTGGTAATTCCAACGGCATCTGCTTTAATTGCTTTACCATGTTTATATACTTTCACTCTATTACCTGTTGTACTTGATAATCTTCTCCATTCAGATATTATATATTTGAAATTGTTTTTCTTATATTCTTCATATAAATCTTCAAATATTTTGAAGAATTTTCTCATTATTTCGGCTCTGTTGAGTGTTATGTTTGTTTCTTTTTGTACAGTAGTTGCAATATGTTCTAGTTCATTTGGAATATCTTTTTCATCGATATTCACATCTATACCAACACCTAATAGTACGGCTTTAACTTTATCATAGTCGGTTACTGCTTCAGTTAATATTCCGCATATTTTTTTCTGGCCTATCAGTAAATCATTTGGCCATTTAATTCCAACATTTACATTAAATTCATCTTTTAATGTTTTAGCTATTGCTACTCCTGTTACAATAGTTAATTTTGATGCTTCGAGTAATGTTACTTCTGGTCTTACTATGATTGTCATGTAAATTCCACCTTCTGGTGAAACCCAGCCTTCATGTTTTCTTGTTCTTCCGGCTGTCTGGTGTGCTGCTATTATGACTGTTCCTTCTGTAGCATCATTATCAACAAATTGTTTTGCTGTGTTATTTGTTGATTCAAGTTCTTCATAGAAATGAATGTTATGTCCAATGTATTTGGAGGTTAATCCTCTGCTTACTTCAAATGGTTCTATTATATCTGGGGTATCTTCAAGTTTATACCCTTGATCATCGTGTACTATTTTATACCCTGCTTCTTTAAGTATTTCTATATTTTTTAGTAATTTCTCTTGGGAAATTTCTAGTTTTTTTAATAATTCAGATTCTGTAGCATATTCTTCTTCAATATTCTTAAGTATATGTTGTCTAATCATCTTAAACCCTATAAATATTTTCAATTATCTCAAATCTTAATTATTATGATGAATCAAGAATTGATGTATATTATAATATTATATTGTATTAGTCTCTTAAAATAGATTTTTAATTTATGATTTACTATCTTTTTTATCATATTTTTTTCAGGAAGTTAATTTTCATTATATCTTAAATGATAATTGTTTATGAATAAACTATAACTCTATATAGTATCAATCAAATAAATTAATATATAAATACTTATTTAATGTAAATTTATTCTAGTAATATATTTAACAAAAAAGGGGAACAAACAATGTT
>JAFRKG010000022.1 GCA_017431845.1 Methanosphaera sp. | reverse complement strand
CTTTCAGGGTACATTGACTGTTAGTAATTCCACATTCAACAACAACCAAGCAACATATGAGGGTGGGGCAATCCATAACTTTCAGGGTAGATTGACTGTTAGTAATTCCACATTCAACAACAACCAAGCAACAGATGAGGGTGGAGCAATCCATAACTTTCAGGGTACATTGACTGTTAGTAATTCCACATTCAACAACAACCAAGCAACTATGGAGGGTGGAGCAATCAATCACCTTCACGGTACATTGACTGTTAGTAATTCCACATTCAACAACAACCAAGCAGGCACTGGTGGAGCAATCCTTAATCAGGGTGATATAACAGTCACGAATTCAAGATTAATTAATAATCATGCTACTAGTGATGGTGGAGCAATCTATAATTATGGTATTTTACCTGTGATAGGTTCCACATTAGAAAATAATACTGCAGGGAAAAGGGGTGGAGCAATACATAACGCTTATATTGCAAATATAATTGTTTCCAACTCATCATTAAATAATAACAATGCTACTACTGGTGGTGCAATAAGTCTTTATTGTGGCTGGAGTTCTGAGTTTGCTTTTTGTAATGTGACTAATTCAAATTTCACAGAAAACCATGCAAGTAATGGTGCTGTAATATATACTATAAATGAATATGTTGATATTAATGTGACTGATACTTTATTTGCTAGAAATACAGCAGACAATAAGGAAACATTATATATTAACGGAACAAAAAAAGTAAACGATAATACTTATGATTCCACCGACATTCTCCTTAATAAGATTAATCTAGCAGTTAAAGATAATAAAAACTCTTATACTACCCTTGAAGGGATTGTATTAAACTTTACAATCGAACTGGCAAATCCAAGCAACTATGATGAAGACATCCTAGAAAAACTCGAAGACATAACACTCTACATAAACGGTGAAAAAAACATTACAACAAAATACGAAAACACAACAATAAAAAATTTACCAGCCGGAAAATATGAAATATACTATACCACATGTAACCAAAAATCAAACACTGTGACATTCAAAGTAATGGCTGATTCACAAATAACCACCCCCGAAGAATCATATGAATACTATGAGGGAATAAACAATAAAATACCACTTCATATAACAGACCCTAGTGGAGAAAAAGGAACAATAAACATAACAATAAAAGATCAAGACGAATACAAACAATTATTCACTTACTATAACATAGGTGATGGATATGAATTACCAACAGAATCACTAGCAAGTGCACTAAAAAACCTTTACAACCCACTAAGTGACTCATACACCATAAATGTAACATATAACAGTGACTATGCAAATCCAAGCTCAACAGAATTCACATTAAACATTAACAAGCAAAGAAACACAACAATAGTCTATGACATCTTAAACAACACAGAAGGAAACGTACAGATAAACATCACAGTAGAAGATGCAATCTACCAGACACCAATACAAGATGCCAATATACAAATAACAGGTGACATCACACAAAACACAACTACTGGAATAATAACTGACACTACACTAATGCCTGGTGAGTACCAGATAACTGTACAATACCCTGAAACAGATGACTACAAAGAATCAACTGCAACAATAAACTTCACAGTAGAAATAGATAAAGATGCTAAAATAGCCGAACTTGAAGGTCAACTAGAAAACCTCACAGAAAAACTGGAACAAGCAAATGAAAAAATAGAAAACCTAACAAATCAACTAGAACAGGCAAAAGAAGAAATAGAAACATTAAACAACACAATCAAAGAACTAACACGACCACCACTAAACACTACCATCACTATAACTCCAATAAGATCAAGTGTAGGTAGTATAGTAAACTTATCTGCCAATGTTAAAGATCAGAATGGGGAAAAAGTCAGTGGTGGAAAAGTCATATTTAAAGTAAATGGAATTACACTTAAGGAGGAATATGGTAATGTTCTATATGCTACACTAACCGATGGATGTGCATCCCTAAAGTATAAGGTTCAATCTGTGTGGATGAAAAACACATCATATATAGAAGCAGTTTATGGAGGAAATGAAAACTACACCTCAAGCAGAAGCAAATCAAGTAACATACTAAATATCACCGAGGGTACTGCTAAAGTATCATTAGATAAATCATCATTCACAGTAAAATCCGGTGAAAAAGTAACGTTACGGGCAAAAATAGTGGATGCAAACGGTGATAATATAAATCGTGGAAAAGTAGTATTCAAATTAAACGGAAAAACATTAACTGACAAAAATGGAAAAACACTACAAGCCAGCGTAGTAGTTGGAGAAGCAGTACTTGAATACACAATACCATCAACATACAGTGCAAAAACATACAACTTAACAGCAGTATATGGTGGTGAAGGATACACAAGAAGCCAAACAAGTGGTAAATTAACCATAAACAAAAAAGGTGTCATAATAAACACAGACAGTATCACTACTAAAAACAATAAAACAACAATCAAAGCTACTATACGAGATGAAACAGGAAAACTGCTAGTAAGAAACACTAGCTTAGCAATAAAAGTCAATGGAAAAACAATACTAAATGGTGTAAACAGTACCAATGGTAAAATAGACCTGTCATTTACCACTACATTAAGGCCGGGAATGTATGAGTTGCAAATTATATCTGGTGAAAATGGAATATACAAGACTGGTAAAATGACTACCGTTCTTAAAATATAATCCATTTTCTTTTCCAATTCTTTTATATTGGTAAATTATTATTCTTTTCTTCTTTCCTTTTCCCCTGGACCCCTATACCATACTTTTTAATTATTTTCTATAGGTTTACTGCTATATGTTTAATGTTTAGCTGTTTATTGTTTCCAGCTTACCAGGGTGTGCGAAATATATTTTATTTTGTCTTTGTTGGTTTTTTCTTGGTTTGATTGTTTTTGTGTTTTCATGTTATTTGTTCTATTGTTGTTCTAAAAATAGAGATAATAATACTTTATGCTACAATAAGAGTATTAAAAAAATATAAATGATATAATAATTATATTAAAATATAGTCTAAGATTAATAGGTGGGATTATACATTAGTGAGAATAAATTAATAGAAACATTAAAATTTCTAGAAACAGTCACAAATGATAAATTAATCCTTTCATTACATTTCTCCATACGTAATGAAGAAAAACATATAAACAACTTCTACAAGGATATAGACCTTTATAAAACATTATTAACGGAACACTATCCAGTAGAAATTTCTTTACAACCATATGATAAAGTAAGGATTAAATATGAACATCCATACTGTGACAATTATGATTATTGTATCGTGTTTAAAAGGATTAACAATAAGATTAAACTTATTACAACATTTAATGCACCTACTATAAAACGTACTGGGAGGAAATAAATTATGGATAGATATGATTATGATGTAGATGTTGATGCATTTGTACTTAGAAAATCTGACTTTGATTATGCATATTCTATTGATGTAACAAGTGAAATAATACTTGATGTAGATTCAAATAAAAATCTTATAGGTATTGAATTTTTAGATGCATCTAAGATATTAAATATTGAACCAGAATTACTAGTACATCCTAAGAAAATATTTGCTGAAGTAGTATCTACAGATGAAGGAATCATCCTTACTATGACTTTTGAATTCGATAATATTACACGAAAATTTGACACTCCAATCAGCAATCTCATATCTAGTACTAATGCTTTAATTGTTAATGCTTAATTACTATTTTATTATATTATTTTTTTTTACTTTATTAATTACTTTTTCTTTTTTCCTTTTTTCCTGGATTCTTATACTATATTTTTTAATTTTTTTCCTATAGGTTTGCTGCTACAGGATTATATGTTTATTGTTTCGGCTTAGGGGAGGTGTGAAATAATATATTTTTTTTTATTTTGTATTTGTTATTTTTATCTTGTATGTTAAGATAATGTTATGTTCATATGTTATCTCTTTGTTAGCAATTTCTATACTTTGCATTTTACCCGTATACTCCCAATGTGTTGTTGTATAATGGTATGTTATAAGAAAGAAAGAGGGGGAAATGTATGATTAATGCATTATGTTATTTATGATGATTTATGTTTTTTTACTATGATTTTTTTAGTATTTTCATTTTTAATCTTAGATATGTATATATTTAATCCATAATTTTAGATAAAGTTAAATACCCCCCTCCCACATATAGAGTATCATAATAGATTATAATTAATGGAAGATGGTCTGATATGATAAAAATAGAAAAAACACTACTGTTTATCATAGTATTAGTATTTTTGGTGGGAGTTGCAAGTGCAACAGAAACCCCTCAGGAAGACCAATCATATACAAATGATGATACAGTCGTAAGTGATATAAGCACGGTATCACAGGATAATAAAGAAACAATAAAATTTGAAGAAAAGAATTTAATGGATGATAATCCAATAAAAATAGGTGAAAGTAAAACACAATCTATAGAAAAGAAAACAAAGGACTCTAACCTCAAACAAGATGGCATAATAGAAGTACACAACTACACAGAACTACAGAATGCTGTAAATAATACAAGTAGAACAGGAGTTGATACAACCATCCACCTACTGCAAGGTTCATACAACAACACAGAAACAATCACATGGGCAACATCAGGTATGGTACTTACTATTGATGGTAACGGACAAACAATCAACGGACAAGAACAACAAGTATTCTATATAGATAATGGTGCTTCTTTGGTTCTGAAAAACATCACAATAACTGATGCCAAGGCAGTTCAAGGTGGAGCAATATACAACACTGGTACATTAAACATAACAAACAGTACACTAAACAACAACAAAGCAGACTATGGAGGATCAATATTCAACAATGGTGGTACATTAACCATAACACAATCCACACTAAACAACACCAATGCAACAGATCGTGGAGGAGCAATATACAACGACTATAGTGGTACATTAACCATAACAAACAGTACACTAAACAACAACAATGCAACCAACAGGGGAGGAGCAATAGCGGACTATGGTACATTAACCATAACACAATCCACACTAAACAACAACAACGCAGAATTGTATGGAGGAGCAATATACAACAATGGTGGTACACTAACCATAACACAATCCACACTAAACAACAACAACGCAACCAATGGAGGATCAATATTCAACAATGGTGGTACTTTGACTCTTACCAATAATAACTTCACAAAAAACACTGCAACAAATAAGGAAACAATAGACCTAAATAATCAGCAGAATGGAGAATTTAATGGTAACAGCTACATATCTACCGACATTAGCCTTAGTGAGATAAAATTATCCCTTCAAGATGAAAAACAATCATTCCAGTATGGTGAAGATGTGGTATTGAACTTTACAATAAAACCAACAAACATTAACTATTATAAGGACTACGAACAGGGAATAAAAGACATAACATTATACATCAATGGTGAAAAAAATGTAACCACAAAATATGAAAACTATACTTTATCCCGTCTAGAACCTGGCAAATACACAGTTTACTTTACCACCTGTAACCAACAATCAAACACAGTAACATTCAAGGTAATGGCTGATTCAGAAATAACTACTCCACAGGATTCCTATGAATACTATCCGGGAATAAACAATAAGATACCATTAACTATCACTGATCCAAGTGGAGAAAAAGGAACAATAAACATAACAGTAAAAGAAGATGATGAATACAGACAATTATCCACTTACTATAACATAGGTGATGGATACAAATTACCAACACAATCACTAGCAAATGCACTTGAAAACCTTTACGACACACCAAGCGACTCTTACACTATAAATGTTACCTATTCGAGTGGTGAGTATGTAGTTCCTAGTTCAACCGAATTCACACTAAACATTATAAAACAAAGAAACACCACAATAACATATGACATACTAAACAGCACTGAAGGAAACGTTCAGATAAACATCACAGTACAAGATGCAATATACAAAACACCAATAACTGATGCAAACATCAAAATTACCGGTGACATAAAGCAGAACACAACCAGTGGAATACTAACCGACAACACACTCACACCTGGCGAGTACAAGATAACAGTACAATACCCTGAAACAGATGACTACAAGGAATCAAATGCAACAATAAACTTCATAGTGGAAATAGATAAAGATGCTAAAATAGCTGATCTTGAAGGTCAGGTAGAAAATCTCACAGAAAAACTGGAACAGGCAAATGAAAATATAGAAAATCTAACAAATCAACTGGATCAGGCAAATAATGAAATAGAAACATTAAACAATACCATCAGTAACTTAACAACACAATTAGAAGATGCAGAAAATAAAATAAGCACGCTAAACAGTACCATAGAAAATATAACTCAACAATTAGAACAAGCACGAGAAGAAATAGAAACATTAAACAACACAATCAAAGAACTAACAAGGCCACCACTAAACACTACCATCACCCTAAATCTAATAAAATCAAGTGTAGGTAGTATAGTAAACTTATCTGCCAATGTTAAAGATCAGAATGGAGAAAAGGTCAGTGGTGGAAAAGTTATATTTAAAGTAAATGGAATTACACTTAAGGATGAATACAATAATGTTCTATATGCCACACTAACAGATGGATTTGCTACGTTAAAGTATAAGGTTCAGGATGTGTGGATGAAAAATACATCCTATGTAGAAGCAGTTTACGGAGGAAATGAAAACTACACCTCAAGCAGAACCAAATCAAGTAACATACTAAATATCACAGAAGGCATTGCTAAAGTATCATTAGATAAATTATCCTTCAAAGTAAAATCTGGAGAAACAATAACGTTACGTGCAAAAATAGTTGATGCGAACGGTGATAATATAAATCGTGGAAAAGTAGTATTCAAATTAAACGGAAAAACATTAACTGACAAAAATGGAAAAACACTACAAGCCAAAGTGGTAAATGGAGAAGCAATGCTAGAATATACAATACCATCAATATACAGTGCCAAAACATATGATTTAACAGTAGTGTATGGTGGTGAAGGATACACAAGAAGCCAAAATAGTGGCAAATTAACCATAACCAAGAAAGGTGTTATAATAAACACAGATAGTATCATCACAACAAATGGTAAAACAACAGTTAAGGCAACAATAACTGATGAAACTGGAGACTTACTGGTAAGAAACACTAGTCTAGCTATAAAAGTTAATGGAAAAACAATATTAAAAGGAGTAAACAGTACAAATGGTAAGATTGATGTGTCATTTGTCACTACTCTACGTCCTGGAATGTATGAATTGCAAATAGTATCTGGTGAGAATGGAATATACAAGACAGGAAGAATGACTACTGTACTAAGAATATGATCCTATTTTTTCATTATTCTTCTTTCTACTCCTCTTTTTTTTATTTTTTCCTAAAGGTTTACTGTTACTAGTTTTACTGTTTACTGTTATCAGCCCCCCATGGGGGGTGTCGCGAAAAAATTTTTATGTTAGTATTTTTGGTGCACTGTTGTACTGGTGTTCTGGTGTTAGGGTGTACTGTTGTATGGGTGTTCTGATGTTTTGATGTTTTTGGGTGTTCTGTTGTTTTGTTGTATTTGTTGTTTTTGGTATTCTTCTTTTGTTGTCTGTTTTTGTTCTAGTTTTGTCTTGGTTTTCTGGTAGTAGTCGATGATCTTATATTTTTGTTTGAGTGTTTGTTTGTATTCTTCTTTTTCGGTGTTGTATTTGTTTTGGTATTTTCTTATTTGTCCTGGTGTTAGTTGGTATTGGCTTTGTTCTAGTTTGTCTCTTATGTATCGGCATTCGTTTATGTTGTTTGTTTTGTGGTATGTCTTGTTCTGGTGTCTTGTTTTGTTTATCGTGTATGTGTCCTTGTTTGTTGTTATGTTTCTGTCTGGCTTTTGTGTGTTTAGTATCTGGGTGGGTGTTATTTTATGTGTTTGTATGATGTTTATCGTGTCTGGGTTGTAGTGTGTTTTGTATGTTTTGTGTTGTTTGTAGTTGTTTTATTATTTCTTTGTCTGTTTTGTCTAGTTGTTTTTCTGTGTTTGTTTTTATCATTGTTTTTCTCCTTGTAATTTTTATTGTTGTTATTATGTTAATTGTTCATATTATTTATATATTATTATAAATTGTTCATTATATGGTGGTTTATTATATTTTTTTAACAGTAATATATTCATGTTGGTGTTATTGTATTATATTCCTATGATGAATTCTAGTACAGTATTCAAGTTTTCATAAAAAAAACAGTAAATCTTTCAGATTCAAAGGTTTATGAA
This sequence comes from Methanosphaera sp., assembly GCA_017431845.1. Taxonomy (GTDB): domain Archaea; phylum Methanobacteriota; class Methanobacteria; order Methanobacteriales; family Methanobacteriaceae; genus Methanosphaera. The sequence goes on along the minus strand of JAFRKG010000022.1, from coordinate 7,273 downwards.
TTTATAATAAAAAAAGTGGAGGTTAAAGTGGGTGTTTGGAATCCATTATAAATTCCATATTCACCTTATTTGAGGCTTTTTAGCCAGTTTATGTGTTTCTTGTCTTCTTGTTTTATTAGTTTCACCAGGTTTTTTATTCCATTTGGGTCTTTGTTGTTGTGTTTTTCTAGCATGTTTTTGCAGTTTTCACAGAGTGGTATGTTGTTCCATGTCTCGTTGATTAGTTCTGTGTATATGTTCTCTGGTAGTATGGGTGTTATTGTTATGTTTTCTTTGCTGTTACATATGGTGCATTCTCTTGAGTATTCATGTAGTACTTCTTTTTGTAGTTGTTCTTCTTTTTTGTTGTATGATGTTATGTATATTACTTCTCTCATTTTCGGTTGGTTCCCTTTTATTATTTTCATTGTTATGACAATTTCGTTATTATCATTGCATTCTATGTTTTTGTATAGTATCTGGTCGCCTTCTTTTATTTCGGTTATAGTGTGGACCATGTTTGGTATTGATATTTTTAGTGATCCGTTATAGCTTCCTACCTTCACGTTTTATTTACTGGTATTTTCATTGTTAATCGTCTCCATTGTATTTTTTTAGGTATTCTATGTCTTCTTTGAATATTGTTCTATCAAGTATTTGGTCGTATTCATGTAAATTGTTTTTTATGTATTTTGTTAGTTGTTTTCTTAGTTCTTGTATTGTTTTGAATTTTCCTTTTATCATTAGGTATTCTGTGTTTATTTGTGTTGTGGGGTTGTTTTTTTGTTCTAGTAGGTTTATTATTATTTTGTGGTATATGTTTTGTCTTGTTTCTAGTATTTGGTCCTTAAGTTCTAGTTCTTCTTGTTTTTTTAGTATGTTCTTTTTTGTTTCATGTTCTTCTATTGTTTTTTGGAGTTTTTTTATTGATTTTTTTTCTGATTTTTTGGAGGTTCTGGTTTTCTTGTTCTATTTTTTGCAGTTGTTCTTCACAGTCTTCTAGTTTTTGTGAATAAAATTTAATTAAGTCATTTGTTACTTCTAATTCATGTGGGTATGTTTTTTTGCTGTTTCTTATTTTTGTTTCTACTGCTTCTCTTATGAATTTGCTGCGTTGCCCGTTTTCTATTTCTTTTAGTAGGTTGTTCGGGTCTCTGTATGTGTATTGGTTTTTGTCTCTTTTCATTATCAAAACCTTCATCTTGTATTATTGTGGTTGTAGGTAATATTTTAAAAAATAAGAGATTAATACAAAACATATTTAATCATTCGTTTTTATTGTGTAAAACTTGATATTTTTTTATATTTTTTTTTGATTGAAATATGTTATAAGTATTTAAGTTAAAAAAAACATAATTATTGTGTTTAAGTTAAAAAAAACATAACTATTATTGGAGTTTAGAAGTTTAGAGTGTTTATATTTATTTTTTATAAATTTTTAACACTTTATGCTTTTTCATTAAATCTTATTCTATTAATCTTGTAATTTTCACATATAATTTACATAAATTCTTTAAAATATTCTCTCATTAAATCTATAGTCACTGTTTAAAATTGTCATGATGATACTTTTTTTAGATTTTACTAAATAAGACAGTGACAGATGGGAAAGAAAAACACCCATCAAACACAACATTATCCGTGGTGAAGGATAATGAACCTAAAAAACATATTAATGATCGGATTAATCTTACTAGCTGCAGGATCACTCATAACAGCAGTTAACGCAGCCGGTAATGTGAACATAAACGGTGAAAACCTAAAAGTATTAGACGGATTTAATGCAATATGAAAGTGATGTAGACACAACACACATTGACGAAGACGGCCTTGACGTAGAAGACATAGACGGAACAAGAGTAGACAACAAAGTAACACATGAATACATGAACAGTAACGGTGACAAACTCGAACTAACAGTAGGAGTACTCAGCAACGGCAAACCGGTACAAGCACTTAATGCTTACGGCTACTCCAAAAAAGTAATTAAGGGTAAAGATGGTTACTTCAAAACTGAGATGGATGATGGCAGACAACAATACAAATTCCAGTACATTAAAGATGGTAAATTAGTTAAAATTGAAGCACCAAGTGAAGACAGTATTGGTAAAGTAATGACATAGGGAATATTTTCTCCATTTTCATTCCTATTTAATAAAAGTATGTGGTGTTATGATGTTGATAAGTGTGTTATCAGATTATTATAATTTATTTTAGATTTTCATATTTTTTTTCTTCTTTTTTGATAAATTTTTTGTTTAAAGATGTTATTTTATAAGTAAACTGTTTTTTTAGTTTTTTTTTTCTGCGCATTAATTTTTTCTATATTTATTTTTTAGTCTGTTTTTTATTTTATGATAAAAAAATATAAACAGCCTAAACTATGTTAGTCTGTCTTGAGAGTTCCAATTTACTTATACTCGGGGGGAGTTATTTTGTGTTTAAGTTGGATAAATGGGTAACTATGTGAATGTTTAATCTTGTTTCCATTATCCACAGTATTAAAGCAGTCATATCAGTATTATTATTGGTTAATTATATTTTGTAAAAGATAAAACTGGTATAAATTATATTTTCTAAAAGATAAAAAATATATTATATAATATACATAGGTGGTGCTCATTACATGGATGAACTAGAAATAAGAAATAATATAATTAATAACATTAAAAATTCCTACCCATTAATCAATAACAATTTAAAACATGATTACAAGTATTTAAAAGAAAGAACAATATATTTTGAATTAAAAGAATATATAGACAAATTCATAGATTCTTGTAACCCAAACAGATCATTTATTATTCCAGGAATTCGAGGAGTAGGAAAAACAACACTACTATACCAATTATATAAATACTTATATGAAATAAAAAATATCCAAGAAAACAGAATATTATTTCTTGATCTAAACAGACTAAAACACAGACCAGATTTCAATCTGCTTGACTATTTAGATGTATTTATCAAAGATATTAATGAAGAGCACTATTTAACATCAACACAACTTTTTGTTTTAATTGATGAAACACAATACGCTAAAAACTGGGATATAGCTGCTAAAACAATGTATGATGAAAATTCAAACGTATTCATAGTATTCACAGGATCCAATGCATTAAATCTTGAATCAACAGCGGACACACTACGACGATCAATAAAAAAACAAATGTATCCCTTAACTTTTTCTGAGTATACCGAGTTAAATTATAATATAAACATGCCCTATAAGTTTACAGACATAATCTATGATGTGTTGCAAACAGGGACTGTAGAAGAATTAGAAAAAATAGAAAAACAATTACATTTAAATGAATATAAAGTCTTAAAACACAATATTAAAAAAGAATTCGAATACTATCTCACATATGGTGATTTACCAGTAACAATACTTAAAAACAAGATTGATAGCATACAGACAACACTCGAAGTATCTGATAAAATAGTAGAAACCGATATGGATCTAATATCATCAATAAAAAGTGAAACAAGATTAAAAGCTTACAAACTAATATCATTACTAGCAACAGAAAAACCCGGTGAAATAGCACTCAATAAAATAGCTAACAACATCCAAACTTCTACAAAAACAATAGAAAACCTACTTGAAATTCTAAGAAAAACAGAATTAATCTTCCCAATAGAAATTTACGGTTCACCATCAAAAAAAAGCAGAACACCCACCAAATACTACTTCTTATCAACACAAACTAAAGCAGCATTCTTTTTAAATGAAAGTGATTTATCTAGGGACACAAGACAAAGTCTCGGAATATTGGCAGAAAACATGGTTGCATCAACATTACACAGAATTAAAGAAACAAAAAAGAACAAAACCGGAGTATATTATGATGTCAGAAGAAGAGTAGATTTTATAATAACAACTAAGAATGGAAATGTCGTGCCCATCGAAGTAGGCATAGGTAAAAAAAAATAAGAAACAAATTATCCAAGCAATAAACTATTATAAATCAGAGTATGGCATAGTCATATCAAACAGAACAGATTTCATAACAAAAGAAGACAACATAATATTCATACCATTATCCACTTTCAGTCTAGCTTAAAACTATTCCAAAAGCCAGTAAGATATAATCACACACTAGAACATTTTTCATGCCCAAACTCATAGAACATACATACATATATGAATAAAATTCACAAAAAGAACAACTGACATACCCATTGATACAGACACTCATCAAACACGTTTCACCAAAAACTCTATTATAATCATTATTTCACCATTTAACGATGTAAGTAAGCACTTGCACTCGAAAACCTTTATATAAGAACCAAAACAAACTAATAAGTAGAGATGGGAAAGAAAAACACCCATCAGAAACATTATATTCTAGTGGTGATGATAATGAACCTAAAAAACATATTAATGATCGGATTAATCTTACTAGCTGCAGGATCACTCATAACAGCAGTTAACGCTGCAGAAAACGTGAACATAAACGGTGAAAACCTAAAAGTACTAGACGGATTCAACCCATATGAAAGTGATGTAGACACAACACACCGTGACGAAGACGGCCTAGACGTAGAAGACATCGATGGAACAAGAGTAGACAACAAAGTAACACGCGAATACATAAACAATAACGGTGACAAACTAGAACTAACAGTAGGAGTACTAAACAACGGCAAACCAGTACAAGCACTAAATGCTCACGGCTACTCCAAAAAAGTAATCAATGGCAAAGATGGTTACTTCAAAACAGAAATGGATGACGGAAGACAACAATACAAATTCCAATACATCAAAGACGGAAAACTAGTAAAAATAGAAGCACCAAGTGAAGACAGTATTGGTAAAGTAATGACATAAAAAAAGTGGATCTGTTATTTTCCCCTCCACATTTTCCTCCTATTTTTTTCCATTTTTGACTTGGTAATATTGATATGTACAGTATTAACTGGTTATTTTTTATATTATTTTATTTCTTGAATTAAATATAATTTGTTCGGAACATGTCAAACTTTCATTTATTTTTTTGAGTGGTGTTTTTTGTGTTGTTTTGTTTGTTTTATAGTTATTTATTTTTGTGGTTGTGTTGTTTTGTTGTTGTTTTGTTGTGTGTGTTTTTGTTTTGGTTATACATGTCAAAGTATGTCAAAGTATCGTTCATTTTTTTGATCCCAGATTAACTTTAACATAAAAACATAATCCTCAATGAAATTTTTTTTTGAAAACAAATTATTTTTAACACTCAATAATTAAATCATGCTAATTGATAAAGGTAATGAATTCATATTTCTTTTATTAATTCAAAATAAACTTTCAAATTTATCTTAGTTTTAATCATTATTTTATTTTTAACTAACGTATTCAAATCTCGAACTGCGGTAGAATGAGAAACCTCAAATTTTTTCTCATAATCATCATAAGTAATTTTTTCATTTTCACTTAAATCAATTAATAACTGTTTTTGTCGATTATTGAGTTTAATGTTTTCTAAGATACTAGTTTTATGTTGGTTATTTCTATGTTTATTATTTGGATTACTATTTGTTGAATTATATAATGTTACTTTGAAGAAGTTATTATTTTCTTCAAAAATAGGGGACGGTAAAGCATATTCTAACATTGAAGATTTCATCCTAGAAATTCCTCTTCCTACATGTTCCATATATTCTGTTTTACTCAATATGTCCGCAATATATTTATTTCTATGAGCTGGTGGATTTTCTTTTTCTAAGTTTTCTATTGTTAAAGGATACATTAAACGTCCCGGACTTATAACTTCTATTCTATCATCATAAATATAAAATGTTATGAAACTATTATCATAATCATATTCTCTGTGTGCGATAGCATTTACTATTGCTTCTCTTATGGCTTCATAAGGATATTCCGGGATAGTGGTACTTCTAAAACCATTTACGGATATTTCTTTTCTAGTATTTTTATCAAAAAATATTTCGATTTCATTTAATAGTTTGAATATTGATGATTTGCTTTCTTTTTTATCTAATATCTTATTTCTAGTTATTCCACTAAAACGAACCATAGTGATTTGATGGCTTAGATTATACTTGGAAATATCTTTAGCAAAAAATAATAATCCCGTATTAGTTAAATGAAATCCAGTTCTATCTTTAATAGCGGCATGTAATTGAATTAAAATATTTTCAATACTGAGTGTATCCTTTAATTTTTTCATAGGGGAGCCAATATTTAATAAATTAAAAAATAAATCTATACTTTCATTATCAATATCATTAATAGAAGTATTTTCTAAAACTCTATGATCAAAGGGTATATTTTTTAATCTTGAAGTCATGTATTCTGCTAAACTTCTTTTAATTTCATCAATTAGTTCATCAGTATTATCAAATCTTTTATAAGTATTGTTCCGTTTTATTTTATTGATAAAATTTGTAGTTTTATCATCTCTTTTATCAACATTTTTAATAAAAACAAAACAATTGTCACCAATTTCATTATATCTATCATATTCTTCTTCAGTAGGAGAAATACCTGAATCTAAGATAGTACCATATTCTGAACCAATTAATCCAATATATATATCAGTTTTTTCAATTTCGTCAAGATAAGTCTCTTGGGAAGTTTTACCAGAGGCGGGGGTATTTTCAAAAATAAAAACCTTAAAAATTTTACTTAAAAAATAATCTGATTCTATTTCTTCCTTAATAATCCAACGTTCCTCTAAGAATTCCTTCTGATTACTACTGATAAAAATATTAGTAAACATAATATACACTCTTGTAAAATATCATTTTTTTATATAATTAATATTATTATATAATTAATAAATTATGAACTTTATTATATTTTGATGAGAGAATAATTATATGTAAAAATATGTAATATTTTTTTCCCATTATGGTAATGGAATAGTAATTTATGGTTATAACTAAGTATTACAGTATCAAATTTAGTTTTTTCATTAATTTCTTGTAAGAATTTCTGAGCATGTTTCAAGAATTCACTTGTATTCCTTCAAAGTAATTGTATAGATTCATTTCAAAATTGAATCAGAATACAGTTTATGTCAACATCGGCGCTACAAAAAAAAAATTAAACATAATAATTTTTTATGAGATGAAATAAGATTATTAATAACTCCTTTTAAACGTTAATTTAACTGTTTTAAGGATGTAAATAAGCACTTACACTCGAAAACCTTTATATAAGAACCAATACAAACTAATAAGTAGAGATGGGAAAGAAAAACACCCATCAGAAACATTATATTCTAGTGGTGATGATAATGAACCTAAAAAACATATTAATGATCGGATTAATCTTACTAGCTGCAGG
>JAFRKG010000021.1 GCA_017431845.1 Methanosphaera sp. | reverse complement strand
CTTGAATCTGTTGATAAGATGGGTGTTCTTACATTGAAATTGGATGATGTTGTTGTTCAGGTTGATAGTAATATTGGTATTCCTGAGAGTACTGAAAAATATTATAATAAGGGTAAGAAGGCTAAACGAAAGATTAGTGGTGTGAAGGAAGCTATTGAAAATACTAAGAAAGAGATTAAACGTTTACAGGATAAGAAGGAAGTTGCTATCGCGGAGCTTAAAGAAAAGCAGAAGCCTAAGGTTAAACGTGAACTTAAATGGTATGAGAAACTCAGATGGTTTATTAGTCGTGACGGTTATCTTGTCATTGGTGGTCGTGATGCAAATAGTAATGAACAGGTTGTGAAGAAATACTCTAAGAATAATGATATTTATTTACATTGTGATATTCATGGTGCTCCTTCCACTATTGTCCAGAATGATGGTGATGAAGTAATTCCTGAAAGTACTCTTTATGATGCTGCTTGTTTTGCTAGTAGTTATAGTAGTGCTTGGAGTGAGGGTTTTAGTAGTTATGATAGTTATTGGGTTAATTTGGATCAGGTTTCTAAGACTCCTCAGTCTGGTGAGTTCTTGAAGAAGGGTGCTTTTGTTATTCGTGGTCGTAAGAATTTTATTCGTAATGTTCCTGTATTGATTGCTATTGGCATAGTTGATTATGATGGTGATAAACGTGTCATGGCTGGTCCTGTTCAGTGTGTTGAACGTTTAACTGATAATTTTGTTATTGTCAAGCCAGGTTTTACTAAAAAAGAGCGTATAAGTAAGGAAATTTTGAGTAAGATTGATTCAGAAAAAATGTTTGGTGTTGATGATATCGTACGTAGTTTACCTAGCGGTAAATGTGATTTACTTGATGTACGTGAGTATAAACAAAAATATGGAAAGATTTTATAAGAAAAATGATTATTTTCTTATGTATTATTTTTTTTAGGATATAATTTTAGTTTTTTTGTTTAATCTTTCCTAGTTCTATTTTTATTTTTTATGTTATTTATTATAATTTATTCTTCTTGGTAGTTTTCTCCTGGTTGAAGTACTACTGTGATTGTTCCAAGACTTGCTTCTTCCACATATTTTGCAAAGAGGTTTGTGTCTTGTTCTATTTCTTCGAATGTATCATAGTGCATTGGTATTACTATTCTGGATTGTAGCCATGATGCTGCTATTGCTGCGTCTTCGATTCCCATTGTGAATTTGTCACCTATTGGCAATAGTGCTATATCTGGTTGGTATATGTCTCCTATGACCATTTTCATGTCTCCGAAGAGCCCTGTGTCTCCTGCATGGTATATTTTTTTGCCGTTTTCTAGGGTTATTACAAATCCTGTGGATACTCCTCCTTCTTCCATGTTTTCTAGGAAGTCTAGGCCGGATGAGTGCCTTGCATCTGTCATTGTTATGTTTATTAGGTTGTTTACTGATATTGATCCTCCAATGTTCATACCTATGGCGTTTAGTCCTTGTTTTTGTATGAATGTTGCTATTTCATGTGTTGATATTACTGTTGCTCCTGTATTGTTTGCTATTTCTAGTGTGTCTCCGAAGTGGTCCATGTGTCCGTGTGTTACTAGTATTATGTCTGGTTTAAATAATTCGACTGGTTTTGTGCATGATGGGTTTGCACTTATGAATGGGTCTATTAATATTTTCATTCCTTCTTCTGTTGTTATTTCAAATGCTGAATGTCCCAAGTATTCTATTTTCACTCTAATCACCTTCATTTGTTATTGTTATATTTGTTTTATTTGATTAAAATTTGTTATTATGTTATGTGCATTCTTTCGTCCATCATATTCTATGAATGTATTGTAGTATTCTCTGTTTATTTTTATGTTTTCTATGTTGTCTAGTGTTTTGTTTATTTGTTTTAGTAGTTCTGGTGGATTGTTTATTTCTGTTGTTATTGTTATTCCGCATTGTTTCATTCGTTTTGCGTTTCTTTCTTGTTCTATGTGGTTTGTTATTGGTATCATTATGTTTGGTTTTTGTATTGATATTAGTTCCATGCTTGTTGTGTGTCCTGCGAGTGTTATTGTTAGGTCGGATAGTTTCATCCATTCTACTAGGTTGTGTGTGAAGTCTTTGATTATTAGTTTTTCTTTGTTGAAGTTGTGGAATGATTCTGATTTTACTTCTAGTCCCGTGAATATTATTATTTTATCTGCTTTTATTTGTTCTGATATTGTGCAGATGTTTTTTATTAGGATTTTTCCGAATTCACTTCCTCCTATGGTTACTACTATTATTTTTTCGTTGTTTGTAAATTTGTGTTTTTTTCTTAGGTTTTCTTTTGTGTCTATTTCTTTGTAGTTGTTGTGTAGTAGTGGTCCGATGTGTGATGTTTTGTTTTGTAGTTCTTCTGGTATTTGTATGTTTCCTGGTATGTCTGGTATGAGTATTTTTTGGCATCCTTTTGTTATTTCTATTATGAATTTTCTTATTCCTTTTTCAAAGTATTTTATGCTTTTTTGTTCTGTGCTTTTTGAGAATCCGAATGTTAGGTCGTTTGTTATTATGTAGCATGGTATGTTTAGGAATTTTGCTGTTATTGGCATGGAGTAGTGTGAGTCGGATATTATTATGTCTGGTTTTGATTTTTTTATGATTCTTGATTCTTTGTACATGCTTTTTATGAATGTGAATGGTATATCTTTGGATTGTTTTATTGATTCTTCGATGTTTATTTCTCCTTCTTTTCCTTCAAAGTTCATTGGGGGTAGGTTGTGTGTTTTGTATTTGTATTTTTTTAGGTAGTTTAGTCCTGATCCATAGCTTGCGAATTCTATTTGGTGTTGGTTTTGTTCCAGGTATTGTGCTAGTGCTATGTCTCTGGATGCGTGTCCTATTCCTACTCCACATGTTGTTATTAGTATTTTCATTTTTTCTTTTCCTTTGAAGGTTTTGTTTGTTTGGATGTTTTTGGTTTATTTGTTATTATTATGTTTTTTGTTATATGTTATACTTTTTTCTTAAAAAATTATTACTTTATTAGAGTAATAGTAATACTTATATAATATTATTACTAAAAAGTGTAAATAGTAATACATTAGGAGGTGAACATAATAAACATCATAAAAGACGAAAAAGGACAAGGAGCAGCAGAATACATACTACTCTTCGGAGGAGTGATAATAATAGCATTAGTAGCACTACAAATATATTCAAACTACTTCTCAAACGGAGAAACATTCAATGCCAAAGATGATGCCGAACAAATAAGACAAAACCTAACAAAAACCTAGAAAAAATATGAAAATAAAACTAGATAGCAAAGGACAAGTAAGTGCAGAACTAATATTAATTCTTTCAATAATGAGCATGATAGTACTGATAACAGCATACTACACAACAAATACACTCCATGAGATAACAAACCAAACAAAAGAAGTAATAATAACCGGAAGAGATAATATACTTAACAAATTATAATAACTTACCTTTCTTATTTATCTCCCCCTTACGTATACGTGTAGAAGAAATAGGAGTCCCATCATCAGCCATTATCCATTCAATAACAATAATATCCAGTAATTCAAGATTACGTTCATAACGTAAACTATTAATATACTCAGCAGACTTTTCAGTTTCTTCACTGACAACAATAGCATCAAGATCAGAGTCAACATCAGCAGTACCACAAGAATCAAAAATCTCCTTTATTTCATAAGTATTATCAAATTGTTCCAAGAAGGAAATAATTTTACAAACCCTCTTATCCAATGGTTCAATTTCATGACTTTTACTACTTGCAAAAACATCAGAAGAAACCCCAATTAAAACTTCATCACCCAATTCAAAAGCAGTACCAAGTAGTTTTTCATGACCCCTATGGAACTTATCAAAAGTTCCACCAACTGCTATCTTTTTATATTTTTTATTCAAAATAATATCCTCAAAATTAATTAAATAATATTATAACTCTTTGTTTAATATAATATTTAAAATAATGTAAAACCATTCTCCCTAAATTTTAGGATAGATAAACACATGTTAAAATTTAAAAGAAATAATTAAATAATGTTAAACAATAATTTACAATAACAATAAAATTTTCCAATTATATTCCATGTTTTTCTTTGTTAAATGGGATTACCCTATAATTTTTTAAATATTTATTTTATAATAATGAATAAAAATAATAAATTAAAATTACATAAATATAATTTACTGATTTATAATGGAATATTAAAATGATTGAAGAATATAACACAGTAATTAAAAATCCTAGAAAAGTGATAACACGTTTTGCTTCATGTTATCCTAATGTTTATAGGGTTGCAATGACTTCGTTAGGTTATCAGATTATCTATGATTATCTTAATGCTCGTGAGGATATTTATTGTGAAAGAGTTATTTATCCACAAACCAAGAGTATTGAAACCAGGAGTGACCTTGCTGATTTTGATATTGTGGGATTTACTTTACAATTTGAACAGGACTATTTTAACATGATTGACATGTTAAAACGTAGTAATATTCCATTAGAAAGCAAGAATAGACGTCCAAGCGACCCCCTAGTAATTGCCGGGGGCCCTTGTGCAGCATCCAATCCTCTTCCTATTTCCAAGTTTATTGACTTGTTTGTAATAGGTGATGCTGAGATGATTATTGATGATATCATTGATGTCAGGAGTGATACAAATAACCCCCGTGAAGACATTTATGATTTCCTGGACATACCTGGTGTTTATAAACCTGGTGAACCAGTGAAAATACAACAAGTTAAGAATATGAAGGATGCTTGGAGACCTATTTACCAGATTGTAACCAAAACTGATAATAAGAAGTTTGTTCCTGCATTTGGTACTGATGCATTCCTTATGGAAGTTTCACGAGGTTGTACCCGTGGATGTAGGTTTTGTATGAGTGGTTGTATGTACAGGCCCCGACGTGAAGTGCCACTAGATATTCTATTGGACACTGCTGTTAAAACTCGTCATGCAACTGGTCATAACAAGGTTGCACTTATTGGTGAGGCTGTTAGTGATTATAGTAAGATTGAGGAGTTATGTTGGAATTTATATGAGGATGGATTTCAGATTGCTACTCCATCACTTCGTGTTGAATCTGTTAGTGATGAACTTTTAGAGATTTTTAAGACAAGTGGTATGAAAACTATTACCATTGCACCTGAAACCACATATAAGCAACGTCTTAAGCTTAATAAGCCAATGACTGATAAGGATATTGTCAGTACTATTGACCGGGCTCTTGACTTGAAGTTAAAAGTTAAAATGTATCTTCTTTTAGGTACTCCCGGTGAAACTAATGATGACGTTTTAGAGTTAGTTAATTTTCTTAGAGCAATAACTAGTCGTGGTGTTCGTTATAATGCCATTACAACTAGTGTTAATCCTCTGATTCCTAAACCTCATACTCCTTTACAGTTTATGGGTTTTGATTATGATACCCTGTTTGATAGGTTTAAGAAGTACAGTGTTCGTCTAAGACATAGAAATAAACAAGAAAACTTGAAAAAAGCTACTATACAGTATGTTCTTACTAATAGTGGTGTTGAATTAAATGATTTGTTAAAAGTTGGAGATAAGATTTCATTTAAGGATTGGTATAAGCTTGCATATAGTATTAATAAAGCTAAGTTGAATGATGATTATCATGTTCCTTGGCATGAAATTGATGTTGGTATTAATGAAAAATTCCTGGTAAAAGAGTATGAAAAGGTAAATGATGCTATTGTAACTCCATGGTGTGAAAGTGATGGTTGTTATAATTGTGGAAGTTGTAATTAGAGTTTTAATTTGATTTGAGGTAGTTTATTATGAATATTGGAGCAGATAGAGTTAAAGACATTAATTTATCACAGGTACGTAAAATGTTTGAACAGGCCAGTCCTACTGCTATTAATCTAGCACTTGGTGAACCTGATTTTGATTGTCCTAAGCATATTATTGAATCATTGAAGAATGCATTGGATAATAATTTTACTCATTATTCACAGAATAAGGGTGAACCGGAGTTACGTGAAAGTATTGCTCGTAAATTAAATAAAGATAATGATATCAGAGTTTCCAGTGATGATGTGATTGTTACTGTTGGTGCTAGTGAAGCTTTATATTCTAGTATTCAGGCACTTGTTAATCCAGGTGATGATGTTTTAATTCCAGATCCTGGTTTTTTATCTTATGCTGAGTGTGTACGTCTTGCTGGTGCAAATAGTGTTCCTGTTAAGTCAAGTAGTGAAAATGGGTTTAAAACTACAGTATCTGATGTTGAGGATGCTCTTACTCCGGACACTAAGGCTATTGTAATTAATTCTCCTTGTAATCCTACTGGTGCTGTTATGGAAAAAGAGGATATTAAGGCTATTAGTGATCTTGCTACTGATAAGGAATTTATTATTTTTTCTGATGAAATTTATGAGAAGATTATTTATGGTAAGAAACATTATAGTTTCCAGAGTTTTACTGATAATGCTGTGACGATAAATGGTTTTAGTAAGGCTTATGCTATGACTGGTTTACGTGTTGGTTATTGTGCTTCTAGTCCTGAGATTATTGAGGAAATTCTTAAGGTTCATCAGTATAATGTTGCTTGTATTGATACTGCTACTCAGGTTGCCTGTAATACTGCTTTAACGGGTAGTCAGGATTGTGTGAGTGAGATGACTAGTGAGTTTAGAAGAAGAAGGGATCTTGTTGTTGGTAGTCTTAATGATATGGGTCTTGATTGTGTAATGCCTGATGGTGCTTTTTATGTGTTCTTCCATCATGATAATCCAGTTGATTTTGTTCAGGAAGCTGTAAAAGAGGATGTTATTATGGTTCCTGGTGGTGCTTTTGGTAGTATGGGTGAGGAATTTATTAGGTTGTCTTATGCTCAGAGTTATGAGAATCTTGAGGAGGCTATGAGAAGGTTGGAAAAAATTGTTTAATACTTTATTTCCATTTTTCTAGTTCTTTTTCTATTTTTTCTAATTCTTTTATTGTTTTTTCTGTTAGTGTTATGTTTTCTTGGTATAATTCTATTTTTTCTTGGTATAGTTGTACTAGTGGTAGGCATTCATCGAAGAAGTCACTGTCCATGTATTGTGATCGGTAGAATTTTAGTGTTCGTTGGTTGGTATTTGTTTCTTTTTTGCAGTGGGTGATGTATTTTTGTAGTGTTTGTATTTCTTCTTTTGCGTCTTGTTTTATTTGAACATAGCTTTGGTATACGTCATTTATGTTGCTTTTAAAGTATTCGGGTAATTCTTCTGGTGTTGTTTTGAAGTCTTTTGCATTGTCTTGTATGAAATGTTCGAGTTCGTGATGGTAATTTTTGTATCCTTGTATTGCATTTGTTAATTCTTCTTTTTCTATGTTTAGTTGTTTTAATGCTTTGGTTTCTGTTTTGATTCTTTGTTCTATTTCTTTTTTTGCTTTAGAAATAAATTCGTTTTGAGCATTGTTTGTCATAGAATTACCACTTATTATGTTAATTGTTTATTATATTTGTTAAAAATAGGTTATAATATTATTAGATTTTTTAGTATAATTTTTGTTAAAAATAAAGTAAGCGCCGAGACCGGGATTCGAACCCGGGTGGACATCTGTCCAGTGGCTTAGCAGGCCACCGCCGTACCAGGCTGGGCCATCTCGACTTGTTAAAATAAGACTATATAAAAGTATATTGTTTATTACATTTATAGTTTACGATTTTTATGTTATTGTTTCAGAGCGGCATGTAATTGGATGGACATACCTCATAGAAATAAGTGATCTAATTCCGTAACTCCACCCCGCTGATCCATAAACATCAGTTGTCTAAAACAGAGCTGCTTCTTTCCAGACCTGACCCATTCAATTAATTAAAATAGTTTAATCCAACCCTCCAGTTGAACTCCTATTACCGCTAATCCTATGGGACGAGACTTCGACATCACAGAAATAGGCTTATTAATATTTAATATGCCTCTCCAAAAACTTCGGTTGCTCCGTATAGAGGATTTGAGCTTACAAGAGACCACTAACCTCCCAACCTAGCCTATTATAATTTATGTTTTAAGGTATTAATAAATGTTTTGTATTGAGCGCATTATAGAAAAAAATAGTTTAATTGAATCATGAATATTTTAAAATAAATGATTGATAATTATGTAGTTACTAATAATAACTATGTAAATTATTTAGAATAAAAAGTATATAAAAAATTCAAACAACAAAAATAGTAAAAATAATTTTTGAATATAGATAACCTATATTCTTTTTAGAAAATTAATAACTAAGTGTTAAATTTTAGTAACACAAGAGGTGACATAAACTTATAATACAATGCCTTAAAATTCTTATTCATATATTCCTTAACTAATGATTCATCAACCTTAGACAAAACTTTTTGAATAATAGCACAAGTATCATAATCTAAACTATCCAAACCACCATCAGTATTCTCCAATATAATTTCAACATACCTGAAAATACGAATATAAAACATTAAAACAACATTTAAATCATCTTCACCACATCGTTCAAAAACATCATAAATATCCAGTATTCTCTGCATTGGTAATTTATTATCACCAAAATCATTAGTAGAAGAGTTAGGATTAGTGATTCTATAATAATAAAATGCATCATTAATGTAACGTATCTTCTCAGCCTTAATAGCAGTTTCATAGAAAAATGGATTATCAACCCATCCACCCTTAGGAACTTCAAGGAATTTAATATTATTATCAATTAAAAAATCTCTACGATAAATACCTGCCCATATTGATGGATGACCCTCCACAATTAATGGTTCTTCTTTTAAAGTAAATACGCCATCATTAACCAGATTTCTTTTGGCTACATCAATTTTTATTTGAACATCATTTTCATCATAATCATTCAGATAGAAGAAATTACTTTTAATAATATCAATAGTATCATCTTCTGAAAGAGAATACAATGTTTCAAACATGTTACTGCTAATATAATCATCAGTTTCAATAATACTAATATATTTTCCCTTAGCTTCCTTAAGTCCCATGTTTACTTGATATCCATAACTTTTCTTATCAGAAGTTAAAAATTTTATCCTATCATCATCTTTTTGACATTCTTTTATAATATCTACTGTTTTGTCTGTGGATCCTGCATCTATACAAATAACTTCAATATCAGTTAATGATTGATTAAGAACACTTTTTAAACACTGCCTCATATAATCTTCAACATTTAATGACGGCATGATTACAGAAATTATGGGTGATGTATTCATTATATTATCCTCCACATCATATTTTTTTTTATGACTCCATCTCTTTTTTCTTTTCTTGAACATTCCTATAATAATTTCTATCAATTAATAATCCATAGTAATCATTCATTTTATAGTATGTTTTCTTCAATAACTCATATTCATAATAAGTCTCTGAGATTATAATCATTTCAAAGAATTTCCTATAATGTAATGATATATTATCCAAGAATTCGTTGCAAAAATTATCATCTAATAATATTTGTTTTAAATCTTCACGAATAGCATTAAAATAATCCTCCTTATACTCTGGAGAAATTTTATTCAATGCATCCAGGGTTGTCCACATTTTATTATCATATAATTTATTATTATTAGCATCCAATTTATTGAATTGCCTGAATATATCTATGATACTGTTCTGTATGAGTATAGTGTTAAACAGTTGATTATCATTATTATTATTTAATTTTTGATAATACTGTTTAATTGTGAATAACGCCTTTTTAATGTATAAAATTCTTTCAGATTGGAATATGGAATTATATACAAATGATTTTACATCATCATTCATAAAATTTATATTATTTTCTTTAATAAAATTGGTATTGAATAATTTATTTTCTATTGAAACATCCATTTTTGTTAAATCATCAATAGATTCATAGTCGAATACCTGCCCAACTACTTTATTGAATGCTTTTTCTTCTTCAACATGATCATTTTCATCTAAAATATTCTTGTTAGATACAGTTACTTGAGAAATATTTTCTTCAGATTTTTCAAATAATATTTTTAAAGCATCTTCACTTAGTATACATCCAGGATTTGTTATATAAACATATTTTCCATTAATTTTATCAAAAGTACTGTTTAAAGCATCGGCTAAACCAATATGTTCATAGGAATTTATTTTTAAATTATCATATTTTTGCTGATATTCTCTGAGTATTTCTAGTGAAGAATCATTTGATGCATCATCAATACATATTATTTCAATGTCATCCAATGTTTGATTAACTATGCTATCCAATGATTCCTTTAAGAAGATTTGATTATTGTAAACATACATTATTACAGAAATTTCTACCATTTTAATCAATCCCCCACATTATCGTATTATCCTTTTAAGTAAACGTAAAGGACTTGTTATTTTCCAAGAATTTGAGTTAATTACTGTGTCTCTGAACTTTCTTAATTCCATATTTTCATAATATAATCTATATTTTAAGTCAAGTAACTCTTCGACTTCATAATACTTATCATTAAATAATGACCATTTTGCTTCAATATTCAGCACCTGCCCATCTTTTACTTTTTGCTCATAAAGTATAGGATCATCATGCCATGAGACTCTTTCTGTATCCAATATTGTTTTCCCATCAACTATGATACTATTATACTTGATTAAAACTGGAATTCTATTGTCTTTTTCATCTCGATAATCTATACTGCGGAATTCTATGAGGAAATCACCATCACCCTCACATTCAACTTGTAATTTAATTTTTCCTTCATTAGATTCTATTATTAATCCTTTACCTTCTTCATCAACAAACCATTCAGGTTGGGTAATTTCACATTCCAGCTCATCTTGATTCAATATTTTAACATTATTATCCTTGCTTCCAAAGTTCTTTATGTCCATTCTACCCTCTGAAACAAGATATGATAATTCATCATAGTTACTGAACAATTCTAAGTTACTACTATAATTTAATGGAGCCCATTTTGCTCGTACATTAACAGTTTGACCATCCTGCACTTCTTTTTCAACAATGATTGGATTATCATGCCATGCTACCCTACTTCTATTCACATAATTAACTCCATCAACTATTACTTCAGAGAAATCTATGAATATTGGAATACGGTTGTCTTTTTTATCCCTATAATCTAATCCTTTAAAGTTAATTCTTAGAAGACCATCATTTACACACTGGAAAGTAAAGTTTATGTCACCTTTAATACTATTTAATACCATACCTTTTCCTTCCTCATCAGTAAACCATGATGGCTTGGATGGAGTACACATAACATCATCACATTCAAGTAAGGTTACGTCATTATCTTCTTCTCCAACATTTTTAATGTCAAATCTTGATTCATAGTATTTTCTAAGGAATTCTGCATTATTATCATAGTATTGTGAAGTTAATTCATCCTTTAAGCCTTGTAATTCTTCAGTTACACTGTCCATATTCTTATCTGTTACTGTTTTGATTGTGTTTAATTCATGATATGAAGATTTAGCCAGATTATTTTTATCAGAAGAGTATTTGTCCTCATCCATTAGTTTAACATATTCTTTCAGTTCATCTAATTCAATGAGGTTATTGTTTAGGCATGCCTCTTCAAATAAACATTTCTTGATTAAATTATACTCATCAGAGGACGTGCTAATATCTTCATTAACAATATAATCCATTATAAAGTATCCGAAATCTTCTTTATTAAAGTAATCTTCATAATTATTGAAGTTATTTCTTATTATTTCAATGATTTCAGAGTCCTGCATATTATCAGAGTAAATTAGATAATAACGAATGAATTCATTCTTGTATAATGACAATGAGGAGTTAAAATTGTTTTTCTTAAATATGTCAAAAATTTCCTTGAAATGAATGATATAAGAATATTTTTTATCATAGGAGTCAATTTTCTCGTTAACTCCTCCACCAATGGAATGATTATATCCATACAAGTCTACAGGCACCATATAACATTTATCTGTGTTGGTTAATACATTAGCCATGAATATAGGGTCTTCACCTGCACGCATGTTAGGAAAACGAATATTATATTGGTTTAAAAATTCTTTTTTAAAAATGTTTTTATAGAATGCGAAAGGAATACCATATTCCTGTGTAGTTTTTTCTTCTTCTTTAAATGCATATGCATATTTTGTGTTCACATAATCATAGTACTTGTCTACGGTGTAATCTTGATTTATCCATTTAAGGTTACCGCAGACCAGGTCCGCATTGTTTTCTTTAGCAGAATTGTACATTTTTTCTAATGCATCCTCATCAAGAAAGATGTCATCAGAATCCAGAAAAGCTATGTATTCACCAGTAGCATAATCTATTCCAGTGTTCCTTGCTATTCCCGGACCTGCATTTTCCTGGTTTACTATTACTAGTTTATCATAATCTTTTTTTAATTTATTTAATACTTCTAGAGAATTATCTGTTGATCCATCATTTACACATATTACTTCTACATCTTCAAAGGTTTGATTTTCAATACTGTTGATAGCGTTTTGTAAATAATTAGATACATTATAAACTGGCATTATTATTGATATTCCTACCATAAAAATCTCCCATTAACCTGTAACTTGTTCTAGTAACTTAGTTATTTATTATTGTTGAAAATATTATAGAATTATGAAAAAAAAATTCATTAATATATTTAGTATGTTATTTAAAAAGTTTATATTTTACCCATATATTTTTTAAGACTGAAAAAAATGTTTAAAAAAAAAGAAATATTAGTTATTAGAATCCATGTAATTTATCTTCTAAAACATGAATCTTAAGTTTATTGAAAACATTCTCATAATAACTTCTAGAATAATGAGTGGAATATAATCCCCATATATTTCCTTCATCAAGAGACGTGTCTGATGGGAATGGTATTACTATTGTATCATGATTATCTTCAATGTACTGTTCTAACTTTTTGAAATAAGGGTTTAATTTTTGTGCTTGTTCATGGAAGTCTTTTCTATATCCATAAGTTCCATCATATTTTATGTAATGGTCTTTTAGTTCTATTTTTTGTAGGATTACTTTTAGTTTCGGATAGTTTTTGGATAAGTATTCGAAGAATTTGTCACAATTGTTCTTCCATAATTCAAAGTATTCATGTTCATTATCAAATATTGTGATAGGCCGTAGCTTTGATTGATTGTTTTCATAGAATTTTGTTTTATAGATGTAGTCACTTCTTGTAATATATGTATCTTCAAATGCAAATACTCCCCACCTGATATCATGAACCATGTTTATCACAAGGTAATCAATGTTATCAAGGTGTTTGAATATTTCCTTTTCAAAATCTCTTCTTATATCCGAATCTATGAATAGTTTATCAGGAGCATTGATCAAGTATTTTATATCCTCTTCTGCATAGTTTATTTTTGGGTTCATTAAGCTGATTATTGTGCTTCTTTGATGTTCATACATCTTGTTAAAATCTTTTTTATAATCGTTATAACATGTTCTGAATGGATCTACACTGACACATGACCCAAATATTGCTATGTTAGTTTTCGTGGTTTCTGCTTTTTCTTCTTTGTTTGTGATATTTAAATTTATTATGTTATTGTTGTTGTTTAAAGCGGTTATTTGTGTGTTAATATATTTTTTGGCTTCTTCACAATCTTTAGTTAATATGTTGACATCATCTGTGTTAAAGAAGTTATCTAATTCGGGATAATAATAGTAAATAGTTTTTGTTTCTATTTCTAAGTTTATTCTTTCAAGGTTATGGCATCTTTTTGAGAATAGGAATGGATTGTCATGATTTATTAACATGTCTTTAGAGATGAAGCTTTTTCCGTTTAATGTGAGAGTTATACAATTTATGTATACTGGTTTTCTTTCATTATGTATGTTTCTGTAATCTAATCCTCGGATTGCTATTTCTAAATGGCCATTGTTTTTACATTGAAAGTGTAAATGTTTTTTTCTACCTTTAAATTCTATTTTTACTCCTTTACCATTTTCATTTTGGAACCAGTCTGGAGCTTCTATTGATAAATCCTTATCATATCTTATATCTCTTTCAAAGAATTTAATATCATTTGAAGAGTTACCCTTATTTTTTATATCTATACGTGAATATTTCCAAACTTGATTTAACCAATGTAAACTATTTTTGAAGCGTTCTTGATCAATCTTTTTTTCTTTAAAATTATTGAATATTATGTCTAAATGTTCTTCGTATTCAGTTAACATTTCTTTTTTAATATTATTTTCAGAATTGTTTGACAAAAATTATTCCCCTACAAATTATTATGTTTAAAAGTTTAATTTTAATATTATTTAAATTTAATTCTTTATATTAAAAATATGTCCAGTAGAATATTATTTTTTTGAATTGAAAAAAGATATACGAAAAACAATAATATCCCTCATAGTATATTAGTATTTCATATTTTTAAAAAAATTAAATGAAAAAATAATAGTCTTCGTTTATTCAATTTCTGTATTGTATAATTCACATAAGTCTGTGAATGGGCATTCCATGTGTTGTGGGTTGATTGGTTTACATATGTTTTGACCAAACTGTACCATTAAATCATTAATGGGTAACCAGTATTCTTGTGGCACTATTTCACGTAGAACATCTTCTGTTTCCTCGGGTTCTTTTGTATGAACAAGTCCTAAACGGTTGGATATTCTGTGAACATGCACATCTACAGGTATTGCATCCTTTTGGAAGCCAAATACTAGTACACAGTTTGCAGTTTTTCTGCCAACACCAGGTAATTTCATTAGTTCCTTAATATTATCAGGAACGATTCCCCCATATTCATCGAGTAGTATGTTTGACACTTCTTTTATTCTTGCTGCTTTCACATTATAGAATCCAGCTTGTCGTACTAGTTGTGCTATTTCTTCTACGGGTGCTTCCGCTACTTCTTCCATTGTGGGATATACATTAAATAGGCTTTCTGTTGCCTTGTCAGTGTTTTCGTCCCTTGTTCGTTGGGAGAGTATTGTTCTTACAAGTACCTGGTAAGGTGTTTGGTCTTCGAATGTTCTTCTTTCAAATATTGATTCCAGTTCATCAACTATGAATTTTATTTCATCTGTTGAGAAGTTTCCTTTCATATTTTCATCCATTTTCTTGATTCCTTAGTTTGAAATTTTGTTCATTACATCTATAAAGTTGGGGAATGATATGTCATAACAGGATGCATCTTTTATGCTGATGTTTCCTATTTTCAGTCCCAATACATAGAATGCCATTACCATACGATGGTCCATATGTGAGTCCACTAGGCCACCTGTTGGTTTTCCCTTAATTATTAGTCCATCCCGTAGTTCTTCCACTTCTACTCCGACGTTTTCTAGTTCTATTGCACAGTTATGTACTCTGTCTGTTTCTTTATATCGTGCATGTTCTACTCCTGTTATCTTGGATGTTCCTTCTGCTTGTGCCATTAGTACTGCTACTGTTGGTAGAAGGTCTGGTGCGTCTGATAAGTCTATGTCAAATGCTTTGAGTTTTCCATCACTTTTTATGTGTATGTCTGTTTCATTGATTGTTACGTTGGCTCCCATTTTTTGTATTATATCTACTATGATTTTGTCTCCCTGCATTGAGTCTTTGTAGAGGTTTTGGATTGTTATGTCTGATGGGATCATGCTTGCAACGGCTAGGATGTATGATGCTGATGAGTAGTCTCCTTCTATTGTGTAGTCTGTGCATTCATATTTTTGTGGTTCTATGTAGTATGATGAGTATTCTGGCTGGTTTGTTGTGTCGTATTCGAATTCTATTCCGAATTTGCTTATGACTGATAGTGTCATGTTTACGTATGGTTTTGATACGAATGTTCCTCTTACGTTTAGTGTTACTGGTTTTTTGGAGTATGGTGCTGCCATTATGATTGAGGATATGAATTGGCTGCTAACATCGCCCTTGATGTCTGTTTCGCCTCCATCGAATCCTCCTTTTACTATGATTGGTGGTGTTCCGTTGCTTTGTGATGAGTGTATGTTTACTCCCAAGTTTTCTAGTGCATCTATCAGGTCTTGCATTGGCCTTTTTCGTAGTGATTCGTCTCCTGTGAATATTGTGTAGTTTGCTCTTGGTGCTATTGCTGCTATGCTGCTTAGTATTCTGACGCTTGTTCCACTGTTTTTTACGTCTATTATGTTGTCTGGTGTTCTTATGTATCCTGCTGTTCCTTGTACTATGCATTTATCAGGGTATCTTTGGAATAGTGCTCCTAATTGTTCGCATGCTTCTAGTGTTGCTAGTGTGTCTTCGGAGTATAGTGGGTCTCTTAGTATTGATTCTCCTTCTGCTAGTGCTGCTGCTATGAATGCTCTGTGTGAGTAGCTTTTTGATGCGGGTGCTTTTATTGTTCCTGTGATTTTTTCTACTTTTTCTATTTTTAAGTCCATAAAAAGAGTCTCCAATGTTTATTATTATAAAAAAAAATTGTTTAAAATGAGTAGTGTTTGAAGTACTGTTTATTGTTGTACTTCTAGTAATATTTCATAGTTTTCGGTTTTTATGATGTCTACTATTTCTCCTGTTTTACTTACAAGGTCTGATTCTGTTGTTATATGTTCTTTTGTGAATGCTACATCTTCTACTTTTACTTCTCCGTTTTCTTCTAGTTCTTTCATGATTTGTTGTGGGTCTGTGTTTGCTATGTAGTCTATAATTTTCTTTGCATTTTGTTTGAAGACTGGTCCTATTTTGCTCATGATTGGTTCTACTTGATTTACCTTTTCATGTAAGTCAGGTTTTCCATTTTGAACTGTGATATTATCAACCTTGTTTGTGTTTTTAATATCATCTATTGTGGAGTTGACTTTTTCAGCATCCTCCGTGTATATGTTCACCGTGTTAAGTAGTTGATTTAATGGTATTCCATGTGATGACTTGTATCTTCGTAGCTCATCTATTACATCAATTGCATAACTACCAGTTAATTCTATTTCATCGCTTATTAATTCTTCCTCTATTTCAGGCCATCCACCATTATGTAAGTCATATGATTTGTTTCCAAGATAACCATTTACCTGGTCAGCAAAGAATGGTGTGATAGGTGCCATTAGTTTTAGTACTGTTTCTATAACTTTCTTAAGTGTGAACTTAGCATCCTGAGTAGATGTTGTGTCTTCATATAACCTGTATTTAACTGCTTCAATGTATTCATCACAGAAATCATGCCATACAAAGTCATAGATTGCTTGTTCTGCATTTGCAAAGTTGTATTCCTCAAATGCTTCGGTAACTGTCTGATTTAGTCTGTTAAGTTTTGATAATATCCATTGGTCTATGATATTATTTTCTGTTAATTGATCAGGTATGTTTTCATCAAGGTGCATGTTAATGAATCTGAAAGCGTTCCAGAATTTTCGTAGGAATTTATATGCATGTTTTATGTCTTTCCATCCGAATGGCACATCAGATCCAGGTACACTGTTTGCACTCCATAGTCTTAGTGCATCTGCTCCGTATTCTGTGATTACTTCTTCTGGTGCTATAACGTTACCTAAGGATTTACTCATTTTATGTCCGTCTTCACCAAATACCATACCATTGATAACTAGTTCATCGAATGGTTTTTCTCCTGTTAGTGCATAGCAACGCATTATTGTGTAGTATGCCCATGTTCTGATGATGTCATGTCCCTGTGGTCTTAGTGTTGATGGATATACTTTTTCCCATCCAGGATTTGGCCAGTCAGCTATGGTTAGTGGTGTTATTGAACTGTCCATCCATGTGTCCAGCACGTCCTCTTCAGGTGTGAATGATTCGCATCCACATTTACATGCATGGTCTGGCTTGTCTAGTGTTGGGTCTACAGGTAATTGTTCTTCGCTTGGAAGTACTACTTCATGGCATTCATCACAGTACCATACTGGTATTGGTGTTGCAAATAGTCTTTGTCTTGAGATACACCAGTCCCAGTCCATACTGTTTGCCCAGTTTTCTAGTCTCTGGTACATGTGTCCTGGTATCCATCTCATATTTTTTGCTTGTTCAATGATTTCTTCCTGCATTTTATTTACTGCTACGAACCATTGTTTTTTTGTCATGATTTCTATTGGTGTTTTACATCTCCAGCAGAGTCCCACATTCTGTTCTACATCTTCTTGTTTTATGAGGAATCCTTCATTTTTTAGGTCATCTATGATTGCTTTTCTGCATTCTTTTATTTGCATTCCTTCATATTTTCCTGCTACTGGTAGCATTAACCCGTTTTCACTTATTGCATCAATTACGTCAAGATCGTATTTGGTTACCCATTCAACGTCTGTTTTATCCCCGAAGGTACAGATCATTACGACCCCGGTACCATATTCTGGGTCTACTGATTCATCGGTTATGATTGTTACTTCTCTGTTGTAGATGGGTAGTGTTACTGTTTTTCCATGTAGATTTGTGTATCTTTCATCTTCTGGGTGTACTACTACTGCTACACATGCACATAATAATTCTGGTCGGGTGGTTGCGATTGTTGCATTTCCTGAACCGTCAGTTGCAGGGAAGTTCACATAGTTTAGTTTTGTTGTGTTATCCTTGTATTCTACTTCTGCAAACGCAATTGCTGTTTCACAACGTGGACACCAGTTGATTGGGTGAATGTCCTGATAGATCATGTCATCATTGTATAGTTTGAGGAATGATAATTGTGTTCTTTTCTTGTTTTCTGGTAGCATTGTGATGTATTCATGGTCCCAGTCCTGTGAGTATCCCATGCTACGCATTTGTTTTCTCATTTTTTCTATGTTTTCATGGGTTAGGTCTATACAATAATCACGGAATGTTTCTCTTGGTACATCGTTTTTCTTGATTTCATGGATTTCTTCTACTTTTACTTCTGTTGGTAGTCCATGACAGTCCCAGCCTTGTGGGAACAATACATCAAAATTGTTCATACGTTTGTATCTGGCAATTATATCCATGTACACCCAGTTTAATACGTGTCCCATGTGCAATTTTCCTGTTGGGTATGGTGGTGGTGTGTCTATGATGTATGTTGGTCTTGTTCCATCACCTATGAACCGGTAAGTGTTATCGTTCTGCCATAGTGTTTGTAATTCTTCTTCTTTTGTATGATCATAATCTTTTGGAATTTCATTACTACTCATTTAAAAAATATCTCCCATAATTCATGATTATAATTATTTTTTTCCTTGAATTATTGATTGTGTTGATAAAAAATTTTTTTATCTATTTTTCTCAGTAATTCTCGATAATAATATAATATATGTAAGAAATAGAATATATTTTTAATTAATTTCATTTCAAAAAGTGTGGAAAAATGTAGTTTTCTTAGCTTAATTATTTTCAAATTTTGCTAAGATTAATGGGGAGGCAAATTTATAATAGATTCTTTTATTTTTGGTGGATAAATTTTCTTGTACATAAGTTATATCAACATTTCTTAGTATTTCATGAATATCTTTTGTTGCTTCATAATCTAGTTTTTCTCCACTTTTTTCTTGGTTTTCGATTATGATTTCAATATAACGGAATATCCTGTTATAAAATAATATTTTTATTTCTGGGTTGTCCCATTCATTATCTTTTAATACTTCAAATATATCTTTTATTCTTTTTGCTGGTATGCTTAAGTTTGTTAAGTTGTTTGTTGATGAATTTTCATTGGATTCTCTATAATAATAGTAGGGAGTGTCCGTATATCTTATTGTTTGTGCTTTTAATGCAGTTTCATAGAAGAATGGGTTATCTACCCATGCTCCTCCTTCTTCTTCCAGGAACATGATTTCATTGTTTAGTAGAAAGCTTCTCTTATATATTGCTGACCATATTGATGGATGTCCTTCGAGAAATATTGGTTGATTGTTTATTTTGAATGCTTTATCCAGATTTGCTAGAGACCTTTTTGCAGTGTCTGCTTTAATGATGTTTTCTACATTATCATATACATGGTAGAAGTTTCCTTTTACTATGTCAATATATCCTATTTGTGTCAAGTTATATAATGATTCCAGCATGTTTTCTTGGATGTAGTCATCTGTTTCAATTATTGAAACATATTCTCCTTTTGCATTGTTTAATCCTTGATTTACTTGTGCTCCATAACTTTTCTTATTAGATAAGAATACGTGCACTCGTTCATCTTCTTCAGCATATTTTTTAAGTATTTCTAGTGTTCCATCATCACTGCCCGCATCTATACATAATATTTCTATATCTGTTAGTGTTTGGTTGATTACGCTTTCTATGGATTGTGTAATGTATTTTTTCATGTTTAATGATGGCATTATTACAGATATTTTTGGTTGTTTTTCTTCCATTGTATTATTCACCACCTTTTATTTTGTATTTTTTATTATTGAGCTGTAAGTTAGTCTTAGAAGTTCAAAGTCGTTACTGTTTTGTGTGCTTAATACTTGTATGAATATCTGTTTATTGTTTTCATTCAAATTTTTTATGAAGTCATCAAATAGTTCTTCATCTTCGAGTATTTTCATGTATGATTTTTTCATTTCTTGGAAAAATGTTTCTTTGTGGATTTCCTTAATTTTTGTGAATCTATTGTATGCTGACAGTACTTTATTATTATATAATTCTTTTTTGTGTGTTTTGAAATGGTTATGTTTCTTGAATGTTTCCCATATCATGTTATTTATTTCTATTGAATCTAGAAATCTTAGGTCTCCATTATTTGTTGATGATGTGGAGTAAAATCTTCTGATGAATAGGAATTCATTTAGGAATACTATTTTTTTGGCATTGAATAGTACTTCCCAAAAGAATATGTTGTCATCAAATATTAATCCTTCTGGAAATATTATGTTGTTGTCTTGGATGAATTGTCTGTTGTATAGTTTACTCCATGGTGTTACTGACATGGTAAATATTAAATCTTGTACGTCTTTGTAACTGAATATGGTGTCTTGTACTCTTCCATATATTTCGTTCATACTGTATGATGGTGTTTCATAGTATTTTTGTTGGTCGTGATTATAGTTTAATGCCTTAAATATTACAAAGTCCACATTGGTTTCTTTTGCTCTGTTGTATGTGAGTTCTAGTGCTTTATGTTCTAAGATATCATCAGAATCCATTAAAAATAAGTATTCTCCGATTGCTTGTGACATTCCAATGTTTGTTGCTACTGCGTGTCCCTGATTTTCTTGGTTAATTATTTTTATCCTGTTATCTTGTTTTTCGTATTTTTGTAGGATGTCCAATGATTTATCGGTTGATCCATCATTTATGCATATAATTTCAATATCAGTTAATGTTTGGTTTATTATAGATTTTAAACTTTCATCCAAATATTTTTCAACATTGTATACTGGTATTACAACAGATACTTTTACCATCATTATCACAACTTGTTTCTTATTCTTAAAAATTTGGTTATTTTCCAACTGTTTGATGATATTAAACTATGATTAAATTCTCGTATTTTCTTGTATTCTGTTTGTAGTATTTGTTCGTATCTTTTCATGTAGTTTATATGCTTTTTATCTTCATAGACTTTTTTTAGTAGTTCGTATTCTTCTACACTTTCTGTTATGATTACTTGTTCAAATTGTTTCTTGTTTCTGCTTGTAAGTGTTTTTATGTATTGTTCTATTGTTTTTGTATTTAATTTTTCTATGAAATTTGTTCTAAGTAAATTATATGCTGCTTTTTTATTTTTTATTCCTATTTTATTGTATGCTTTGATTGCTTGATTGATTGCATAATTGGTTACTGCTTGTTCTATTATACGATTATCTTTTTGGTAGAACATTTCCTGGAGATATTCGAGATGTTCAAGGTATTGTTTATATTCTTGTATTGTTATTTGTTCTTTGTTGGGATTATTTAATCTTTTTTCGTATAATAATATTTTATCTGATTTTATCAGGCTTTTAAATACGAATACATCCGAGTCATTGTTATTATGTGTATTGAATTGTATATTTTTGTTCAATAGAAATTGTTTGTTGTACAGGCAATCTTGTAATTGAAAGTTTGTTGAAAATATGTGTTCTCTTATTTTTTCTATGTTGAATGGTTTTCCTTGTGTTATCCTAGATATTAATGTTGATTCTTTTGTTTTTCCTGAGAATATTATCATATCTGCATTATTTTCTTCCAATTTGTTATATCCTCTTTTTAATGTATCATCCAATAATATGTTTAGTGTGTTTGTGAATATTATGTATTTTCCTTGTGCTTCATTTATTGATAGGTTTAATGTTTTCATCAGATTATTTTCTTCTGATTCTTTTATTTTTATCCTTGAATCATTGATTGCGATGTTTTCCCCTTGTTTGGAATAATTTTTTATCCATATTAATTCAAAATCATATACCGAGTATTTTAATATGTTTTGAATTTTTTTTTCGTGATAATTTTCCGAGTTTATTATCATTATTAATGTTACTTTTGTCATGTAATTATTCCCCAGAGTTATTTTTTATAGATCGTAAAAATCCTGTTATTTTCCAAATATTTGATGTTAATATATCATTATTTGATTTTATGAATCGTGCAATATCTATCTTTAATTTATCCACTTTTCCATTTATTTTTCTTTTTTCTTCAAATGTGTAATTGTCTATATTTTTTAGTTGTTTGAATGATGATTCCCTCTTTGTTATATCATTATCTTTGGATATTTTTACAAAATCTTGTAAACGTTCAATGTCTATGAAAGTGTCTTCCAGCATACTTTCTTCAAATAGACAATATTTAATTAAATCATATTCTTCATCATTCTCATCATAATCATCTATTAATGTCTTGATGATTAAATAACCATAATCTGATTCTTGGAAGTATTTATAGTCACCAAATTCTTCTGACAATATCTTTTTAATAGTTTCATTGTTGATGTTTTGTCTGAAATTTAGGTAGTCTATGAATTCTTTTTTATAATTGTATACTGTGTCCTGGAATTCTTCATCTTTTAATATGTTAAATACTTTTTTATAATGGGACATGTAATCCTTTATTTTAGCATGTGAGTCCAATTTTATGTTTAATCCGCCACCAATAGAATAGTTATATCCATAAAAATCTAGGGGTACTGTGTAAATCTGTTCTATATGAGTTAATACTTCTGCCAAAAAGACGGGATCCTGTCCTCTTAGTAAATCAGGAAAAGTAATATTATTTTTGATTAAAAATTCTTTCTTATATATGTTTTTATAGAAAGCCCATGGTATTCCATATTCTGATGCTTTAATAATAGTTTCTTTTGTAAAATAAGTAAACTGTGCATTTTTATAGTCATAACTATCTTCTAAATCGCCATTCTGTTTAATTTTTCTTAGATTTGCTGATACCATGTCAGCATCATTATTGACAGCTATTTTATGCATCTTACCTAGAGCTTCATTGTCAAGGTATATGTCATCTGCATCTAGAAATGCTATATATTCTCCTTCAGCTTCAAGTATTCCGTTATTTCTTGCTCCGGCTGGTCCCATGTTTTCTTGATTAATTATTTTTATAAAATCATGTTTTGATGAATATTTGTTCAATATTTCTGAGGATTTATCAGTTGACCCATCATTTATACATATTACTTCCATTTTATCAATACTTTGATTTATAACACTATTTAATGTTGTTTCAATAGAATCTGATGCATTATAGACAGGTATTATTACAGATATTTTCTTCATTTTTTTAATCCCCAAAAAATATTAAACTAATATTTTATCCCAGTTCTAATTAAATAATTATTTGATTAACTTAGTATATAGTTTTTAGTTATATTTTATTGATTAATGCTTAAATTATATGATAAAGACATTAAATAGATTTTTTATGGAAGTAATGTGTTACTAATTTTTTTTAATCCAATCATAAACTCTTTTCGAATTATTTTTATCATTATACTTAAAAAAGGAAGTTACTCTTTCTTGGTATTTTTCTTCCATAATACAATTGTTTTCGATGTATTCCCTTATTTTCAGTATTAAATCTTCTTCATTCCTAATTACTTCACCAAATCCCATATCTTCATAGTTAAAGTAGCCTTCTTTGTAATGGTAATCATCATTTGGTTGATAGTATATTACAGGCTTTTTTAGATAAGAAAAATCAAATATTACTGATGAGAAATCTGTGATTAATAATGAAGAATTGTTAAATAATTCCTGGAATGAATTATTAATTGATAACTTTACATTACTACCTATGTTGAACTTTTCGGCATGTTTAATTAGTTCAGGATGTGGCTTAAATATTAATTGATAACCAGTAGAATCTAATAGTTTTGCTAGTTTATTATTATTAATTAAGCTTTCAATTGACTTATAATAATCAGATTGTTTTAAAAGTTCCCCATCATTATCAAGGTATGATCTCCAGGAAGGTATGAATAATATTTGTTTCTTTTTTTCTTTATTTGTTAATTTATCATATCTTGGAAGTCCTAATACCTGAATAGATTGCCTCGGAAAATTATAGTCCAAGTCAAAGAATGATTGGCATTCAAGATCTGATGATGTGAGTATTAAAGATAAGTTATGATCATATCGTCTGATTTGTTCTGTTAAATCACAGGATATTACTCCATGTTGGAGGAAATATCTTGGTGCTGTTACTAAATTACAGTAGAGATTACGTTTATCCTCTTCGTCATTATAGAATGTATTGAAAAAATTTTCATTCAAAAATGAAGATATTCTTTTTTCACTGAATAGGTATAATATTTTATGTTTGAATGATCCATAAGTTATGATGTTCTTATAATTCTTTTTAAGTTCCTTATAATCTTCAGAATCTTTGTCCACGATAAGGTACTTAGTTATTCCATCATCTTGTTTAAGTGCATACTCAAATAAATGTTTTGCATTATCATCAACAATATCAAGCCTATCATTCAATAACCAAATCCTCTTATTATCCATATACCGATATAATATAAGGTAGAGCAAATGCATAAATGCAGCTCCCACCTTACCTTTTTCAGAACTTTTAATAATTTTAAAAATATTCTTAACTTCAAAGTTAAAAAGTTTCCTAAAAGAATAAGGAATAACCGAAATAGAAGAACTATCCTTAAATAAAATATACTCCCCAATAACCGCATAAATTGATACACTAGAAAAATAAGAGGATATCCTGAACTCTATCCGAGGAGTATAGTCCATTTGAATATTATTTTCTTCAAATGTTACTTCGAAAGTATATTTGTTATGAATTACATCTTTTAATTTTAATGACACTTCGAAATTATAAACAAACTTCCAT
The DNA here is from genome assembly GCA_017431845.1 of Methanosphaera sp. Lineage (GTDB taxonomy): Archaea > Methanobacteriota > Methanobacteria > Methanobacteriales > Methanobacteriaceae > Methanosphaera. Next base: position 20,162 of record JAFRKG010000021.1, on the reverse strand, counting down.
GGAATGCCCAAATATTCAACATTGCTTCTATCCTTCTGAGGATAAGTGAAATAATCGCATGAAAAAGTTTCCCTATTATTTCCTGCATCTTCTTTAATCAGATTTATTCTAAGTGAATCATTATCAAAGTTTGTAGTATATACCCCAGAGATTACCAAGTGATCATTCTTAATATCAACTATATCCAACCATATCCTATGTTTCTTAAGATCATCAATATAATAATCACCAGAACGCATCACAACATTATCATCCTCACCAACAATAGAATATACACCCTTTTTAAGATAAATAAAGAAACCCCTCAAAGCATAATCAATATTCTCATTATCATAAATCATATCATCATCAAGAATACCAATGATACTCCTAATTTCTTCAAACAAACTATTTTTTTCTTCTTTATCTAGAAAACCTAAATCAGGTATTTTAAGTATGTCTTGTATGTAATATGTGATTGTATATTTGATAAAATCAGGTACAATACTATTTTTTGTGATTGATGTGGAGAATAATTTTTTAATAAAAATTATTCTTTGAATATATTTTTTTTCTTGGATTGTTTTGTTTTTAAAGAGTTTAGGGTCGAATATTTGTCTAATATAATATTTAACATTTTTTATCACACCTATTCGTGGAAGCTCTAAGAGTAATTGGTTTATTAGTATGGTTTCTTCTTCAAATAATGTTTTTCTATTGAATTTGTAGTCGTGTAGTGCTGATTTTTTGATAAAACATGATTTTAGGTGTAGTTGTGGATTATTAGCCTCTTCTTCCAGATTTATTATTCTTGTTTGTTCAAATTTGTAGTTTAATCCATCTTCTACATTTCCATTAATTACTGGAATTGATACAATATTACTCTCTTCAGAATGTTTATCAAAGAAGTTTTTTACTTGTTCGAATGTGTTTTTTGAGAAGTAATCATCACCGTCAAGGAATGTAACATATTCTCCACCAGGAACTTTATAAACATTATTTTCAGCATAAGGCTGACCAAGATAATCCTTTGACAAAACAACAACATTATCAGGATACACACGACCAACACGCCTTATAAGCTCTGTTGACTCAACACATCCCCCATAATCTATAAAAATTATCTGAACATTCTCCTTAAAATCCAATGACTGATCCAACACAGAATTAATCGATTGCTCCAAATAACCAGGATTATCAGACACAACCAATACCACAGAAAACATAAAACCTTTTTTATCACTCATAATAATCAACTTAATGCTTTAAAATCCACTCATACACACGTTTACAATTATTCTTATCATTATACTTGAAAAAGTTTGAAACCCTCTCTTTATACTTATCCTCCATCACACAACCATTTTCAAGATAAAACCTCAACTTACCAATAACATCATCCTCACTCTTAAGCACATCACCAAAACCTTCACTCACATAATCAAAAAACGGCTCAAAATGATGATCCTCATTCTTCTGATAATAAATAATAGGCTTCTTAAGATAAGCAAAATCCGAAATCACAGAAGAAACATCACTAATCATCAACGCAGAATCACGAATCAACTCCTGATAAGACTCCTCCGTAGAAACAACAACAGCATCATTCATCTCAAAAGAATCCAAATGCTTAATCAACTGAGGATGAGGCTTAAATATAAACTTATAACCATACTCATCCAACAATTTAAAAAGCTCACCATTACTTAAAAAACTATTCAACATATGATAATAATCCGAATTTAAGAACAATGATTCATTTTTGTCTAGTTGTAATCTCCATGTTGGCGTGAATAATATTTGTTTTTTTATTTTGTTATCTTTTATAAGGTTGTCAAAACGTGGAAGTCCCAGTATTTGAACAACTTCCTCAGGGAATCTATAGTTTAGGTCAAAGAATGATTGTCTTTCACGTTCTGCTGAGGTAACTATTAATCTTAGATTATGATTATATCGTTTTATGTGTTCTGTTAAGTTTCTGTAGATTACTCCGTGTTGTATGAAGTATCTTGGTGCTGTTACTAAATTACAGTAGAGTTTACGTTTATCTTCTTCGTCATTATAGAAGGGATTGAAAAATTTTTCATTTAGGAGAGATGATATTCTTTTCTCAGAGAATAGGTATAATATTCTATGTTTGAATGATCCATATGTTATGATGTTCTTATAATTCTTTTTAAGTTTTTTATAATCTTCAGAATCTTTATCTACGATAAGATACTTTGTTATTCTATCATCTTGTTTAAGTGCATACTCAAATAAATGTTTTGCATTATCATCAACAATATCAAGCCTATCATTCAATAACCAAATCTTCTTATTATCCATTAACTTATACAATAAAAGATATAGGAAATGCATAAATGCAGCTCCCACCTTACCTTTTTCAGAACTTTTAATGATTTTAAAAATATTCTTAACTTCAAAGTTAAAAAGTTTCCTAAAAGAATAAGGAATAACCGAAATAGAAGAACTATCCTTAAATAAAATATACTCCCCAATAACTGCATAAATTGATACACTAGAAAAATAGGAAGATATCCTGAACTCTATCCGAGGAGTGTACTTTGCAGTAATATCTTTATCTTCAAATAAAACCTCAAATGAGAATTTATCCTGAATTACATCTTTTAATTTTAATGACACTTCGAAATTATAAACAAACTTCCATGGAATGCCCAAATATTCAACATTACTTCTATCCCTTTGAGGATAAGTAAAATAATCACATGAAAAAGTTTCCCTATTATTTCCTGCATCTTCTTTAATCAGATTTATTCTAAGCGAATCATTATCAAAGTTTGTAGTATATACCCCAGAGATTACCAAGCAATCATCCTTAATATCAACAATATCCAACCATATCCTATGTTTCTTAAGATCATCAATATAATAATCACCAGACCACATCACAACATTATCATCCTCACCAACAATAGAATATACACCCTTTTTAAGATAAATAAAGAAACCCCTCAAAGCATAATCAATATTCTCATTATCATAAATCATATCATCATCAAGAATACCAATAATACTCCTAATTTCTTCAAACAAACTATTTTTTTCTTCTTTATCTAGAAAACCTAAATCAGGTAGTTTAAGTATGTCTTGTATGTCATAGGCTATTGTGTATCCTATGAATTTAGGTATTTTTTCTAGTTTTGGTTTAGATGTTGTTATTAATTTTTTGTATGTGTTAATTTTTTTTATTATTTGTTTTTCTTGTGTAGGTTTGTTTTGTGATGTGTTTATGTTGAATTTTTCTCGTATATTGTATTTGGCGTTGTTTATTATGCCTATTCGTGGAAGATCTAAGAGTAATTGGTTTATTAGTATGGTTTCTTCTTCAAATAATGTTTTTCTATTGTATTTGTAGTTGTGTAATGCTGATTTTTTGATAAAACATGATTTTATGTGTAGTTGTGGATTATTAGCCTCTTCTTCCAGATTTATTATTCTTGTTTGTTCGAATTTGTAGTTTAATTCTTGTTTTTTATTGTTAATGTTTTCTATGGGAATTGTTATTATGTTTGTTTTGTTGTTGAGCTTGTTTAAGAAGTTTTTTACTTGTTCGAATGTGTTTATTGAGAAGTAATCATTTCCTTCAAGGAATGTAACATATTCCCCTGCAGGTACTTTGTAAACATTATTTTCAGCATAAGGCTGACCCAGATAATCCTTTGACAAAATAACAACATTATCAGGATACACACGACCAACACGCTTTATAAGCTTTGTTGACTCAACACATCCCCCATAATCTATAAAAATTATCTGAACATTCTCCTTAAAATCCAATGTCTGATCCAACACAGAACTAATAGATTGCTCCAAATAACCAGGATTATCAGACACAGTCAATATCACAGAAAACATAAAACCTTTTTTATCACTCATAATAATCAACTTAATGCTTTAAAATCCACTCATACACACGTTTACAATTATTCTTATCATTATACTTGAAAAAGTTTGAAACCCTCTCTTTATATTTATCTTCCATCACACAACCATTTTCAAGATAAAACCGAACCTTATCAATTACATCTTCTTCAGTCTTAAACACATCACCAAATCCTTCACTCACATAATCAAAGAACGGTTCAAAATGATGATCATCATTTTTCTGATAATAAATAATAGGCTTCTTAAGATAAGCAAAATCCGAAATCACAGAAGAAACATCACTAATCATCAACGCAGAATCCCTAATTAACTCCTGATAAGACTCCTCCGTAGATACAATAACTGCATCATTCATCTCAAACGAATCTAAATGTTTAATTAACTGAGGATGAGGTTTAAATATAAACTTATAACCATACTCATCCAATAATTTGAAGAGTTCATCATTACTTAAGAAACTGTTTAACATATGATAATAATCCGAATTTAAGAATAATGATTCGTCTTTTTCTAGTTGTAGTCGCCATGTTGGCGTGAACAGTATCTGTTTTTTGACTTCATTGTCTTTGATGAGGTTATCGTATCTTGGTAGTCCTAGTATTTGTACAACTTCTTCAGGGAATCCATATTTTAGGTCGAAGAAAGATTGTCTTTCACGTTCTGTTGATGTTACTACTAGTGCTAGGTTGTATTTGTATCGTTTGATGTGACTAGTTAAGTCTCTGTAGATTATTCCATGTTGAAGGAAATACCATGGCGATGTTACTAGGTTACAGTAGATTTTTCTTATATCATAGTTTCCATCAATCCAGAATGGGTTGAAGAATGCTTCATTTAAAAATGAGGCTATTCTTTTTTCTGTGAAGAAGTATAATAGTTTATGTTTGAATGAGTTATGTGCAAGTATGCTTCCACCATATCTTTTTTTAAGTTTTTTGTAGTCATCACAGTGCTTGTCTAGTATGTAATATTTTTTTATTCCATCATTTTGTTGGTATGCATATTTGAATAAATGTATTCCGTTTTCGTCTGCACGGTCTAATCTATCATTTATAAACCATATTCTCTTGTTTTTCATGAATGGGTATAATAGCATGTAGAGTATTCTGTAGAATATTATTTTCTTGTATCCGTCTTGTTTGTCTTGTGTTATTAGTTGTAATGTTCTGAATTCTCGTTTTAACATCATTTTATAGGAGTATGGATAGACGTATATTTTTTTGTCTTGGTAGAATACTATTCTGGATTCTTGTACGAAGTATTTGTTGAATTCTGTTAATCCGGATGGTACTCTGAATCCTATTGTTGGCGTTATTGTTATGGTTTTTCCGTTTTCCTTATATGTTAATTCAAATCTGAAGTCTGCTATGCTAACATTATCTAATGGTACTTGTACATTGAAGTTGTAATCATACCTCCATGGGAATGATAATGATTCTAGGTGACTGCGGTCTTCTGTAGCATATTCGAAGTATTCGCATGGATATGCTTGTTCTCGTCCGTTTTCGTTTGTTTTGATAATTTTTAGTGTGATTGTTTCTGGGTAGAAGTTGGATACGAAGTGTCCGGATAGGTTTAATTTGTTAAAGCGGACTTCTATTATGTCAAACCATAATCCATGATTATTTAGTGTGTCTATTGTATGATTCTTTGTTGATAATTTTACTATACCGTTTTTTGATACGGACACTTTGTATTCTCTGTTTTTATGGTACATCATCAGGGATTTTAGTGGTTGTTTAATGTTATTATTATTTTTTATGCATTCATCGGATATGTGTGTTAATATGTCATATTTTCCATCATTACTTTTAATGTATTCCCAGAACTCGTCTATTTCGTCTTTGTCTTCAAATACATCTAATTTTCGTATGCTGAACAATTTGTTTAGGTCTGTTGCTATCATGTATTGTATGAATAATGGTATTTCATCATATTCTTCCAGGCAGTAGTTTAATAGGTGTTTGTGGAAGTGTTCTAATCTGTGTGTGTAATACTGTTTATCTGTTGTTAGACTTTCTGTGAGGTTGTCTTCACTAAATCGTAACCTGTAATTATAATGTGTGTTATTTAGTACGCCCATTGTCCTTTTTTCGAGTAGAACTTTGTTTAGTATTAATGTATCTTCTGAGCTTATTAATGATGTGTCAAATTCATATTTTTGTATAGTTTCTGTGTTTATGAAAGCTGAGGATAGGGACAACTGTGGGTTTTCATATTCTTCTTCGAGGTTTATTATTCTTGTTTGATCATATTTGTAATTTAGTGGGTGTTCTTTTTCCAGTCGATCTACATAATTCATTGGGATTGTTATAACATCTGTTTTATTGTTTATTGTGTCAATATACTCTTTTACTTTTTCTAGTGTGTCTTTTTCAAGGTAGTCATCACTGTCTAGGAAGTTAACATATTGTCCTGTTGCTATTTTTAGTCCCAGGTCTCTTGCACTTGCTTGTCCACTATGTGTTTTTTCTATGATTGTTATGTTTTCAGGGTATTGTTCTTTGTATCCTTTTATTATGTTTATTGAATTGTCTGTGCTTCCATCATCTACTATGATTATTTCGGTGTTTTCTTTGAAACTTAGTGTCTGGTTGATGATTGAATTTATTGATTCTTCTATGAATCTTTCTGTGTTGTATACTGCTATTATTATTGAGAATGTGTAATGTTTGTCTTTTTTTGTTTCCTGAAGTATTATGTCTCTGGTATTGTTGTATGCTATTAGTTCTTTGTTTATGTTTACTGAGTTTTTTGTTTTTTTATTTTCTTGTAGTTTTATTTGTGGGGTGTATTGTGTGTTGTTTTCTGTTATTTGAAATTCGAATTTTGTTGTATTGTTTTTAGGTATTGTTGTTTCGAAGTGGTCTGTGAATTCTATTTCATCGGCTAGTGTTACTGGATCATAGTTTGTGTTTTCTGTTTTGATGATGTTGCATGGAATTTCTGTTTTTTCGTTTAGTATTATGTTGATTGGTATGTGTTTGTTGTTTCGTATTGATGTGTAGTTTCCTTTAATGTATATGTTGTTATCTTTTTCTGTGATGTTGTTTATTGTTAAATTATCTTCTTCATAGTTTTTTTTCTTGTTATATGATTTTTGTAAACGTTTAATATTTGTATATGTGTGTTTTTGGTTAATTATCTTGTTTTCATCTAATTGTTGTATTATATTTTCTAGATTGTTAAGGTATTCTGTTTTTTCTTGTTCTGTTTCGAAAAGATGTAAATGTGCTTTGCTGATTAGTTGTTCTAAATCATCGGATATCATGTATTGTGTGTAATCATTGATTTTATTTTCGTTATTGGTGGATTCTTTTATTATTTTTTGGTAGGTTTTTATTTTGTTTTGATAATGTTCTTTTGTGCTTTGATTTTGGTTTTGTATTCTTAGATTATCATATGTTACTCTTTGATAGTATTGTCCTTTTGCTATTCCTAATACTGGGTTTTCTAGTATGATTTTGTTTAGTAATTCTATGTTATCTATATCTGTTTGTGTTTCATCGAATTGTTCTTGTTTAATTATTTTGTTTTTTATAAATAGGGATTCGTATGTTTGAGTTTTGCTTGGATGTTCCCTTAGGTCTACTATTGAATCTTCTTGTAGTATGGGGTCTTTGATATTGTGTAGTCCTATATGTTTTACTGGCATTTTGATTATGTTTATTTCATTGTTTTCTGGGAACATTTCAAGTACGTTTTCTAGTGTATGTGGTGATATGTAATCTGTTCCGTTGATTATTGCAATATATTTACCTGTTGCATATTTGAGTGCTCTGTTTTTGGCTTTATTTATGTTTGATTCATTGATTATGGATATGTTTTCGGGGTATTGGTTTTGGTAGTGTTTAATTATTGTTGTTGAATTGTCTGTGCTTTGGTTATTGATAAATATTAGTTGAGTGTTTTGTTTGAATGGTAGTGTTTGGTCTTCAGTTATGGAGGTTATTGTTTTTTCTATTAGCCTTTCTGAGTTTGAGTATTGTATTATTATTGAGAAATTGAATGATCCTGATTGATAATAGTCTATCTCGTTTTCCTTGAGAAATATGGTGTTTATTATATTATAAACTTCTAGATTTGTTGTATTTTCTGATATTTGTTCTTTTAGGTATATTAATAATCTTTTTGTCTTGTTGTTAGTGTATTGGTGATTAATTATTTGTTCTTTAGTTAAATGCTTTGTTATTTCTTGTATCGTAGTAATGATATCTTTTTTCTCGTTGTTATCATCTAAATTTTCTATATATTCTGTTGTGAATAATTCATCTATGACTGATATTACTAGGTTTTGTGTGTAATTATTATTGGTCTTGTTTAGTAATTCTTGGCATACTTTTATTTTTTGGAAGTGGTGTTCTGTTTTTAATGTGTTGATTGTTCTATGATTATACCATCCTTTAGTTAGAAATATTTCTGGATTGTTTTGTATTAGATCTGCCAGTATGTACAGATTTTCTGTGTCATGTTTGTCTTGATTGAAATTGTATTGTGTGAGTGTGTCTTTTTTTATGAATAATGTTTTGTATGAGTAATCTTTGTTTATTATGTTATTGATGTTTATGATTGTATTTTCTTGTCCAGTATTTTGTTCTTTGATTCCTACTTCTTTATATCCTATTTTTATTATGTTTGTTTGTGGATTTTCCTTAAATGCGTTGTATACATTTTCCATTACATTCCATGAGTAGTAGTCTGATTCGTTCAGGAAACTTATGTATGTTCCTTTTGCTTGTTGTATTGCATTGTTTTTAGCATTTTGTGAATCTTCTGTTATTATTCTTATGTTTTGAGGGTATATTTTCTGGTAGTGTTCTGATATACTTGTTGTTTCATTGTTGGTGTTATTGTTGATTATTATTATTTGGATGTTTTCTTTGAAGGGTATTGTCTGGTTTATTATTGATTTTATGCTTTCTTCCAAGTATTTTGGTGTTTCTATTGTTTCTAGTATTATTGTGAATTTTATTTCATTTCTTTCTAGGTAGTAATTGTTAAATATTTCATATAATTGTAAGTTATTTTGTGTGGTTTTTTGTTCTTTGTTTTCTTTTAAGTGTATTAATAGTTTTTTTATGTTTTTTGTGAATTTTTGTTTTAATATTTTTTGTGTGTCTATTTCTTGTAGTATTTCCTGTATTGAGTTGACATAGCTTTCTTTTTCTTCTGTTGTTTTGAATAGATGTATGTGTGGTACTGTTATTGTTTTGTTTAAATCTTTTAAAATTAGGTTTTGAACATAATTTGGATTGTTGTTTTCTGTTTTTAGTAGTTGTTTATATGTTGTTATCTTGTTTTCATATTGTTGTTTTGTTTTAATTGTTTGATTTGTTAATCTTTTGTTATATGTTCCTTCTGCGATGTTGATTGTTTTGTTAGTGGTGAAAATATTGTTTATTAATTGTAGGTTTTCGGAGTCTGTTTGTGTTTCGTCATATTGTTGGTTTTGAAGTAGTTCTTTTTTTATAAATAAAGATTCTAATGTTGTGGGGATGTTGTTTGTTTTTTCTAGGTTTATTATTGTTTGTCCGAGTTGTTCTTTTATTTCCTGATTTACACCTATTTCGTTGAAGGGTACTTTAACTATGTTACATTCGGGGTTTTGTTTAAATTGTGTTAACACATTTGCTAATACTTCTTTGGATAAGTAGTCGTTACTGTTTATGAATGCTATGTATTTTCCTTTAGCTTGTTTTAGTGCAATGTTTTTGGATTTGTTTATGTTTGACTCGTTGATTATGCTTATGTTTTTTGGGTATGTTCTTTGGAAGTGTCTGGCTATTAGTGTTGAGTTGTCCTTTGAATTGTTGTTTAATAATATTAATTGAACGTTTGCTTTGAATGATAGTTTTTGTTCGGTTATTGATAATATTGTTTCTTCTATGTGCATTTCTGTGTTTTTGTATGATATTATTATTGTAAAGTTACATGTATTGTTCAATGCTTTCCCCTCATGTTTTATATTGGTATAATTTTTTTTTACATTAAAATATTAATTTATATTTATGTTGATTTAACTACTTTAAAATATCTTATAAATATTAATTGTAAGTGAATCATACAAGTAATTATGATAAGTACTAAAGTATTTATTTAAACTACAACATATATCATAGTAAGTAATATTAAGGATTATTCTATGTTTTTTAGTAATTTATATGATAAAAATAAGGTTTTTTCGAAAGTTCACTTATTGCAGAAGTTAATTTATTCAAACAAGGAATTTAAGAAATTATTAACAAATATTTACACTAAAAACATGGATCATGAGACATTTAAGACTCATAGTATTATTAAAATTGAAGAAGACCCTTTATTAGATTTGGAATTATCTGAAGATTATAAGCTTAAATATATTAATGATAAGGCCAAGCAGGATAGTGCTCATTTTAGTTATGGTCTTAAAAAATTAGAATTTGAAAATAATTTATATAAAGAGATTATTATTGATTTATTCTCTAATGAAGTTTATTTCAATGGTTTTAAGAAGATTTTATTACTGAATTTTTTTGATAAAAAATATTATGAGAAGGAATATAATTATAATTTAAGTGTTCCACCTATTTTTCATTACTTGTATCATGGATATTATGAAGGAAAAAATCCTAGTTCATATTTTGATGCATCGTTTTACAAGGAGTATAATGTAAATGCAAGAAAATCTGAGGTTAATCCTTTAGTATACCTTGTTTTAAAAGGTATGGATGAAGGTATGGTTAAGCTTAATCCCTCTTTTTATCAGCCAAAAGCTATTAACAGATTATATTTTAAAGACAAACTTAGTACTCTTAGCAGTTATGGTTTAAATAATAAGCCACGTGATAAAAAGGTGGTTGTGTCTTTAACATCTTATCCTTTAAGGATAAATGATGCGAAATATGCTGTTTATTCCTTACTTAATCAGGAGTTCAAGCCAGATAAACTGATTTTATGGTTAGCTAAAGAAGAATTTCCAAACCGTGAGAAAGATATTCCTAAGGACTTGTTAAATTTAACACGTTATGGATTGGATATTAGATGGTATCATAATATTTATTCTTATAAAAAATTAATACCTGTACTTAAAGAATTCTCCGAGGAGATTATTGTTACAGCTGATGATGATATATTCTATCCAAAAGATTGGCTATTTAAATTGTATTCAACTTACATTGATTTTCCAAACAATATTATTGTCCATAGGGCACGTAAGATGATTTTAGAGTCCGAAGAAAAATTTAAAGAATACAATTCATGGGAATTAATTACAGATAATCGGGAAGCATCTTTCTTAACTTTCATGACTGGTGCTGGGGGCATATTATATCCACCACATGCATTGTATAAGGATGTTTTTGATGAGGATAAGTTTTTAAAATTATGTAAGTATGGTGATGATATTTGGTTTTGGGCTATGGCTGTGCTTAATGGAAGCAAATTTAAAATTGCTTATGATTGTTATCATGACTTGATTTATATTAATCCTGCCCGTGAATTAAATTTATTGAATGAAACAACTTTATGGTTAACTAATAGAAAGGGTATTAATGATAAGCATATACGGGATGTTATTAAGAAATATCCTGAAATATTAAAGATTATACATGATGACTTAGAAAAATAGTTATAGTTTAGGATTAGGAGCATATTTGCTATGAGTTCATTTAAGTTTTCTATCATCATTGCAGTCTATAATGTGGACAAGTATCTTAGAGAAACTATTAATAGTGTTATTAATCAGAGCATTGGATTTAGAGATAATGTTCAATTGATTCTGGTTGATGATGGAAGTACGGATAAATCAGCTGAAATTATATCAGAATTTTATGAGAAGTATCCTGAGAATGTTGTTGCATTAACTAAGAGTAATGGTGGACAATCCAGTGCACGTAATTATGGTTTAAAGTATGCTACTGGCAAATATGTTAATTTTTTAGATAGTGATGATTATTTTTCCAAAAACACGTTAGATGTTGTTTATACTTTTTTTGAAAAACACTTTGATGAAGTTGATATTGTTGCTATTCCTATGATATTATTTGAACGTGTTAATAAGCCACATCGTTTAAATTCCAAGTTTAAGGAAACTAGAATAGTTGACTTGAATGTTGAACCAAATAATCCCCAGTTATCTGCTTCATCTAGCTTTATTAAGTTAAATGTTATGAAAAATTATTCTTTTGACACCAAATTAGCTAATCTTGAAGATGCACTTGTTATTAATGAGATTTTATTGGATAAAAAGGTTTATGGTTTAGTTAATGGTGTTGAATATTATTATCGTCAAAGAAGTGATAATAGCAGTACTGTTGATTTGATGCAAAGAAAGAAAGAATATTATACTAATCGTCTAGAACGTTTTTATCTTAAATTATGTGATATTTGTTTGAAATATGAAGGTTTTATTCCTAAGTTTATTCAATATTTGTTTGTTTATGATCTTCAGTGGATGTTATCAGTTAATAAGTTAGACATTTTTGAAGATGCACAGAAGAAGGTTGACTTTTGGAAGAAACTAAACCAGGTTTTAGATTTTATTGATTTGGATTGTATTATAGGTAATGAATTTGTTAATTCCAATATTGAATCGTTTTTTGTTTATTTGAAAAATAAGGGGCAATTAGAATTAGTTGAAGATTCTGAGTTAACTGTTGTTTCTGATGGTTATGTTGTTGACGATTTTAATTCTATCCGATTATGGTTGGATATTGTTGAGTTAAGTAATGGTTTTATATATTTTTCTGGTAACATTGAGTCTTCCTTTAGAAGTGAGAACCTGAGGATTGTTCTTGTTAGGAAGAGTGGTGATTCAACTGTTTGTATTGATAGTGTTCCTATTTTTTATAATGATGTGAATCGTGGAACTTTAACTTTTCTTGATATTGAATGGAAGTATCGTTTCAGTTTTGATGTAAAATCCAGAGTTTCTGTAGATGATGAATTTTATTTTAAAATTGAATATAATGATAGTTCATGTGATTATTCAATGATTCCTCATGTGAGTTTTAGGGATAATTGTGGTTTGTCTACTCATAGTGCATTTTTTGTTGCTGATGATTTGATTGTTTTGTTTAAATTTAATAAGTTTGTAGTATTACCTTATTCTTATTTGTCAATGCTACGTTTTGAGGTTAGTAATATTAAGCAGATAGTTAAAGATAAGCCGACAGGATATAAAGAAGCTGTTTTGATTAGTTTTCTTTATTTCATAATTTACCCTTTTTATAGAAATAGGAGGATTTGGCTATATCATGACAGACCAGAATTTTCAGATGACAATGCAAGACATTTATTTGAATATTCAATTAATAAAAATGATGGTATTATTAAATACTATGTTTTAAATGAATCAAGTAATGATTTTAATGAAATGAAAAAGATTAGTAAAAATATTCTTAAATTTGGATCATACAAACATAAAATCTACTACCTATTATCAGAAAAAATAATATCATCATATGTTAATGAAAACTTTATAAACCCTTATTACTATAAAACACCATCATTATACAACGGACTTAAAACAGCAAAAAAATACTTCCTACAACATGGAGTAACCAAAGACAACATATCCGAATTCATTAAAAAATATGATAAAAACTTGTCATTAATAGTCACTGTATCAGACCATGAACATGATTCGTTCCTAGAACCAGGATACAATTATGATAAGAATATTATTCAAACATTAGGATTTCCAAGATTTGATAAACTTGAAGATGAAAGAATAAAACAAATACTATTTGTTCCAACATGGCGTATAGAATTAGAAAATGAAACACTATTTGTAACATCAGATTACTATAAAAGATTAAATTCTTTCCTAAATAATAAGAAATTACATAAGATCTTAAAAGAAAACAAGTATAAGTTTGTTTTTAAGCCACACCCTGAAATAGTTAAATATATTCATTTACTAAACATACCTGATTACATTGAAATTTCAGAAAGCGAATCATACCAGGAATTGTTCAAAAAATCATCATTACTGATAACTGATTATTCTTCAGTATTCTTTGATTTTGCTTATATCAAAAAGCCTGTAATATATTATCAGAATAATGATTATCATTACAAAGAGGGCTATTTTAACTATGAAAATATGGGTTTTGGAAAAATTGTCCATGATGAACATGAATTAATCAAATTAATTAAGAAATACATTGAAAATGATTGTATGATAGAAGATAAATATGTGGAACGAATAAATGATTTCTTCAAATACAATGACAGAAACAATTCAAAAAGAGTTTATGAATGGATATTAAATGATGATAACTAAATGATTTGTTTAATCCATTGCTTAACTTTTAATACTTTTTTTGTTATTAATAACTTCTTATTACTTTTTTTCAGATTCTTTCTAAACATTAAAGAGTTATCTGATTCAATAAGTGCTTTATAAAAGTACTGATAATCCAAAGGTAATCTCATTATATCATTTGTACTTATACATAATTTATTGAATGTTTTTTTTGCTTTTATGAAAAAGTCATCATAAAATTTATTATCAATATTTTGTTCAATATTTCTTGTTTCATTAATAACAAATTTATAATAATTTATTTTAAACTTTTCATAGAGACATTCATCATATAAGAATTCTTTAACTTCCTCAAAAATTTCAAAGAATTGTAAACTTTTTTTACCATTTAATGCATTGTTTTGCCTACTATTATCCCCGGTTCTTCGATAATGATATAATACCTCTGGAGTGTATGATATTCTTTTAGCATATATCATGCTTTTAATATGAAATAAAACATCCTCGAATTGATCCTTTTCAGCAAAAGATAACGAATAATTTTTTATAAAATCAAGTTTATGTAATTTTGTGCATACAATATGATATCCATTCATCACTAGATTGATGTTATTGTTATAATCAAAAGAGAATTTTCTAAAATTATTATCTTCTTTTATAACATGATACGTCCTGTTCTTGGTTTTGTTGTTTTTATAATGTTCCAAAGCATTAAACATTACAAGTTCGGAATCGTTTTCCATTGCTGTTTCATATAAAGTTTCCAAAGTGTTTTCTTCTAGCCAGTCATCAGAATCAAGAAATAGCACATATTTTCCTTTTGCATGCTTAAGTCCATAATTTCTTGCAGAACCAGGGCCTTCATTTTCTTTATTGTGTACTTTTAGATTATCATATTTTTGCAAGTATTTTTCAAGAATAATAAGTGAGCTATCAGTTGATCCATCATTTACACATATTATTTCATATCTAGTGAATGTCTGATGAATTACTGATTTTAAACACTCATCCAAGTATTTTTCAGAATTAAATACTGGTATAATTATAGATATTTCAATGTTAGACATTTTTATTCAACAAATGTTTTATTCTACTATTTTATCACATATTGCATCTGCTATTTTGTACATACCATAATCTGTATAGTGTGCTGAATCTATACCCACATAACTATATTCCTCTTCGGAGAATAATTTTCTTTGGTATATTATCTCAGTATTTTCACCATTTAATTTAGCATTTTTGTATGTTCTTGATACTATTTTATCAAATGAGTTAGATAATCTCCAGTCATTAAATCCTTCTGTGGTTAAAAGAATTATTTTCTTGTCTGGATGATATTTTCGTATAGTTTTATAAAAAGTTTCGTGTGTATCTTGAAGCATTTTTGCACTTGTTGCACTTCTAGTATAGTCTATTACTATGCATTGACAGTTGATTCTACCTATCATATCAGCCATACTTTTTATTCCCTTACAACAGGAGGAACTAGATAAATTTATTATTTCATTGTTCAGTTTTCTGCTTATAATGTTAGGAAAAGTGTTTCCACTTCGTGATGCTGCGGCTCCCTGTGTTACTGAGTTTCCATAAAAGATTATAGGTAACTTGTTTTCTGGGTACTTGTATGCTTCCACTGTTTTTCCTTTAAGAACACCTATCTGCATTTCTTTTATTTCCGTGAAGTTTGGTAGGTATATACATATGTTTCCATGTTCAGGTACTCTTATTGTGTTGGCAAATATATTATGACCATCCATTGGTGCAAATATATTGTTATGCTTGTATTTTCCATCATTTTCTATATTGTATATGTCAAAACCCATGGAATTCCAGTTTAATGCTTTTTCAAAACTTTCATCTCTTTGAATATTGGCTTTGAGTATTAGTTTTTTTGAGTTGGTATGTAATCTTATAACATTTCCACAACTAGCATTTTTAAACAAATCAAGTGAATGAGTACATGTTTTCCAATTGTTTCTTATTTCTTCCTGTGATTCAATTGGTATTTTGCAGAAATTTACTCTTTCCTGGAATGCGTTAATGTTTCCATAGACAAGGTCTGGTCGGTCAAATAAATCAAAATATTCTATGTTGTTTTCTGATATTTTATTTAATTTATTGTTAATGGATTTCAGATATTCCATTTTGTTACCTCCATTATTGTCTCTTTAAGCTTTTTGTATATTAATACGTTTGCTGCATCATTAATAAAGTTCATACTGGCAGTGCACATGTCTTCGTGGTCTTCATCATATATGTATGAAAGGTCAAGAATTGTTATTTTCTTTTCTGTAATCTCTTCCATTAAATTGTCGAATATTAATGCTCTTTTGTATAATTTCTGTTTTGGTAGGCAGTACCAGCATATTAAATGGTCACATTGTCTCAACATATGATTTACTACATTTTTAAGGTATTCATTTACTATTTCATCGTCTTGTAAGGCATAGTCTAATTCCAGTATTCCAACATTTGCATCTGAGGCTAATGGATTTTCTTCATAGTAATTGTTTATGTTTTCAAGGTAGCTTGTCCTATTGTTATATGTTAAGTCCATTATGGATAAATTCATGTTTCGTGACAAAATGTTTGAGAATTTTAGTCCTACTGTTGTGCATCCTATTCCATAGGAGTGTATTCCCCCTGCTACCACTATTTTTTTATCTGATATCGTTGTGTCTAGTTGAACTGTTTTGTCCTCTGGTACTTCTATTGTTAATGTTTTTAGTTGACTGAGTATTGGACTTATTATCATTAGTTCATAGGTTTCATTGTCTTTTACATGTTTGTCAATGTTATATGTTTTCATGTTAATGTTAATGTTCTTTCGTCTGCTGTAACTATCCAGGTTATGCCATGTGTTATTATCAGGATACTTGTATAATATTAATATCCCTTGTCTAGCTGTTATTCCTACTTGTGGGTAGTATCCTTTTTGTATTTTTGTTATTTCATAGGATATCCTGAATTCAGGGGAATTTAGTTTGATTTTGTAGATGGATTGATCATATTCATGATTTTTTTCTGAATTTTTATTTTTTAGTAAATCAAGTAACATTTTATCTTGGTCCAATGTATTTATCATTATCTTAAATGGAGTAAACTATTTTTATGATTATTATAGATTATAATTAATATTTTTTTATTCAAATATTTAATTTTTATTCAAATAATTAAAGATTAATTTAACCATACGATAATGTTAATCGTAACTTATCTTATTTTATTAATATAATATGATAATTATTTTAAAAAAAAGAAATTATGAGTTTTTACGTGAATTTTTCATCATAACGTAAGCATCAAATAAATCCAAATCTTCTTTTGTTGTAATTTTAATATTTAATTGATTGGATTTTGAAAAGTATATCTCATGACCCAAATAGAACATCAAAGTAGTAGTATGTGGTTCAACCTTATCTATTGCCCCTGTTTCTATTGCTTCTTCATATAAACTTGTTACATATGAATACTTGAAACATTGAGGAGAATTAAATATTACAACTTTATCTCGGTCAATCCACTGTGTGGATTTTTCTCCATCATTACTTCCAAGCAGTAATACTGATGCCATAGCGGGTGATGAATTTCCTTTTTCTTCACATACTCTTATAGCATCACTTATTACATCACTTGTTACAAATGGAGATGCACCATAATGAACCATTACAATATCATCATCATCAATTTTATCCCTAAGATTATTAATTCCATTCATTACTGAGTGCTGAAAGTCTTCTCCACCTTTTGTAATCCATTTTACCTTAGTAAGTTCATATTTTTCCACTAATTCTTTAAGGTATTCAATATGGCTTTCGATACATACTACTTCTATAGCATCTATTTCTGGATGATTTTGAAATGCTTCGATAGTATATACTAGAACAGGTTTTCCTTGTATTTCTATGAATTGTTTTGGTCTGTCTGCTCCTACTCTTGAACCTACTCCTCCTGCTAAAATTATGGGTATATTCATTAAATCTCCTCATAACTTGCTATTACTTCATCAATATGGTTAACTATATACCTATATGATGTTAAGAAGAAGAAACCATCTTCTTCGCCGATACTTCCTTTAACTAAGCCCCAACTAATCCAGTATAATGCATTTAATATTGATTGGCCCATTGCATGCCTGTATTCTAGTTGTGTTAATTTCCTTCCATAATATGCTTCAAGTAAATATAATCTTTCTTCATCAGAATATTCATAACGTGTTAATATACTACACACATCATTAATTGGATCATTTATTCCTGCAAATTCCCAGTCAATTAGGTAGAAATCTCCGTCTGCAGTTGTTATTAAATTAGGTTCATAAACATCATGATGACTTACAACTAATTCAATACCATATTTTTCCCGTTCTTGCTTAACAAAATCATCAACCATGTCAATTTTTGCAAATAACTCCTCAAATTCTTTGAATAAATTACCTTTCGTTTTACATGCATGTGTTATTAATTTTTTAGCTTCCACTACATTGTCAAATAGTTTTACTTCATCAGATATTGGAATTTCATGTGTTTTCTTAAGTGCATCCATTAAATTTTGTAATTGTTTTTTATCTGATAAAAAATTACATGGTACTATATTCTCTATAAAATGTGAAATTTTCCATCCACTTTCATCAATATATATTAAAGACTTATCAAGCCCATATTCTTTAGCCTTGTACTGGGCATAATATTCTGATTTTCTATTAACAATGAGTTCTGCTGTTCCACCAGGATGTCTATAAACATAGCCATGACCTTTAATTGAGAATTTAAATGAAACATTTGTTAAACCTGCTTGTATAACTTCAATATCTTTTATATCATTTGGATGACATTCAAGTACCTCACATATATTTCCTATAATTTCTGAATCTACATTTAATAAGAAGTCAGAATCAAATTGTCTAAGATCATCAATATCATCAAATTCTACAAGTTCATCAACATTAAACTTTTTCATGAATAATGTCAAGTCCTTAATATGTGTAGCAAAGTATTCTTCCCAATACATATTTGCTATTCCGAAATTATTTATTTCATCTTCAAGGAATTGTCTAAATAATTTGGAGAATTTTTCATTAACATATGCTGGCCCTACCATAGCCATTGTATTATAACCACCTAAATAACAACTTGTAATTACATCTGCATCAGAATATTCAATTGAAAATTGTTTGAATTTTCCTCGATAAAATGCACATGATCTGTATGATTTGTTTTCATTGTTTTCTTCCAAAAATGGATTTTTTAAGAAATAATGATCGGCGTAACATATGAATGTATTTTTAAGATATTTTCGTGCAACATACAATGAGTATATATTCCCATACTTTCCATAGGTATTGTTTACTATTAATTTCACTTGAGGATATTTTTGTTCCAAATAGAAGAATTTTTCTTTCATATAACCTATAACAACAATAATCTCATTAACACCTGCTTCTAATAGTTGTTCTATTTGTCTTTCGATAAGTATTTCTTCACGTACTATAAACAGTCCTTTTGGTTTTTCATAACTAAATGGTGCAAATTTTTCTGACTTGCCTGCAGCCATAATTATAGCATTTTTTTCCATGATATCATTTCCTTACATAATATTTTTTAGATTAAAACAATTACTAAAATTAGTCTATTATAATAATATTTATTATAATTAATAAAAATATTTTATTAGAATATTTTAAAAATAATACAAAAAAGTGTTATTGTATGAATACACCCAATTAAACTTTTATAATAATGAGTAAAAACAATATTTGAGTAAAACATATACCGAAGTACTAAATAATATATAATTATGGAATCTAAATTATTTTGGAAAGAATATTATAAAAAAAATCCAAATCCCATAGAAGCATCAACCTTTGCACAATTTAGTATAGGTTTTTTAAGAGAAGGTAAAAATTTAATTGAGTTAGGTTGTGGAAATGGAAGGGATAGTGTATTTTTTGCAGAAAAAAATATTAATGTTACTGCTATTGATCAAATTGATGACGAAATTAATTATCTTAACCAGAAATATGGGT
>JAFRKG010000020.1 GCA_017431845.1 Methanosphaera sp. | reverse complement strand
ATCTATAGTATTCTAAAACAAAGCTTGGCATCATAGCTTTCAAGTTTTCGATATTATCAATTAAACGTTCTCTCTTCATAGTAATAGTATACGCTAGATGTTTATTTTTGTCAAGAAAATTATAGTTTTTCGGAAAGATAACACTAGTGTACTAATAGTTGCTTCATAAACAACTAAATTCATAGCCTAACCTAATAACCTATTGCATAACTATAGGTTTAATTGTATACTTGATTAAGGACACTATATTGTTATTTTAAACGATAATTAATTGTAAAGATTAGTGAGCTAGATAATCTTTGTCCAGATAAGCTGTTATGTTACTTGCAACTTCACCCCAATTTATAGGAAATTTTATATTAAAAATCGATATTTTTAATAACAAAAATTATATAAGGAAACAATGAAAAATACAAGAGAAAATAATTTCAATATTATTAGATTATCAGCTGCGTTATTGGTTATTTATGTACATTCTTTTTCAATTTTCAACACGACTAAAAAAGAACCAATTGTATCTTTTTTACACTTGGGATTTGGTCTGGGAGAATTTGCTGTTACTGTGTTCTTCATTATATCAGGCTATTTAATTACAGCAAGCTATATTAAAAGTGAAACTAACTTTCAATATTTTAAAGCTCGAGTTTTAAGAATTTATCCAGGTTTGATTGTTGTAATGCTCTTGACCGCCTTTTTAGTAGGACCTTTTTTAACAAGATTAGATATTAAGTCTTACTTTCAAAGTATAGAGGTATATCTTTACCCAATAAAAGGCATACCACTTTTTACGGCAACAAGTTTTTTACCTGGATTATTTACAGAAAATCATTATCCAAATGCTGTTAATGGGAGCCTTTGGACACTTTTTTGGGAGTTCTTATGCTATATTGGTGTGGCAGTTCTCGGTAATTTAAAGATATTGAATAAATTGACTGTGCAGTTAATGATGGCGTGTGTCATCGTTACATCTGTTATACTCAGTTTTTTTTCAAAAGATCAATTTATTATGCATAGTTTAGTGATCGTTTTACCACTGTTTCTTGCTTTCTTTACTGGTATGCTATTTTATTTTATCAAGTCAAATATCAAATTTGAAATAAAGTGGACCTGTATACTATTGATAAGTTTTATCATATTGTCTAACGAAAACCTGTCTTTCACAAATTTATATCTGTTACCACTGGCATACCTCGTATTTGCCTTATCTTATTCTAAACACATTAGGTTTTATCACTTTGGCAGTAAGTATGATATTTCCTATGGCACATACATTTATGCTTTTTTGATTCAACAAATCCTCTATCAAGTAACAGAAGGGTCTCTGCCGTTCTTTGTTAATGTGACACTATCTATTGTCATTACAATTCCTTTTGCATTTTTATCTTATGTATTAATTGAGAAACCGATTATGAAATTCAAGTAAGCCTAAATTGATCATTTTTCCTGTTGTAGCATCAGTAAAGTGCACAACAAAATAGTTACTATAACAAAAAACTAACAGTACATCATCTTCTGTGCTGTTAGTTTTTTGGTTGTTGTTATTATTTTAATGCTGTTGAGGGTTTGACTTTATTGGCCAGAAATTCCCAAATAAGGCCGATGATAAAGCCAATCAAAGCTGGTACTAACCACCCCATTCCAATAGAGAATAAAGGAATAAAGGCCTTAGCGAAATCAACCATAGAAATGATGATGTTCTGTGCATGATCAGGAAATGGTATGGCATTCAACCCGTCAAATAAGGCTGAAATAGCCGTAAATACAGTCGTAACGCGATAAACCCGACTTGCATGCTTAAATAATGGACTAAATAGAGATAACAAGATTAATGTGATCGCTAAAGGATAGATAAACATTAAGACTGGTACGGAAAGACTGATTAAGTTTGT
>JAFRKG010000019.1 GCA_017431845.1 Methanosphaera sp. | reverse complement strand
TATAAGTTCTTTTTTAATAGTAATAATGCAATAAGGAGAAAATTAACTTTCTTCTTATTGCATTATTGCTGGCTAAGTAGTTTAGAGTTTCTTGTCCTAAGTACAAAAAGTTTAGACTTTCATGTCCCGTTATTAAGACAAGAAAGTACCTACAAAGTTTATGATAAGGACTATTTTCCAACGATTGTTCATGAGATTTTAGTTTAGAGATTCATGTCTTTGTACATTACAGAAGCAAATCCATGTGATCTTATGGGTACGTGTAGGTTTAAATGTAGGTTACTTTTCTACTCTGTAACAAGTTTAAATATATAGTATATAAAAAATAAACAAGATAGATATGCTAGTCTATAGCTACTAGTGATTGGGTGTGTAGTAGGTATATATAAAGAACCCGACATTTGTGCCAGGCTCTTTTGGGTTATATTTGAGATTAGAGTTTGTTAAATTTAGTCTTTATTTCTTCTTTTTCTTTTCGCTCATCTTTTGGTGTACGCGTGAAGCATACGGAAATATTCCTTGTACCAATAAGCTTATGAGCATCGGGTAAAAGTTTTTCCGTTTTCGCTTTATTTTCTAAACTCCGTTTTTTTCCATTTAAATCATTATTAAGGAAACTGCGAAAATATATTTTGTCTTGTTCATTATCTTTACTGGTAGGATATGAATATGAACAAGCCAATCTATCCTTAAGCAGAATATTAGCTTTTGTTGGAATAGCGTTATGTAGAGCCTTGAAAAAATATAGTGGTTTAAAAGGACCGTTTTTATTATAATCAATTTCCAGGAACTCACAAAGTTTTTTGTATAAAATCTTATTCAGATCTGCTAATGGTAAGTGAAACGATTTGTAATTTTCTTCATTTTTGTATATTAACGGTAATTCCAAAAATTCGTTAGTGCCTCTTTTAAATAAGCCCAATGTGTATACTTTATTTGCTGTATCATCATAACTTTTTTTATCATCTATATCCCTTCCAGCGGCGTATTAGTGTTGATGGGGCATTTTCTTTTACAGGTTCATTATGACATATTTTAGTTATTGATATCATTAGAATAAAGAGATTATTTTTTAATGAATTAACAAATAAAAACCCTCCATTATCAGGAGGGTTTTGCTTTCTAAATAATTTACTTTTAAATTGTAGTCCTAATATTTTATTGTAACGGTCCTAATAACCCCATAATTTCTTTGGCTTTTTGGTTTTCAATGCTATAGTAAATTTCTAATCCTTGACGATTACCTCTTATAACCTTCCCTTTCATTTTAGATAAATGTTGGGAAACTGTTGATTGTGGAATGTTTAAAATTTCGGTCATTTGGGTTACATTTAGTGTTTTATGTTTAGAAAGCTCACTGATCAGTTTTAAGCGCATTGGGTGTGCCATAACCTTTAAAAGCTCTACATCCTCTTCTAAAATCGTATTTTCTACGTGTTGATTCGCAAAACTTGTCATAGTATCTTCTCCCCTTATTTGTTCTCTTCTCTTCTAATGTCATATAACTTCTGTAATACCTAATATCATTATATTTGAATGTTCTTTGTGAATTATAATAACTAAATTATACAATATCAATTTGTGTTAGTAGTGTAGTTAATGTGTGGTTTGTATGAAGTTTTAATTTGTAATGGTCTGAATGTAGCCTATTTATTAGACGGGACAAAATAATAAAGTATTATTAGGTAATAATATTTAAGTCATTAAGTATACAGGTAAGATTAGATTAGACTTGAATTAATACTTTACATAAACCATAACTAATTAAGTTGCCAAGCTCCTTTGCTTATTGCAAACTTTATGTTGTTTTCCGTTTATTACTAATTTTAGAATTACGTAGATATTATAAATTTCCGAATCTATATTTAACTATTTTAATGTTTATATATTAAAAAGTTTAAGGATATGTGTTATTATTTATATTGCAGGAATCATAGCTACCCTGCTTTTTTTAGTTACTAAGGAGGAGTGCAATGATGAGAGTTTTAATCGAGTTTTTGTTATTTATGTGTTGCCTTGCTTCTATTTTTCAGCTTGCATTGGTAATTAGACGTTATATGGCCATAAAAAAAGATTGGTTATTATGTAAAACAAAAGTCTTTAGTCAATCATGTGTGACTGGTTGTTATATTCTAGCTTTTTTTGTATTGAGATTCTATTAAGAACCTTTTATATAAGAATGGATACTAATGAATTTTAATTACCTTAGAACAAAAAAAGAACTTAGAAACCATAATACATAAAGGTTATAAGTTCTTTTTTGCTATTGAAACATTAAGTTACTGGCAGGTTTATTATCCATTTTACGAGAGTTTACAATTTCCGTATTACTCCCTCATTAATTCCAGTCATATAATCTCCATACATATTCCTTGCGAAAAGCTCGTTTTGTACTCCTAATTCCCATTTTTCGTTTGTAGCAGCTGCAAGATAAATAAACATATCTTTAACATGTAATTCAGTCTTCTTTTTATCATAATTGTCATAATTACTAAAGGAACTTATATACCTACAATACATCTCAAACAAGTGAGTTTCATCAAAATAAGTATCTCCTATGACACTGTAAACATGATCATTTCCAAAAAGGAACTCTGTCATTTTCGATATTAGGTCAAATTGATGCTCCTTTAGTACAAACCATTCTGCACCAAGGTGCTTAGTTTTTTCTGGTTCTGATTTATCATAACGAACTGCAGATGCAAGTTTAGAAATGTAGCTTCCTGTTATCACCACTAGCATATCTGCTAATTGTAATCCAACAAATTCTTTAGAATCCTTCTCTTCCATTATATTGCCAAACCCAATATTCTCAAATGGCTTAGAAGGTATTCCCTGATCAAGAATTAGTGTAGATTGCTCAGGTTCCCATATACCGTGTAACTTATTCTCACTTAACCATAAATCAACATCAGAGCTTACCTTTTCCCAGTCAAATGATACTTTTTCAAATACCACATCATTAGCTAATTTCTTCCCATTCCCAATGTCCTTTATCATTTTTTTGTAATATGCTATTTGGTTCCTCATTCTAGCAATATTCTTATGTTTTGCCACAAATTCTTTCAAATCTTTTTGAATAGAGTATAGTATTTCATTGATTGTTTTTTCTGGATCAAAAAGATTTCTAATAACCTCTTCAGATGCTTCTAATTCACAATATTTTGTGAGACTGTATTTAAACAAAATAGCAGAGTCGATAAATCTTTTTGCTTCCAGTTGGAGAATCCACTGTGTAAGTCTAGCATCAATAACCATCGACATTTTATTTACTGAAAATAGTAAGTTAGAGACATTTGCATCTAGTAGCATGTTAAATAAATTTAAATAAAAACTACTATTTACTTCTTTCATACTTGCAACGCCGAAATTGAAATTGCCTTTTAGAATATCAATTCCTTTTAGCTCTTTCTCAACTTTATTTTTTTGTCCGCTTCTATAGTTTTCAACCAGTTCCAGGTATTTTTTGTTAACATTTTCTAGGGAATCTTCTGGAATATAAAGTACATCGGCTACATAAGAACGCATTAAATCATCACCTAGATTTATTCTTCTATCGTCACGGTATGTATTTGGAATTCTGATTGTTTCTTGTGGTCCTTTTTCATCAATAAACACTTGTCCCATTGTTAATCATCCTCTCTTCTACTTAAGTCATTTAATTTTTACTACATTGTAAATGGATAAATAGTACACTCTAAAATTGCATTTAACGTTTTTTCTTAATGTT
>JAFRKG010000018.1 GCA_017431845.1 Methanosphaera sp. | reverse complement strand
TTCACCCTTAATTATTCTTTAACTTGGTGTATATAAAGTGTTTTTTCAAATTTGGATACAATATTGTTGCATTTTATATACATTTTATGTACAATTTCATTATATTTTTGTTATTGTTTTTCATTTTTGTTTTTACAAACATTTAAGTATTACAAGTAGTATATTTATTAATACAATATAATTATTATTAATTCAGTATTATTATTATGAATTTTTCAATAATTAAGATAAAACTGTTAAAATTTAATTATATGATAATGAAATTTATGATGATTATTTATATTCAGTAGTACTTACCATATGCTACCATAAAAACCTTTATATAGAGTTTACAAAAATCTAATCATACGATAGTAAATATATATGAAAAAATATAATTTTCATAAATTTCCTGTCAGATAATCTAAAAAGGATTATCAAGTAAAAATTATAAAAACCCACGTAGGAGACATGATAATATGACTTCAGAAAATGAAGAATATTACAAAGAAAGATATCAAGAAGTAAAAGATAAAGTTGAATATAAAGACTTTTTAAAAGATATTGAAGAAATAACAATAGAAAACAGTGAATCACCATTCATCACTGAAGAACAAGTAGTAAACATGGCCGTCGAAAAATATGCAGGAAGAGAAAATATTCAACAAACACACACAAACCAAGTACAAAAAATCTCTTCATTAGTTGAAGGAAACGGAAACATCAGTATCCAAGGAAGATTGTTATCAATCTCCAACATAAAAACATTCACAACCAAAAAAGGACGAGAAGGAAAAGTAGCAAACCTAACAGTCCAAGACACAACAGGAAAAATAAGGGTCGTAATGTGGACAGACAACATGAAATACATGTCCAGAATAAACGAAGGCGACATAGTAAAAATCAACAACCTCGAAGTAAGAAAAGGATACACCGGAGACTTAGAAGTACAAATGAGAAATAACTCATCAATACAAGTAATGCCAGAAGAAGTAGACCCAGAACTACCAAAATTCCAACAAAACATAACCAACCTAGGCGACATCACAGAAGATGGAGAATACAATGTCATCGTAAGAATAACCAAAATAGCCACACTACGAGAAATAAAAAAAGAAGACAGAACCCTAAAAATAATCACCATAGACGTAATGGACGCAACAGGAAACATGGAATTCACCCTATGGAACAATGACACAGCACTAGTAGAAACACTAGAACTAAAAGAAAACGACACAATAAAAATCATAAAAGCAAGAGCACAAGAAAGAAACGGAACATTCTCATTATCAAACAGTTGGAACGGAAGAATAGTAAAAGGAGACTACGACCTCCCAGAATACCATCAAGAAATATTCAAAATAGGAAACGCAACAGAAAAAGACAATGTAACAATACTAGGAGTTCTAACAAAAATATACGATACAATAACATTCCAAAAAAATGATGGAACAGAAGGACACGTAAGAAGCATAGAAGTAACAGACGACACAGGATCCATACGCGTAACACTATGGAACAAAGAAACAGAAATAGCAATGAACAAAGGAGACATCATCAAAATAGAAGGAGGAACCATAGAATTTGATGACTACTCAGGAGACAGTTACAGATACAACACAGGATGGAACGCAGCAATAGTACTAAACCCGGACATCGACGAAGAACTAAAAGAAAAACTAGAACAAATCAAAAACTTCGAAGTAGCAAAAATAAAAGACATACTAGACATAGACCAAGACGAAGGAAGAGAAGTAGATGTAATAGGAAGAATACTGGCAATGAATGACATCAGAGAATTCCAGAGAGTAGACGGAACCGAGGGACAAGTAAGATCCATAGAACTAGCAGATGAAACAGGAGTAGTCAGAACATCATTATGGGATGATAAAGCAGACATCAACCAAGGACTAGGAGACGCACTAAAAATAGAAAATGCAAGAACAAGACTAGGACAAGGAACAATGGAACTAAGCGTAGGAAAATCATCCAGAATAACAATACCCGAAGAAGATGAAATAACAAACCTACCATCATACCAACAACTAGAACAAGACAGATACAATGACAGAACAATCAGTCAACTAGAAGAAAACGAAACAAACACAAAACTAAGAGTAAGAGTAACAACAATAAACGAAATCAACACATTTACAAGAGCAGATGGCCGAGACGGTAAAGTAAGAGCAGTCTATGTTGCAGATGAAACTGGAGAAATACAAGTATCACTCTGGGATGATGCAACCGATGTAAAATTCACTGAAGGGTCCGCAATAATCATAGAAAACCCTGTAATACAATTACAAGAAAACAAGCTACGATTATCAATATCAGGTTCCAGTACTATTCGACAAGCAAGACCAGAAGAAGCAGAACTAATGCCAACAATGCATGAAATAGAAAATCAACTCTTCGTTGAAAAAATGATAGAAGACATAGAAGATGATGACCAACACATAAAAGTTAAAGGAAACATCCAAGAGATCAACGGAGAAAAAATATTATATGCAATGTGTCCAAATTGTAACAAACGAATAGTACAAAGTGAAGAAGGATATATTTGTGATCATTGTGGTGAAAAAATAGAAGAACCAGATTATCTTATGATAATACAAACAGTACTACAAGATGAAACAGGTTCAATAACAGCAACTTTCTTCAGAAAACAAGCAGAAGAATTAATACAAACAACCACGGATGAAGTAATAGAAATATTCCAACAAACTGGGGACGAATCATCAATGTCCTCAAAAATTGAAGATCTAATAGGACATGAAGCTACCATAATAGCTGATGCACAATATAATGATTATAATGAAGATATAAGATTAAATGTCAGACGTTTAGTCATAGTATTATAAAAAAAACACTAATAAAAATATAGGAGATAAAACATGGCAGAATTAGAAGATTTACCAAGTGTAGGAGAAAAAACAGCACAAAAATTACGAGATGCAGGATTTGCTGATATGATGCGTTTAGCAACAGCAACACCAAAAGAGTTAAGTGTTAAAGTAGAAATAGGTGAAGGTGTAGCAGCAAAAGTTATTGAAGCAGCACGTAAGGCAGAGAAAATAGACTTCGAAACAGCATTTGAAGTAATGGAAAGACGTGAAGATGTTGGAAGAATCACAACAGGAAGTAAAGGATTAGATGAACTAATCGGTGGGGGAGTAGAAACACAATCCATCACAGAAGTATATGGGGAATTCGGTTCAGGAAAAAGTCAAATTTCACACGAATTATCAGTTACTGCTCAACTACCAGTAGAAGAAGGCGGACTTGAAGGAGAAGTAGTATTCATTGATACAGAAAACACCTTCAGACCAGAAAGAGTAGAACAAATAGCTAACGCATTTGGTTTAGAAATTGAGGAAGTTCTTAAAAAAATTCATGTAGCAAGAGCTTTTAACAGCAGTCATCAAATGTTAATGGCAGATAAAATTAACGAATTGATTCAAAGCGGTTCAAATATTAAACTTATCATTGTGGATTCATTAATGGCACATTTCAGGGCAGAATATGTTGGTAGGGAATCCCTTGCTACCCGTCAACAAAAGCTTAATCAGCATTTGCACACTTTACAAACTATTGCTAATACATATAATGTAGCAGTTCTTATCACTAACCAGGTACAATCAAAACCGGATGCATTCTTTGGAACTCCAACTAAAGCTGTTGGCGGACACGTATTAGGTCACGCATCAACTTATAGGATTTTACTTAAAAAAGGATTATCTGGTAAAAGAATTGCTCGTTTAGTTGACAGTCCTCACTTACCTGAGGGTGAAGCAGTATTTAAAGTTACTACTGATGGTTTAGTAGATTAAATTTAAACTCCTTTTTTCTAAATTTTTTTATATTTTCTTTTTTATATTATTATTATGGTAAATTCTATTGAAGTTATTTTAGTACCTACTTTTATGATTATTGTAGGTGTGTTGTTGAAATATTTTAATATTCTGGATGATGATCATAGTTCTTTGTTGTCTAAGATTGTTCTGAATATTAGTTTACCTGCTCTTATATTTATCAATATTTCATCATCTCGTATTGAGGGGCAGATGATTTTGCTTCCACTTATTTCATTTGGCCTTAGCTTCATATGTATGTTGATTGCATATTTTTATTCTAAGTTAAGAGGTTATTCTAAAATCAAAACTTGGACATTAATAATATTACTTTCAATGATGAACACTGCTTTTATTGGTTATCCAATTGTTTTAGGAGTGTTTGGTAATGAAGGTTTGACCTACGCAATATTCTATGACATGGCAGTTGCCATACTATTTGTAATATTTGGTATAATATTATCCACAATATTCGGAGGAAACAAAAAAGAAGTCATTCATAATGGTTTGACATTTGTCCCATTATGGGCAATAATATTCGGTTTAATATTCAACATATTCAACATACCCCTAGGTTATGTTTTGAAAAACTCATTAACATACCTTGGAAACTCTGCAATACCACTCATAATGTTGTCTCTAGGTTTAACTATCAGTTTCAAGGATTTCAAATCATATTTGTCTGATGTTGTATTTGTATCATTTTCAAGACTATTGATAGCACCTATAATATTATATGCATTATTGGCCGGTACTGGTTTTAGCGGTTTGATGTTACAGGTTTCGGTATTGCAATCTGCTATGCCAACAGCAATGAATTCTCTGGTTCTTGCAATAACATATGACTTGGATGTGGAATTAGTTAGTGCAGTGGTATTTATCACAACAATAATTAGTTTACTTACATTGCCAGTAATTATTTCAGTATTGTAATTACTTATATGTGCCTTAACAAAAATTACTTTATAGATAATGGGAGGTATGGTTATGGCTACTCCATTGGAGATTATTTTAGTGCCAACTTTGATGATAGTGTTAGGTTATTCACTTAAAAGACATGATATTCTTAAAGTTCAGGATAGTGTCACCTTAACGAAGATAGTGCTCGATGTAACTTTGCCTTCTTTGATTTTTGTTAATTTATCTCGTGCAAACATTAGTTCGGACATGCTGTTTTTGCCTTTTTTTGCATTAATTATCAGTATGGTCTGCATTATTTTAGCGTATCTGTTTTGTAAGTTCAGAAATTATTCTAAGATAAAAACTTGGACGATTATGATTGCCTGTGCTATGATGAATACTGGATTTCTGGGTTTTCCTATCAGTATGGGCGTGTTTGGAAATGATGGATTTTTGCATGCCATATTTTTTGATTTAGAAACTACTGTTATTTTTGTCATCTTTGGTATGCTGTTAGTAAGTGTGTTTGGTGGTAACAGGAGGGAAGTGTTAAAACAGTCTGTATCTTTTGTTCCGTTATGGGCGGTAATTTTTGCTTTAGTGTTTAATGTTTTTAATTTACAGTATGGTTATGTTTTGGAAAATTCATTGAATTATCTTGGTCAGGCTACAATTCCTTTGATAATGATTACTCTTGGGTTACGTTTAGATTTTAATGAGATTAGGCATTCTTTATCTGATTCCTTGTTTGTATCATTTGTTAAATTAATTGTTGCTCCTGTGGTAATGTTTTTGATGTTGAGTTTCATTGGTTTTGGGGGCTTAAGTTTTAAGGTTGCTGTTCTTGAAGCTGGTATGTCTACTGCTATGAATGCTCTTGTATTGTCTATTAATTATGGTTTGGACACTAAACTTATGAGTTCGATGATTTTCACTAATACTGTGTTGGGATTGTTTACTTTAACTGCTTTGATTTCTTTTTTAATTTAATTTTTTTTAACAATCAAATTAATTTGTTTTTGTACGAACAAAATAAAAGTTTATATATAAAGTCCTAGTAACTTTAAAGTATAGGATATAATTTAGTTAATAGTTTAACTTGTAGGTTTTTTAACTGATTTTTTCCCTAATAAATAAAAAATCGTGATGTAAGCAATAGTCTTAATAAATAGGTGATTTAACTTGGCAGATAATAATGAAGAATTACGTATAGGAGTATACACATGCCACTGTGGAGTAAACATCGGTGGAGTAGTAGACTGTAAAGCAGTAGCTGATTACGTTGAAACCCTTCCAGATGTAGTGGTATCACGTGAATACAAATATATGTGCTCAGACCCAGGACAAAAAATTATTCAAGATGATATTAAAGAATTAAACTTAAACAGAGTTGTAGTAGCAGCATGTTCACCTCGTCTACACGAACCTACATTCCGTAGATGTGTAGAAGAAGCAGGATTAAACAAATACTTATTTGAATTCGTAAACTTAAGAGAACAAGACTCATGGGTACACGGAGACAATCCTGAAGGTGCAACAGAAAAAGCAAAAGACTTAGTAAGAATGGGTATTGCAAAAGTAAGATTACTTGACGCATTAACACCAGAAAAAGTATCCGTAACAAAAACCGCAATGGTTATTGGTGGAGGAATTGCAGGTATTCAAACCGCACTCGACCTAGGAGACTTAGGTTTCAAAACATACTTAATAGAAAGAAACCCAACCATCAGTGGAAGAATGGGACAATTAGATAAAACATTCCCAACACTCGACTGTTCAATGTGTATCCTAGCACCTAAAATGGTAGATGCAGCAAAACACGAAAACATCGAACTCATAGCATACGCAGAAGTAAAAGATGTAGACGGTTACATAGGAAACTTCACAGTAACAGTAGAGAAAAAAGCAAGATACGTAGATGAAGAAGCATGTACAGGTTGTGGAGTATGTCAAGAAGTATGTCCAATAGAAATACCAAACTACTTCGACGAAGGAACCGGTATGGTAAAAGCAGCATACATCCCATTCCCACAAGCAGTACCTCTCGTAGCAACCATCGACAAAGACTACTGTATCAACTGTCACTTATGTGACAAAGCTTGTGAAATCGGTGCAATTAACCACGAACAAGAACCACAAGAAATCACTTTAGAAATTGGTACAATAGTAGTAGCAACAGGATACGACCCATTCGATCCAACACTCAAAGAAGAATACATCTTTGACCAAGCAGAAAATGTAATCACAGGATTACAAATCGAAAGATACATCAACGCATCTGGACCAACCCAAGGTCACGTAATCCAACCATCATCCGGTGAAACTCCAAAAAGAGTAGCATTCATACAATGTGTAGGTTCTCGTGACGAAAAAGTAGGAAACCCATACTGTTCCAGAGTATGTTGTATGTACGCAATGAAAAACGCACAATTATGTGTAGACCACGAACCAGACACCGAAGTAACAATCTATTACATAGATATCCGTGCATTCGGTAAAGGTTACGAAGAATTCTACAGATTATCACAAGAAAAATACGGAATCAAATTTATCAGAGGAAAAGCAGCACAACTTATCGAAAACGAAGATAAAACAATCACAGTACGTGCAGAAGATACTTTACTCGGTAAAGCAACCGCATTCACATACGACTTAGTAGTATTATCTGTAGGACTTGTACCTCCAGAAGGACAAGAAACACTCAGACAAACATTAGGATTATCCAAATCAGCAGATGGTTTCTTCATGGAAGCACATCCAAAACTAAGACCTGTAGATACAATGACCGATGGTATATACCTCGCAGGTGTAGCACAAGGTCCTAAAGATATTCCTGACACAGTATCACAAGCTTCAGGTGCAGCAGCAAGAGCAGCAATTCCTATGATCCAAGGAGAAGTAGAAATTGAACCTATCATCGCTGAAGTAGATGAAGACAACTGTGGTGGTTGTGAAATTTGTGTAGAACTATGTCCATTCGGAGCATTAGAAATCGTAGACGGTAAATCCCACGTAAACGTAGCTTTATGTAAAGGATGTGGAACATGTGTAGCTGCATGTCCAACCGGTGCACTCGATCAAGCACACTTCAAAAACAACCAAATACTTGCTCAAATTGAAGCAGCTCTCGGTAAATAAGCATACTAGTATGTATATGATAAAGGGTTCAACACCCTTTATATATTTACCTTTAAATAAACTCCACAAATCAAATACTGTTTTTAAAAATTTCGGCCCTGTAGAAATCATATGAATAAAGTGTGAAAAGTAATATAGTAATCGACATAGAAACTTATAAATATGTATGGAGATAGATATAGTAATATGTCTGAGCAAACATTAATAAAAGAGTATCCTGGAATTGTTACAGATGTACAAAAGGAAATCAAAAAATTAGAAAACGATACACG
>JAFRKG010000017.1 GCA_017431845.1 Methanosphaera sp. | reverse complement strand
TATATTTGACTGTTTTTTGTGTTTTTGTTTGACTGTTTTTTGTGTTTTTGTTTGACTGTTTTTTGTGTTTTTGTTTGACTGTTTTTTGTGTTTTTGTTTGACTGTTTTTTGTGTTTATGCTGAAACTGTTTTTATTTATTTTAATGAGGTAAATTGTGTTCTTGGTTCTTAGACTATGTTTTTTCATGATTTTTTCAACATTTTCTTATCTTTCCATAGGAAAGTATTTATATACTAATTATAGATATTACTAAATAACAAATAAAGTGTATGTTAATGGAGATGATAAATTGCAATTAACAGAAAAAGCCAAAGAAAACAGGGACAAAGTATTACCATACTATGAATCTGATTTAAACAAAACAGACCCTGAATTCATGGAAATATTCAACAATTTCCTATTTGATGAAGTGCAAATGAACACAAGACTACCCGAAAGAAGTCAAATGCTCATAACACTAGCAACACTCATAACCAACCAATCAACAAAACAATATGAAATCGCTGTAGAAGCAGCAATCAACATTGGATTAAAAGCAGTTGAAATAAAAGAAGTATTATATCAATCAGCACCATATGTTGGATTTTCAAAGATGTATGACTTCCTGGATGTAACAAACCAAATATTTGACGAAAAAGGAATTGACGTACCAATACCTGGACAGTCAACAACCACCCGTAAGGACAGGATAGAAAGAGGATATGAAATACAATTAAACTACTTTGGAAAAATCATAGAAGATATGAATGAAAACACGCCAAAAGACCAAAAACATTTCAATGAATTCCTTAAAGGATACTGTTTCGGGGACTTCTATACCAGAACAGGATTGGATGACCAGGATAGGGAACTGATAACATTCAGTATAATCGCATCACTGGGTGGATGTGAAAACCAGTTAAGAGGACATACTGCCGGAAATCTTGCAGTTGGTAATGATAAAGACACTTTAATAGGTGCAGTTACAGTTTTATTACCATTTATTGGTTTTCCAAGATCACTCAATGCATTAGCAATAATAAATGAAATATGTCAATAAAAAGGAGGAAAAAATTTATGGCAAAAAGTTTAGTAATATATTATTCAAGACCTGGACAAAACTATGTAAACGGAGAAATAGTGGACCTACCAGTAGGAAACACGCAGATAATTGTTGATTATATAAAGGAATTTACAGGAGCGGATACGTTCCAGGTAGAAACAGTGAAGGAATACCCTGCAGATTATATGCAAACAACAGAAGTAGCACAAGAGGAACAGGATGATGATGCAAGACCAGAACTAAAAGAGGAACTAAGTGATATCAGTGAATATGATATAGTATATGTTGCATCACCTAACTGGTGGGGAACACTACCTATGGCTATGTTTACACAACTGGAAAAACTGGACTTCACAGGTAAGAAGGTTAAAACTGTTATCACACATGAGGGTTCAGGACTTGGATCTTCAATGAGTGATGTTAAAAAACTGTGTGAAGGAGCAGAAATTGAAAAAGGACTTGCAATTCATGGAGCAGATGTGAAAGAGAATAAGTCTACAATAGAAAACTGGGTAGAATAATGAAGGGTAATAAAATGGTTGATGAAATTTTATTCGGAAAAGGTGAAGAAAATCCTTATGGTGAATTTTTCGTAGGAAAAAGCTATCTTAACATACTAGCAACTAGTGGAGTGATGGTGGCTAATGTTACATTTGAGCCGGGATGCAGAAACAATTGGCATATACATCATGCAGAAAAAGGTGGTGGACAAATATTATTAGCTACAAAAGGTGAAGGTTGGTATCAGGAAGAAGGAAAACCTGCCCAAAAGTTAGTGCCGGGTAGTGTTGTTGAAATACCTGAGGGAGTTAAACATTGGCATGGAGCTGCTAAAGACAGTGAATTCACACATATTGCCATTGAAGTTCCTGGAGAAAACACTTCAAATGAATGGCTAGAGCCTGTAAGTGATGAGGAATATGATAAACTCTAATTAGTCCGTGACCACCCCCGTTTTAACTTTTTTGGAGTATAATATTGAATTAAACATTAATTTTATTAAAAAAATAGAAGTGGTGGAATGAAATCATTCCTCTTCTAAGTCACTAATTTCTTGGGTAATTTCAGATACTAATTTTTTAAATTCTGGGTCTTCCCTATTTCGTGGATGTTCTAGTTTTATTTTAACAATTTTCTTTATTCTTCCAGGTCTTCTGGATAAAACAACAATTTCATCGGATAAGTATACTGCTTCATCGATATCGTGTGTAACAAATAGGATTGTCTTATTCTTTTGTTGACAAATTTCATGAATCATGTTTTGTAGTTTATGTTTTGTCTGCACATCCAATGCACTAAATGTTTCATCCATTAATAAACTTTTTGAATCATTAATGATTGACCTGATTATTGCAACTCTTTGCTTCATACCTCCAGATAATTCATGAGGATATTTTTTTGCAGAATCTTTTAGTCCAACGGATTCAAGATATTTCAGTGCACGTTCTTCATTCTCTTTTGCAGGTTTTTTTCTGATTTCTAATCCGAACATTACATTGTCCATAACATTTAGCCACGGAAAGAGGGAATAGTTTTGAAATATAAAACCTCTATTGCTGGAGGGTGCTATTACTATTTCTTCATCATCTTTGATGGTACCTTCTGTTGCTGTTTCAAATCCTTCTATTAAACGTAGCAGTGTAGTTTTTCCACAACCTGATGGTCCTACAAAAGATACGAATTTTCCTGTTTCAATAGTAAGGTTAATATCTTTTAATGCATATACTTCTTCTTTATTATCTTTTGATACAAAAGTTTTTGATACGTGTTCTAATATAAATGTCATGTTATCACCTTACCAGAATATTCTTTCTTGTATCATTGTAAAAATATAATCAAAGATTATACCTATTATACCAATTACTAACATTCCAACTACTGTTGAACCTGTATCGAATAGGCTTGTTGATGTTAATATCATATATCCTATACCTGAGCTGGATCCGATCATTTCACCTGAAATTGTACACATTAATGCAATACCTATTGCTACTTTAAGTCCTGATACAATGTATGGTACGCTTGATGGTAGGATTACTTCAGTTAGCATTTGTGAGTTTGATGCTCCGAATGATTGTGCTGCTTCTATTAGGACAGGATCTGTTCTGTGTACTCCGTCAATTGTTGAAATTAGTATTGGAAATACGCATCCCATGAATATTATGAATACTGCTGGTCCTATTCCAATACCGAACCATAGTATTGAAAAAGGAATCCATGCAATTGGTGGGATAGGTCTTAAAATACTAATAGTTAATTTACATAATGTTTCTAAACGTTTTGACCAACCTAATATTACACCTAATGTGACACCTACTACTGATGCTAGTAACATACCAAACAATACTTTATAGAGTGTGTCGAGGATGTCTTGAAATAGTTTGCCTGAAACAATTAAGTTGACAAGTGAAGTTAGAACATCTATTGGCCCCGGAAACATGTAACCAGGAACTAAGTGAAATAAATCACAAACAAAATACCATATTATTATAAAAATAATTGGTATTAATAATGTCTCTTTTTTATATTCATTTCTAAATTTCACCATTTTAAAAACCTTTAATAATTTTTTTTCATGATTTCTAATTTAAGTTTTCCGCATATAACTTGTCTTCAGTTAATGTTTCATTAATTATTCCCAAATCTTTTTCAATATTCAGGAAATTATTCACATTTTTCTTGTAACTATCATTTAATTTACTTACCCATTTAATATGCTTCAAACTCTCTTTTTCAAGTTCAGGATTAGGAACAATATGTGATGGTAAATATTGCACTATTCCTTCAGGGTTTGCCATTATTTTCTCTGTTGCTCTTTCATGAATATCTAAAATTCTTTTTGCTTTGTTAAAATTTTCTGATAAAAATTTTTCATTCATCACTACAACACAACATGGATGATCGGATAGTATTTCTGAAGAATTTTCCACCAGTTTTTGGTCGTTAATTTTTTCGGAAATTGTAACATAAGGTTCATAGGTTATCATTCCATCGATACTTCCAGTTTTTAATGCATCATTCATTGAGGAAACTTTCATACTTGGACTACTAACATCAGAAGTACTTAGTCCGTTTTTCTTCAAATCATATTTTAATAACACACTTTG
Source organism: Methanosphaera sp. (assembly GCA_017431845.1). Classification (GTDB taxonomy): domain Archaea; phylum Methanobacteriota; class Methanobacteria; order Methanobacteriales; family Methanobacteriaceae; genus Methanosphaera. Next base: position 13,127 of record JAFRKG010000017.1, on the reverse strand, counting down.
TATTGATGATTCACCAGGTGTTGCTACTATTTTATCTTTCAAATCCTTGATTGATTTAACTGATGAACTATGGGTTACTAAGCCGCTTCCTTCATTTTGAGCTCCGGCAACAATTCTTACAGGTACTCCTTTACTCATAGAAGATATTACTGGTGTTATTCCAACATATCCAACGTCTAACTCACCACTTGCCATTGCACTCATCAAATCTCCACCATTATTATATTCATATAATTCCACTTTAATTTTTGCATCTTTAAACATTCCAGTGGAATTTGCGACAAATAATGCTGCATCATGATCTGTAGGTAAATATCCAATTTTAACAGTATCTACATCTTTATCGGACATACCTATATAAGTAAAAATGATTAGTAAAAAAACCACTATCACTATTATTAGTCCGATAATTTTTCTATTTTTTGACATAATGCTTCAAACTCCTAAAATAATTATTATCATTTATTAGGATTTATGATAAATAATTATTATTTACTAAAAGTAAGAAATCGGATTTTCGATTACTTACCACTTTTCCGTGGACAATTTATAAATACTGTATTTTCACCATCAATAATAAAATTAACTTTTGTTCGTATATTATCAAACGAACTGAATTTCATAAGGTTACCTAAAAAAATTAATCAAAATTTTTCAAAGGTAATTTTCTTTTCAGACACATCCGCAGAAAATATATCGCCAAGTTTGAAAACATTTTTTCCACTTGTAAATTCTATTTCAAAATCTTCAGGTACTTTTTCAATTATTTCTTTTAAAACTTTAATTTCTAAAATTGCCATGATTACTAATGTGGTATTAATTAGTACTTAAATCATTTTCCAAACTTACCCCAAACCTCTCCCAAACTTGTCCCAAATAAAAAGTTATAGAAAAAATTTATTATTTAATTTATATAAAAAATATAATAAATAATATAATAAATCATATTTGGAAATGATAATTATGGGAATTACAGGGTCGGCATGGTTATGGTGGAGCGAATTGGCTCGCTTAAAACGTGGGTGTGCACAGGGGACTTGGTTCCAGTAAATTTTTATTTATCATTCCATGACTATTTTTCCCAACTGATGTAACCTATCAAATAATCAATGTTACTGTTAATTAAAATGAATGTATTGTAATTACTTACAATTTAATAATGTATGTATTACATTAACGGCAAGGTTTCTCAAAATCAATTTACTTTTCAACTCTGCATATACAACTACTTTTCAAAAACAAGTTTCTATTTCAAAATGGTCGTCGTTAATGTTATTTGTTTTATGGGGCTGACTAACGAGAGGTGGTTTATTCGTATAGTATATGTGGTGGTATGCTTGTCTCATAAAGAAAATGATTATGGATATTTCCATAATCTAGAAAAATAAAAGTCCTGCAGTTCCAAGCATAACAACTAATCCTATTAGATCTTCAATTAAGTGTATGAAGTATGGTACAGCAACATTTTTTGTATGTATGTAGGTTATCGGTAGTATACAGCCGCCCACGCCCAGTGCAAGAATTAAAAATTTTAAGTCAAATCCGTATGCAGGAATGTGCGCCAATGCAAAGAGTAACTGTGAAATAACAATTCCAGCAATTATTGCATTTTTACGTCCTAATGATTTGTATGTGAATGCAACGACTAATATTAAAGGTATGAGTTTGAACAGTTCTTCACCGACCAGTTGGATTATTAAGCCAATTAGTAATACGGTCGGACTACCCTTCATTGCAGCATCCGTTGCAGTGTTACCAATTCCTCCGGTTAAAATAAAATTGATTATTGCTGATAAAATCATAACTCCGATTAGACCTAAAATTATTATTTTGATGTCTTTAACTTGTGGAACTCTAAAAATCATTGACAGATTACCTTTCAAAGCATAAATTATAGGAATTAATGTTGCAAAACAGACTATTAAAGCTTTTTGGATATGAAATCCTTCTAGAGGAACAACAAATGGTGTTATGAATGTGATTAAAAATCCTATAACTAATACTATAATCTTGGGAGTTGTAAGCTCTGGAATCCCGTTTAAAAAAGGAATATCATAATCCTTATTTTCATATTTGAAATATTCACTCATTTTTCTATCTCCATTAAAAGTTAAAATAGTTTATATTTTTAATATTAATAAATTTGTTATAAATGGTTAATGAATGTTGTAAAATTTCATTCGTTATCTTAACTGTTTAACGAACGTAGAAGAGTAATCTTCAAAATAAATGGAAAAACACTAAAGATGAAAACAATAACACACTCTATGCTGAAGTGAATAATGGAATAGCTGCTATAAACTACAAAGTACAAAATGTATGGATGAAAAATACTACATACATCGAAGCAGTATACAGTGGAACAACAAAATTCCATGATTCAAGTATCAATGCAACAAATATCTTAAACATCACTAAAGGTATAGTCACATTAACTCTAGACAAAACCAATATAACAGCAAAAGCAGGACAAACAATAACACTAAGAGCAAAAGTAGTAGATTCTAATGGTGACAGAATAAACACTGACAAAGTAATATTCAAACTAAACGGAAAAACACTAAAAGATAGTGAAGGTAACACATTATATGCACAAGTAATCGATGGAGATGCAGTAGTAGAATATACTATACCAACAACATACAATGCAAAAACATATACAATAACAGCAGTATACGGATCAAATTACTACGAAAGAACAGAAACCAATGGAACATTAACTCTAGAGAAAAAAGGAATAATCATAAATACAGATAGCATAAAAACTGCTGATGGTAAAACCACGATAAAAGCAACAATCACTGATGAAACAGGAGAACTATTAGTATCAATCACAAAATTAGCATTTAAAGCAAATGGTAAAACTATATTAAATAATGTAACAACCAATAAGGGCAAAATTGACATATCATTTGATAATACACTAAAATCAGGACTCTATGAATTACTAATAATCAGTGGAGAAAATGGAATATACAAATCCGGAAAAATGACAACAGTATTAAAAGTATAATCAGATATTATTGAATAATATACAGATGAGGAGATAAGTGAATCTCTTCATATCTATTTTTACTATATTAAATATTCACTGTAATCTAATATTAGATAATGACTACATTAATTGAACATATTGTCATTGCTTTATTATTGAACTTCTCCATCCTGTTTTTCTGAAAAAGATGTTGCCAATATTTTGTAAAAACTCGTTTTCTGTTATAATTATGTCAAGAAATTATTCAAAGAGAAGTGTATTATTAAAACGAAAAAAAGGAGTAGGCGTAAAAAAATATTATCTTTTACGTCTTATAATATAGATTGAAGTTAAACATATCAATACTAATAATGCAATTAATATGAGGTTTCCATTTTGATTTGAATTAATAAACTGACTTGTATTGTTTTGAACTTCATTTGAAGGTAGTGTCTGGTTTTGTTCAGGTTCAGTTGTATTGGTGCTGTTATTAGTTGTGTTTTCATTTTGTGTGTAATATACATTTCCATCATACCATATAATAGGAATAGTGTTAATTTTGTTTATTTTATATTGTGTTTTATCTTTGACTGGGTCTGTAGGGATTGTATTTACTTTATTAATCTCGACATTTACAGTGGTGCTTGATGGATTATAAATGTCATTACTAAGATATGTGATAACACCAGTATAATTACCATTATTTAAGTTTATGTTTTTAAATGTGACTGTGCTGTTAACTATTGAACCAGTATAATTAGTTCCATTGACTGTTAAGATAGCAGTACCGTTTGTTACTGGATTTCCATTTTCATCAGTTATATTTACTTTGACATTAGTCATTTCATCAGATAAGGTAGAAACATCTGCAGAGGTAATATTAGTATTAAATTTAGGTAGTGCATATGCTTTTAGGATAGCTATAAAATATACTTTAGAAAGATCTTCCCATTCTTTTTTGTCATCACTTACAAAAGATTTACCTTTTTGTGGATGAATTCTAAGATTATGAACAACACATGCTGTGTTTTCAAAGGTAATTTTAAATACATCTCCTTTTTTAATTGGAACAACTTTATCCAATTTAATTGTTTCATATCCACTTATTTTGCTTATTCCTCTTTGAGTATATACATCAACATCGTTTACTGTTATTGTAAATTCATATTCTCTGCCACTTTCATTGAATACTGTTCCAACAGCACCAATAAGTTCATCCTCATCAGCCGTGAAGATACTGGCATAATATTTACTTTCTGGAATCCATTTGGAATCTCCACCAACATCATGCTGGTAAATCCTGGTATATTGATCATTGTTAATTATATAACAGACGCTCTCCTTGTCTGCAAATGATGTGTCATAATATGATAGGTAGAAGTATCCTTCATCACCCCAATCAGTTCCCCAACTGTTTTTAACTATCCATGCACCGTCACCTTCGGGAGTTTTTAGGAAATTATACTTGGAATAATTATCATCCCATCCCACGATACAAATCCTATGAGTTGACTCCTGTTTGTCATAACAATATTGTGCACTACTTGATTTGTTGAAATACTTGTTTTCATCAAAGTTTGCACAATGACTGGCTGCTACAGCACCATAATTGATTAAAGCATTTTTGATTAAATCTCTATCTGTAGCATTTTTTATTGGAGGAATAATAACCACATTTTGAATATGGATGTCTTCAGGAGTTATGAACAATGAGGATATCTTACCTAGTTCATCATAACCATCATATTCATCAGGGAAAACTCCAAGCCAATCAATTAAATAGGCAACAGCGGAAAATGCATTTCCTCCTTCTTTAATAGTGTCTACACCATATTTTGAATATTGAAGCATTGTATTTTGCATATTATTTACGGATAGGGAATACGTATTATTTGTATATCTAAGCAATGATGATTCCAGTGCTGCCATGTTTCCAAATGCCCAGCAGGATCCCATGAAACCCTGATTTTTAACAGGAGTAATCCATCCATATTTTCTCAAATCAAATTCCTCAGGCATCTTATCAAATAAGAGAGTGTTGTTGATTATTGTAAATGATTTTATCTTATTTTCAAAATTATAGAAATCATTTGTATTATTGAATGATTTAACATCTGATGTGTAATTGTTATCAGATTCATCATCCACTTTTCCATATACTGTGCATATACTCATCCCATCAGAGGGATTGTTGAAGTAATTTCCAATTAAGCTTAAAGTAGTATCATATCCATAAACTGCTGATCCTTCAGAACCAGTATTGTTTACAAAATCATTTCCTTTAAGGAGTACCTCACCCTCATCAAAATAACATGCCCCACCATAGGATATGTCATCCATTAGGCTGTTGGATTTAAATTTGGAATTAAAAATCTCAACATCAGTATAACTTGTGTAAATTGCACCACCCTCATAATTTGCAGTGTTGGATGTGAAATTTGTATTGTTAATAACTAGATTTCCATCTAATTGAAGGATAACTCCTCCAAAATCAGAAAAACAGTTATTGAATGATGTATTATTAATGTTTACATCACTTCTGAAAACAGAATCTCCACCAAAACTATCTGTAAAAATGGCACCACCATTGTTTTGACTAGATACATTGTCAAATTCACAGTTAGTAATTATTAAATTTGAAATAATTTTTGTTCCAATTGCACCAGCAGTTTTATAAGCATATAAGTTTTTGAATTTGGAATTGTTAATTTTTAAAGTTCCATCATTCCTTAAAAAGATTGCTGCAGCATATTTTGAAGTAGTATTTAAGAAATTGGAATTGTCAACAGTTAACCTTGAGTTTTCCAAATAAATTTGGCCTTTAATAATTTTATCGCTACTGCTGATAAATGTTGAATTGACAACATAAACCGTGGAACTAATAGAAGTGATTGAAGCACCATTTTCTCCGCCATTATCAATGAATTTACAGTTATTAATGTTTAATGTAATATTATTAGAATAAATGGCTCCACCATCATATGTTTTGTTATCTCCAATACAATTTATGAATGTAACATTGTTTAATGTTAATGTGGAATTAACACTAATTGCTGAACCATACCCATAAAAAGCATTTTTAATAATTAAATTATTTATTTCAACATTTTTTCCAGTTATATCAAATGCTCTGGCTTGATTGTTACAGTTTATTACATGATTATTTCCATTAATTATAAAATTATTCTTAGTTATATTGATTCCACTAGAATAATCTTTATCAACTTCATTATTGAATTTATAATCATTTTCCAATGTATAACTTGATTTTTCAGCCGTAATTTCCTCTTGAAGATTATTGTATGTTTTATCACCAACGTCTTCTAAATTATCAAAATCTACAGTGTCATTTAAATCCGCAGCTGATACTGCAGTGAATGAAATAAAAGAAACTACAACTATCAAAAAATACAATATTAATTTTTCATTTTTCATAGTTATCCTCTAAATGTATAATGTAATGTATTTAACTTCAATAAAATATTTAAATTTTAGGAATTCTTTAAAGTCAAATTTCATTCGTTATCTTAACTGTTTAACGAACTAATAAAAGAAGAACTAGAAAACAAAAGAAAAGAATACACAAAACTCAGCAACGAAAAAAATCATAGTGATGAAAGAATGAAGCAGCTCCAAGAAGAAGTAAACCAACTAGAGATAAAAGAGAATAACTACAAGAATGTGTTAAAGCAGCTTGACAATATGAGCTTCATGGACAGAATACTGGGAAGATACCCAGAAGACATAAAAGAATTGAAAGGATGATTATAATTGAAGTTTATTACATAGATTCTTAGAATTATTCTGCTACAAAATAAAAAAATAAGAAAATGTAACACAAGTTCTGATACAATATAATTAGGGTTCTAGAAAAACAACTTATTTTTTAGCCCATATCTCCTTTCTTTTTATCATGGGAATACTTTATAATTACCCCATAGAAATAGTACATTTTATTTGGAGTTTATTTTATAAATTATGGGTTATTCATCGTAATATTTATATATAACCCATAATATATATAGTATTGGCGATACTAATGATACATGGATTAAATTACGATGAACAAGACCCTAATTATATGTTGTTAAACAAAATATTTAATGTTATCGATTATAGATTAACTGACAATATTCTAGCTAGAAATGGATTTAAAGAATAAAAAGATTCAAAACAGCAATTAAAACTATTTTTTTATCATCATTCTTTGAAAATGATGTATCTTTTACAGTTAACGAATTATTTAATAAATCTAAGCTTGTAGAAGGTTTAAATTTTGAAATGTTATTAACTGCCCAAGAAGTATATGAGGAGATATCTAGTTGTAATAAGGATAATCTTCAAAATGCCATTAATAGTATTCTTAAAAAGATTAATAAAGGTTATAAAAGTAAAAATAGGACTTTAATCGTTGATGGTTCTTCTGCTGATACAGATATTAATTTTGGATCTAAAAAAGTCACCAAGAAATCAATCGAAGATAGAGACTATAAATGGGCATGGGGAACTGCTTTAGGATGGTATCTTGGTTTTAAAATAACACTTGTACTTGATTATGATACTAAAATGCCTGTTTTATTTTTATTAAGTAGTGGTTCACCTCATGATACAAAAATGGTACCATTAATACTAAAAGAATTAAAAAGAAGAAAATTAATCAGTACTGGAGATAAAATACTACTTGATAGAGGTTATTACTCATATTACAATTACAAAATAGCATTAAAAACCTATAAAATAATACCATTGATTCTAGTTAAAGGAAAACTCAACATGAAAAAAATGAATTCAATATTCAGTTATCCATTAGACTATTTTTACAATAAAAGAAATACAAATAAATTAAAAAGAGAATATAAAAAGTTAGTGAACGAATTAATGGCTAATTTACCAAATAGAAAAGTAATAAAGTATAAACGTAGCATAATTGAAGATTATTTCAAATTCATCAAAGAAGGATTAGGTTTTAAACATTTACACAAATATACATTTGAATCCATGCATAAAGCCACTTCATTAATTGTACTATTATCTGGCCTAATCATACATTACTGTGTTGATACAAAAAACGACTTCCAAATGCTTTCTGAAAGTAATATTTCTAGAACCCTAAATAATCATTTAATAATATTATATATGCTTTAATAATTGTTATTATAATCTCTTATTAAATTTACTCTTTAAAATGTGTGTTAATTTAAGTATTTTTTTGAGGTGTGTTAGTTGAAAAATAATTAAATATAATATCAAAACTAATATATTCCTTGTAAAAAGAAAAATATATACTAGATATAGGTGGAGCACATGATACTGGATAAAACATATGAAATAAATGGACAAAAAATAAGGGGAAAATTATACCTTCCTGAAAATAAGGAAAAACAGAAAATTATAATATTATCTCATGGTCTATCATTAAACTACACATATATGATACCCTACGCAGAAAAACTATACAACAAAAACATAGCAACATTCATATTTGACTACAGGGGAGGAGGATATGATTGTCATAGTGACGGAAAAATCAGTGACATGACAATAGACACAGAAAAGGAAGATTTAAACCATGTTATCAACTCCATAAAACAGGAACCGTTAATAGATGAAAACAATGTATACCTGGGAGGACATAGTCAGGGAGGACTAGTAAGTAGTCTGGTAGCACCAACAAGAAATGATATAAGAGGATTATTTCTATTTTCACCGGCATATGTAATACCTGATGACATGAAAGAACGTGACAACCCAAGAGAAAAGAATGTGTTAAACCTTATGCCAGAATACCTTGGAGAAAAATATATTAACTCAGCACTTAAAATCAACATATTCGAAGACATTAAAGGATACACGGGCAAGGTATTCATATTCCACGGAGTAGAAGATAAAAGAGTACCAATAGAATATATAGTAAAAGCTGATAAGGTATATGAAAATTCAGTAGTTTATATCTATGAAGAAGGAGAACACAGATTTACTGATGAAATAAAGGATGATGTAGTGGATATTATATCGGATAACATTTAATTAAAACCTTCCTTATAGATAATGAGAATTTATTGATTATATTTTTTAAAAACTTTTTTTAGTCTTAAAATAGATAACTAATAATTAGAATAATTAAATAATACGATGGAGCATATTTTTATGGTTAATCCTAATAAGAAAGTAAAAAGACCAAATGGTTTAGGAAATGTTTATAATTACAGAACAGATGAAGACGGAAAAATATTCACACTACCCATTCTAGAACTTGTCAAAGAAAATTACATCTACCTGTACCGTGCAATAAAAGATGAAGGATACTATATTGCACCAAACGATTCATGCTTCTTCTACAAAGACGTAGTATATGATAACGAAGTAGTAGGCTTCACAACATTCAAAAACACCAGCATAAATAAGGATGCACTTGTCATGCAATACTTCTATGTTCTACCAGAATACAGGGATAAAATCTACCTAACCGAGGAGATAGATGAAGCATCAACACTCTTCGAGTCAAGCATATTCATAGAATATCCTACAAAAGACATGGTAGAATCCTTAATCAAGTTTAAGTTAGCACGAGTTTTCGAGGACAGATTTTTAGTATCAAGAATACCATTCATTGTGCCAATGTTTTCTGTTGAAGAAGTAATGAAAGGAACCCTACGAGAAGACTTTGACACAACAGGACTGAAATGTTACAATAAAATGTCACTAGTATACGATCTTGACCTATGCGCAGTAGTAGGATTAGCAGCAACCGACGTGGAACAAGACTATGACGAAGAGAACATGGACGATGAACAGGTAAACAATTATAACATGATAAGCCTACCACTACGAGAAGATAACGAAAAATATGACTGTGTAACAAAAAGAACAGAAGATGAATCATTAAACGATGGAACCTACTTTAAAAAGGTTCGACAACTAATGGATGATAACGAAGAAGTAATACAAAACTGGTTATCCCTAATATAAGTAACAATAAAAGTTACTTAAACTAATTCCTATTTTTACATAATTATAAATTAAGCCAATGATTAAAATGCAAACAATAGACTACCTAATTAAATACCTTCTAGACGAAAATCCAGACATAAAAATAAGAAAACAACCAGAAAACTTCCAAGAAAAATTCACAATATACAGAAGCCTAACAAACATCAGACAAGCAAAGCCCATAACACAAGAATACATACAACAAGAAGACAAACTACTACAAGAAGTACTGGAAAAAACAAAAAAAACAACAAGCATAAACGAAATAGACACACTATCTACAACACACCCTGAATGCAACATAGAAAACAAGAACAAAATAGCATTATGGCAGGGAGACATAACCACACTACAAGTAGGAGCAATAGTAAACGCAGCAAACTCACAGGGACTAGGATGCTTCGTGCCATGCCATAACTGCATAGACAACCAGATCAACACAGATGCAGGACTAAGACTAAGACAGGAATGTGACAAACACATGAAAACAATCAATTACAACCTGCCAACAGGAGAAGCATTCACAACAAAAGCATATAACCTACCAGCACAACACGTAATACACACAGTAGGACCAATCATTACCTCAACAGTCACAGAAAAACAGCAACAACAACTAGCAAACTGTTACACTAATGTCTTAAACCAGGCAAAACAAAACAATATAAAAACAGTTGCATTCTGCTCAATATCCACGGGGGAATTCAGATTCCCAAAAGATACAGCAAGCAGGATAGCAATAAGAACAGTTGACCAATTTTTAGGACAAGAAGATTCCTTTGAAAAAATAATATTCAACGTATATTCAGATGATGATAAAAATGTATATGAAAAAACTATCAGAACGTATAGAAGAAATTAAACAACTACTTGAAGACTCAGAATATATACTAATAGGTGCAGGGGCAGGATTATCAACAGCTGCAGGACTAACATATTCAGGGGAACGTTTCAAGAAATATTTCAGTGAATACATTAAAAAATATGATATGACAGACATGTACACGGGAGGTTTTTATCCATTCGAAACACTAGAAGAAAAATGGGGCTACTGGGCAAAACAGATATATGTTAACGAGGGACTTGTAGATGGATTGCCTTTATACGAGAAAATATATGAATTGGTTAAAGACAAGAAGTACTTTGTAATAACAACTAATGTAGATGATCAATTCATCAAATCAGGATTTCCATCAGACAAAGTATTTGCAACACAGGGAAGTTACAGGTATTTTCAGTGTAGTAAAGCATGTCATGACAAGTTATATGATAATACTGAAATAGTAAAGCAGATGGTTGAAAGCACCGATGAAGAATTGAAGATACCAAGCAATTTAGTACCGTACTGTCCTGTGTGTGGCCAACCACAGGAGACAAACCTTAGGGTAGATAACTTTTTTGTTGAAGACAAGCATTGGCATTTACAAAAAAAGGCGTATCAGGATTTTGTTAACAATGCAAGAGACTCAAGCACTTTGTTATTGGAGTTCGGAATTGGATATAACACTCCGGGGATAATAAGATTTCCATTTGAGACTATGACATTCCAATTGCCTAAATGGAATCTTGTACGTTTTAATAAGGATTACCTGGAAGTTGGGGTTAATGTTCATAAAACTTACCGGTTAGTGCCACCGGAAAAGTTAATTGAATATGATTTACCTAATGATTTCATTAATCGTTATATTCCTGTTGGTGCAGATGTGGAAGAAGTGATAGATGAATTAATATAAAATGATTTAATTTTAAAATTATTATATTTCTTAGGATAAATATTTAGTTATAGGTGAATTTATGGATAGACAGAAAAAGATTATTCAAACAAGTATTGTAGGTATTGTTGTTAACTTAGTACTTGTAGCATTTAAGGCAACTATTGGAATTTTAGTTAATTCTATTGCTATTACATTGGATGCGGTTAATAACTTGACTGATGCATTAAGTTCTATTATTACTATTATAGGGGCTAAGCTTGCTAGTCGTCCTCCTGATAAGAATCATCCTTATGGTTATGGTAGGATAGAATATTTTTCATCAGTTATTATTGCTGTTATAGTTTTATGGGCGGGTATTACGTCTTTACAGGAATCTTTTCCTAAGATTTTTGCTCCTGATGTAACTAGTTATACTACGATTTCTCTTGTTATTGTTGCGGTAGCGGTTGTTGTTAAGTTTGTTTTGGGTCGTTATGTGAAGGGTGTTGGTGAGAGTATTAATTCTCAGGCATTGGTTGCATCTGGTAGTGATGCTTTCTTTGATTCTATACTTTCTTTATCAACTTTGGTTGCTGCTATTATTAGTTTGGTGTGGCATATTAGTTTGGAGGGTATTCTTGGTGTTATCATTTCATTTGTTATTATTAAGGCTAGTATTGAAATGTTGCAGGAAACTGTTAATAGTATGATTGGGTCTCGTGTGGATTCGGATTTGTCTCGTAAGATTAAGGAGGAAGTTGAGTCTTTTGATGGTGTTTATGGGGCTTATGATCTTGCTTTGCATAATTATGGTCCTGAGGATACTGTTGGTAGTGTTCATATTGAGATTGATGATTATTTAACTGCTAAGGAGATTCATGCTTTGACTTTTAGGGTTAGGTCGGCGGTTTATCAGAAGTTTGGTATTGCTTTGACTGTTGGTATTTATGCGACTAATGATTCTGTTGAGGAGTTTGCTGAGATTCGTTCTTATCTTGAGTCTTTGTTAAGTGAATACCCTGAAGTATTACAAATGCATGGGTTCTATGTATATGATGAAAAAAATATTGTTAGTTTTGATTTAATCGTTGATTTTAATGCAAATCGTGAACAAATAAAAGAAGAAGTTCTTAAAAAACTATATGATAAATACCCTGAATATCAATTTATTATAGTGGATGATTATGATATAAGTGATTGATTTTCACAATCATCTACAACCCCTTTTTTTTGAAATTTTTATTCTATTATAGTCATTTTGAAAACTTATTTTATAGTTTTTAAATACTATTTATCTTACATGATGTGAGGTAAAAATGTTTCTTTAGACCATGTTGTTAATGTTGGACTTTCACTAGCTTTATAAAAGAATTCTAATGATTTTTGTTGTAAAACTTCTTGTGTAGGGATATCTATCTTCTTTAGATGGTATTTTGAGTAATCCCAGGTTTCTTCTGTTGGATTTAAAT
>JAFRKG010000016.1 GCA_017431845.1 Methanosphaera sp. | reverse complement strand
CATATGAAAGAAAAACAAAATCAAAAAGCAGAAAGTTCAAATCAAACAACAAACCAACATTCTAAAACAAATAGTCAAAAATATCAAATTGTAAAGGAAATTAAAAAAATTTCATGAAAAATTCTTAAACTGACGGCATTGCAAACTCTGAGGAAGAGGATGTATAATAGAGTAGAAATTGCAAAAGAATTTTGAGAATAATTATTTGATGGGTTTTTATGAGGTCTGTTAGTTTAAGTGATTTGGAAGTTGTTCGTTTTCTGAGTTTGTGTGGGGATTTACGGCATGAGTCTCCTCATCAGTATGAGCGTGTTAGGATTAAGGATGGTGATTTGTTTTTTGTTTTGTATAATTCTAATAAGCTTGTTTTTAATGAGAATGGGGCATCTTTTTCTTTTTTAGATGATGTTCTTGAAAAAAGGGAGTATGTTGAACCAGTTGTTAGAGACAATAATATTGAAGATAGGAGTGATTATTCTATTAGTATGTTGGATAACTATGATTTTACTATTGGTTCTGATGAAACTGGTAAGGGTGAATGGTATGGTCCTCTTGTTATCACGGCTGTATCTACATCAGATGATGAAAATATTAAATTGAAGAAGATTGGTGTTACTGACAGTAAAAAATTATCCCGAAAACAAATCATCAACCAGTACAAAAAAATTGAAAAACTAGGCATAAAACATGAAACACTAATATTAACACCCTTCAGTTATAACAAACTATACACTAAGTTTAAGAGTGAAGGTAAAAACCTTAATCACCTACTAGCCTACCTTCATTCTAAGGCAATCAAGAATCTCTTAAGACAAGTTAATACAACAAACGTGTTAATAATTATTGACAAGTTTGATTATAAGAAGATGAATGACTACCTTGACGTAGATGACAAGATTAAAGTTATCCAGGAATCTGATGGTGAAAGATTTATTCCTGTTGCAACCAGTAGCATTATTGCCAAGTACCATTATGAAAAAACATTAAAAGAGATAGAAGAAAGATATAATATTAGTCTTAGAAAAACAAAGCCTAAAAATATTGATAAAAATATATTAGATAAAGTTGCAAAGACACATTTTAAGAATGTTAAACCATATATTAAACAATGAGAGAGGAGAGTATAATTTTTGAGCAAAATTGATGTAGCTATTATAGGAGCTAGTGGTTATACTGGTGGAGAATTATTAAGATTGCTTCACAGACACAAAAACGTGAATATTAAGTATGTTACAAGTCGTAAAAATGAGGGAGAACCTGTTAGTAAATTACATCCTAACCTTGAAGGATTAGATTATACTTTCAGTAACCCTGACCCAACAGATGTTGATGCAGATTTAGTGTTTAGTGCATTGCCTCATGGAGCATCAATGAAACTTGTACCAACATACCTGGAAAATGGTAGTCGAGTTATTGATCTTAGTGGTGACTTCCGTTTCAGTGATATAAGCACATATGAAAAATGGTATGGTATGGAACATTTACACCCTGAAATAGAAGCTGTTTTTGGTTCACCCGAAATAAACAGGGAAATAATCAAGGATGCACAGCTTATCGCCAATCCAGGATGTTTTGTTACTGGAGCTATTCTTTCCAGTCTTCCAATTGTTGAAAACAAACTGGTTGACAGGATAATTTTAGACAGTAAAAGTGGTGTTAGTGGTGCCGGCGTAAATCCTAATGCCAATACTCATTATCCTACATGTAGTGACAATATTAAACCATACGCAATTAATAATCATAGGCATACTCCTGAGATTAGAGAGCAGCTAAGAAACTTTGGAACAAAAGATGTGAAAGTTTCATTCACACCACACCTTGTACCTGTTATCAGGGGAATTATCACAACAAATCACAGTTTCTTACTCCAAGGTGATGTGACCGCTGATGATGTTTACGAGTTATATCGTGAATATTATAAGGATGAACCTTTCGTTAAAGTACTTGATGATAATAAGATTCCTCTTCTTGCAAGTGTCCGTGGAAGTAATTACTGTCAAATAGGTGGAATATCCCTTGATGATGAGGATCATCTTGTTGTTGTGTCTGCTATTGACAACCTTGTTAAAGGTGCTTCAGGGCAAGCTGTACAGAACATGAATATCATGTTCGGATTTGATGAACGTGAAGGATTACGTGAAGTAGGATTATACCCATAAGGAGGGGAGTTATTATGGATTTAGTAGTTTATTATTCAAGAACAAACAATACAAGAGAAGTTTCAGAGATTATTGCTGAAGAAAATGATGCAAAACTAGTGGAAATAAAAGATAAGAAAAGCAGATCCGGTGCTCTGGGTTATGCTCTTGGTGCTGTGGATTCTGTTATAGGAAAGAAAACCAGCATTTCATATGAAAAAGTTAACCTTTCAGAATATGATACTATTTATATTGGTACTCCCGTCTGGGCTTCTAAGCCTGCACCTGCTGTTTTACAGTTTATTGATGAAAATGATTTTAATGGTGTTAATGTTATAACTTTTGCTACTATGATGAGTAGTGGTGGTAATAAGACAGTTAATGCTATGAATGATAAAATCTCTGCTAAAGGTGGAATTGTTAAACGTTCATTTTCTTTAGCCCTTAAAGGCAATGACACCAAACAATTAGTCATGGATGCTTTAAGTGAAGAATAATCCCCCTAACAATTTTTCTTAATTTTTTTTAAAATAAAACTTAATATTAAATACATTTAATGGATATTTATATTAAATAGTTCATCTAAATAAGAAAATAGATAAGATTCAAATTATATTTTTTAAATCGTGGGTGAATATTTTATGAGAACATTAATTATATACTATACCCGGTCCGGAAATACGGGCCTTGCAGCACACATAATCAAACGAGAACTAAAAGCCCACATCAGAGAAATCACTGATTTCACAAACAACCGAACATTACTTGATTACATGTTTACAAGCCTGATAGACTCTGCAAGCATATCACCAACAAAACTGGACATAGACTACTATGAAACAATATTCATAGGAACACCAGTATGGTTTGGATCAATAGCTCCCGCAATAAAGAAACTGATAGATAACATGGACTTCAAAAATAAGAACATAATCCTATTCAATACAATGAAAGGAATAGGAGGAGACATAGCCATGAAAAGAATGGCAAGGCTTGTACGAAAACATAACGGAAATGTTATCGGAGCATTCAGTATCATAACACGCGGAGACGATTATGATATCATGGACAATACAAGAGCAGCAATTAAGGATTTGAACCTAAAAATAGGAAATTAGAAAAATGACTTCTATAATAATTTTTTCATCAAATAAAAGTATTAAAATCATCACCACCACACTAAAAGAAAAGCTTGAATCAGACATTGCTGAAATAAAAGATTTAAACAAGAAACAAGGATTTCTAAAAAACATACGTAACAACATCAACGCACTACGCTCACAAGAAACAAGTATAGAACCAGAAATTATAGACATGACAAGTTACGATTTAATAATACTGGGCTGTCCCTCCACCCTAGGAGGAATATCACCCGCCATAAAGACATTCATATCAAAAAACAATTTCAAAGACAAGAACATAATCATATTCACAACCACAAACACAGGACAAGGATATGATGTTCTAAAACAAATCAAAGAAAAACTAGAAGACAAAGAAGCCCATATTGTAAACTCATTCATCATGAGAGTAAACAATAAAAGCGAAGAAGAACTGAAGATTAACACGATAAAACTAATAAAACAGTTAGACATTGACTTATACTCCTAAACTCCCCCAATCATTACCCTTATTTTAAGATATTTTTAAAAAGAAAAAATTTAGTAATTAAAAGGT
Organism: Methanosphaera sp.; assembly: GCA_017431845.1. Lineage (GTDB taxonomy): Archaea > Methanobacteriota > Methanobacteria > Methanobacteriales > Methanobacteriaceae > Methanosphaera. Next base: position 10,305 of record JAFRKG010000016.1, on the reverse strand, counting down.
TTAAGATTATATACTTTTAACAATATAATTAGATTTATACTAAATTAAAAATGAAAATGTGAAAATAACATTACTGTTAAAATCACATGATAATAAAAGGAGAACATGAGATGGTAGATGTAATCAATTATATTACAAGAAAATCTCATAAGCCTCTGATTTTAATTCCAGTAATACTGATGATACTCTCACTAGCCTACATAGGAGTATTCGGACTTAACGAAGGAGTAGACCTTAAGGGAGGAACATTAGTAACATTAGAATTAAATAAACCAATGAGTGAAGCAGATGTATCAAACGCAATATCACGGAGCATTGGAATATCAGATGTAGAAACATCCATATCCGGAAACACTGCAACTGTAACCATAGCAGGTGATGTTGACCAGGCAGCCTTTGAATCAAAAGTCAATGGCCAATTCAAGGTACTGAGTTTCAAGAGTGTAGGAGCATTACTAAGTGAAGCAGCTATGGTGCAAATCATATACGCATTAGTATTTGCATTCGTATTCATGGCAGCAACAGTATTCTTCGTATTCAGAGACTTCGTACCATCATTTGCTATTATCTTATCAGCAGTATGTAACCTTTCAATTGCAGTAGGAAGTATGTCCCTATTCGGAATACCATTATCCATTGCAAGCGTAGGTGCATTGCTAATGCTCATAGGGTATGGAGTAGATACCGATATTCTTTTAACAACAAGATTACTTAAAAGAAAAGATGGAGACCTTGATGACCGTGCAGAAGGAGCATGTAAAACGGGTATAACCCTCACAATCTCTGCACTTGCATCAATGATAGTACTATTTATTGTAGTAAAAATATTCATCCCATCCGCTCAGGTACTTGAAGACATATCCGCAGTTCTAATAATGGGATTACTCTCAGATTTACTGGCCACATGGCTTATGAACTTAGGAATACTAAAATGGCACATGGAAAGAGGTGGTCACAATTAAACCAGCCACCAAACAATTCTTAAAAAGACCGAGAACGATTTTACTGGCAGTACTATTAATAGTAAGTATAGCAAGTATAGGTATATTTGGATTACAGGAAGGATTAGACCTAGATGGTGGATCCATGATACAATTACACCTAGAAGAACCAGTAGACCAGGATACAATGAATACTGTGACAGCAGTACTGGACAAAAGGTTAAACGCCTTCGGAATAAGTGACGTTCAAGTAAGACAGAGTGGAGACCAAGACGTAATAGTAGAAATAGCTGGAGTACGACCCGAAGAAGTAGAACGGATCATAAGTACACCAGGTAAATTCGAAGCAAAAATAAACAACAAAACAGCACTTACAGGAGCAGATATTTCAACAGTAAGTGCAGCAGAAGTAACAGGTACCAGATGGAAAGTTCCATTCAGCGTATCATTAGATGCTTCAAACAAGTTTGCTGAAGTAGCAAAAGGACAAGCCGGTGCAGAAGTGCAAATGTTCTTAGATGACAAGCTCATCTCATCACCACAATTAGATGCAGGACTTGCAAATGGTGTGGGAACCACCGACATAGAAGTATCCGGTGGAGAACAGACAAAAGAACAGGCACAACAACAGGCAACAGAGATACATACAGTTCTAGAATCAGGTGCATTACCTGTAAAACTATCCATTAGTGGAGTAAACAGTGTATCAGCAGAACTGGGTTCACAATTTGAAACCGGTTCCCTCATAGCAGGATTCCTAGCACTTCTAGCAATAGTAGTGATCGTGTCAATCAAATACCGTTCACCATCACTCGTAATTCCAATCGTATTTACAAGCCTATCAGAACTTGTACTTATACTTGGATTTGCATCAATCGTCCATTGGAACTTAGACCTGTCAGCAATTGCAGGTATGATAGCAACAATAGGTACAGGAGTAGACGACCAGATTGTGATGACCGATGAAGTTCTTGCAAGACGTGACAGAAGTGATCGTAAAAACATTGTGAAAACAAGAATAAAAGATGCATTCTTCATAGTTTATGCATCAGCAGGAACACTCATAGCTGCTATGCTTCCACTTGCATATATTGGATTTGCTCGTGGTGCAACAGGTATTGGTATGCTCACAGGGTTCGCAGTAACTACTGTTGTAGGGGTAATTATGGGTATATTTGTTACCAGACCAGTATTTGCTGATTACATGGAAACATTCCTTGTTAAAAATCCTAGAGAAGAAATAAGTATTAATAAATCTTCCTCAAAACCTAAAAAGAATAAGAAGAAAGGAAGAAAAACTATTGCTCGTGAAGAAGCAGAGAAGAAAAAGAAAAGATAAGTAATAACTTCTTTTCATATTAACCCCCCAAATAATTTTATTTTTTTTATAAAGTTTTTTTGAAGTAAATATTAAATTTATCAGTACATCCTCATTTTTTGTTAAAAATACAATAGATATCCTCCATGATAATAACCACATTTATAAGTAATAACAAATAAAATATTAGTAATAATATTGAGGTGAAAAATAATAAATATGAATTATTATAGAAAAAATTATCTAATTAAAAACGCTATACAATATAATGAAGGCGATGTAATTATGGATAATACAAATTTACTAGAAACTTCTAGTTATATATGGGATTTACCAAATTATTTCCAAGTTAAAACAAACAAAAAATTAGAATCAAAGTTAATACATATAATGATGAAAGGATTCAACATTTCAACAAATCCCTACTTCAATAAGATAAAATTAACAGACGATGAAGAAGAATTATGCGAAGAATACTTAGGAATGCTACATTACTTATTAAAATTAAAACCATCCAAAAAAAATATTGAATTCCTCAATAATTTACTAAATGAATATTTTGATTTTATATTGAAAAAAATAGAATTTACCAATAAACTAATAGATAAAACAGAATACAACAAGTATAAACATAAATATTCAAACATACTAAATAAACAAGGAGAATTCTTCGAAAAACATATATTAATTGATAATTATGAAGAAAGTTCATATTTCAAAGGATATAAAAAGGAGATAGTATCAGATTTAATAGAAACAAAACCTGAAGACTATGTTTCCATAGATATACAACACATATTAAAATAGGGTGGAATTAACTTGTACTCTCCAAAATACCATCCAGATTTCATAGAAAAGATATCTGAAATCAAGAACAAAAAATCAAAAGAGAATTTACTAAACAAAATATCGGACATCATGGAAACAATAAACACATATGGAGATAAATCATTTAAAAACCTTCGAAAAACCCTTGCAAAAATTCAAAAGAGTACATGTAAATAAATCTTTTGTAATCCTGTTTGAAATTAATAATGAAAAACAAATTGTTTGTTTTAGAAAATATGAACATCATGACAATATTTATAAATAATGGCTCTGTAGAAAACCTTGCATTGAGAGAAATATGAGTAATAACCCAAATATAGTTTTTTTTACAGAGCCGAAGATTAATAATATCCAAACAAACACTTTTAATACAAATCCTAAAATATTATAAAATACTTATATTTTATATATGTTGAATAAAGACCATCCAAGATATGAATCATTAGTTTATAGAGAGAAAATTGTTGAAGCACATAAGAAGGGAATACTTGCAGATTCAGGTATGATAGCTCATGGTCGTGGAGAAACCTTTGATTATCTTATTGGTGAGAAAACCACTGCTAACTCATATAATACCATTGAAGTTGCAAGTTGCTATTTTTTAACCGGCAAACATCCAGTATTATCTGTTAATGGTAATACTACAGCACTTGTTGCAGAGGAAGTTGCAGAATTATCTAAATTGTTGGACATTCCTGTAGAGATTAACCTTTATTACAGAACTCCTGAGAGAATAGCGAACATTGAGAAGGTTTACAGTAATCTTGGAGTTACTGAACTTTTAGGTACTGATGAAGATGATTTTATTGACACTCCTGATTTGAATGGTCCACGGTCACCTGTTAGTATTGAAGGAATCAGTAAGTCTGATGTTATTTTCATCCCTTTAGAAGATGGTGATCGTGCTGAGAAGTTAGCAAAGTTAGGTAAGAATATTGTTAATGTTGATCTTAATCCATTATCCAGGACTGCTCAAACATCTACTGTAACTATTGTTGATAATATTGTCCGAGTCATGCCATTACTAATTGAATCTGTAAACCGGTTTATGGATTATGATAACAATGATTTAAAAGAACGTATTAATAATTTTAGTAATGAAGATAATTTAAGCACTGCTATTCATGATATTATAAAAAGGTTTGAATAAGTAGTTACAAATAATATAATTAGACATATTTTTGAGGAGTTATGTAAATTGAAAGTTTTTGGTGTAACAGGTTTACCCGGTTCAGGAAAGAGTATTATTTCCAGAATTGCTAAAAAGGAGGGCATTTATACTATTAGTATGGGTGATGTTATCCGTAGAGAGGCTGAACGTCAAAATTGTACTCCGGGTGAAGCTGCTGTTAACCTTAGAAAACAGTATGGTAATAATGTGGTTGCTGACCGCTGCATTCAGGAAATATTTAATCATTCAAAGAGGCGTAACAATCGTAATGGCCATGTTAAGAAGATTCATAGGGGAAATAATAAGTTTAATAAGCCTAAGAAGTTTAAAAAAATTGAGCAGAATGTTTATATTATAGAAGGTATACGTAGCCCTCAGGAAGTGCAGTATTTCAGGAGACGTTTTAAAAACTTTAAGATTATTGCGATTCATTCTAATCCACAGGAAAGATTTAATCGTCTTATTAGAAGAAAACGTAGTGATGATTCACCGGATTATAAGGTTTTTCTTGAAAGGGATAATCGTGAGCTTAACTTTGGTATAGGTAATGTTATTGCAAGAGCAGATTATATGCTTATTAATGAGGGTCATATTCAGAACTTTAAAAATAGTGTTAGGATGTTGATACAGCATGAAATTAAACCAAGAAACAATCATCCAAGAAGTCAGGGTAAGAATAAGGGCAAAGGTAAATCTAACAGAAGACCAATCAAGGGTAGAAAGCAGCATCATAAACATAGTGAGCGGAAAACCTACCATAAGAGTAACAGAAGATAATTATATCCTGGTTGAAGGTGATTTGAGCTTGCTTTCAAGTATACGGAATAGAATAGTTAAGAATGAACAGGAAGAACTGCTTTGTAATATATTGGAAAAAAATAGGGAGGATTCTTTATTAACATTCTTTATTAATAAACAATCTGCTTTGAACAATAATTTACATCTTATTGATGAGAGCATGTCCTCATTGGGGGATATTGAAGTGGAAATTTATACTGATAATACTGATTATGTGTTTGATTGGTTTACTTCATAGACTGTAATCATATTTTTCTTCCAAGTGAGCTTTTTTGATGTCGTAGATTCCATTATCAAAGTTCCATGTTATTTCTGCTTCGTCTATTACTATTTTTCTGTCAAACATTGGTCCATCAAGTACTAATGTTTCTGCTTCTCCTCCTTCAAATGCTGGGTGTATCCCGTATTTTGTGTTTAATTCTTTTATTTCTTCTATTGTTTCTTGTGTTATTGTTTTTCCCAGCCATTCTTTGGTGAGTCCATATGCGGATACGCTTGTGATGATTACTTCAAATCCTAGGTCTACTATTTCTTGCATGTATTCTATTGGATTTCTATGCCATAATGGTGATATTGATTTGAGTCCTAGTTTTTCGCAGATTTTGTCTATTCTTGATTTTTGATATACTGATTCTAGGGCTCCGGAGTATACTGCTTCTACTCCTTTGTCTTTGAGTTTTGTTAATGTTTGTTCTAGGTCGTTTAGTTCTTCTTCTTTCACTCCGTCGGTTAAAACATCTATTGATGGTATTTCCATTGCTGCTGAACAGTAGTCTACCATGTGTATGTCTGGTACATGGAACATGTAGGATTCTTTGTTTCTGGATACCATTGCTAGTAGTGCGTATATTTCATCACCATTTTTTTGTGATTCATATACTGCCATTGTACTGTCTTTTCCTCCAGAGTATAATATTACTGATTTCATAAGAATAATTACTCCAAAAAATAATAATTATAAAAAAAAATATGTTTGTTTGAAAGTGGATTTAGAATTGTTTGTTTGTTATTCTCTTCGTTTAGGTCTGAACCTTGGTGTTCCCCTTTTCTGAGAGTTTCTTGTTTTCTTTTCACTTTCTGTTTTTTGTTCTTGTTTTTCATCTTTGTTTGATGAGCGTCTGAATGAGAAGCGTTTTTTAGGTTTTTCCTGTTTAACAGTTTTTTCTTCTTGGAAGTCGTCTACTGTTAATTGTTTGAAATGCTTGTTTGATCCAATGTTTTGTTTTGGACTGTTATCAAATGAGTCATCAAATATGTCTATTGATTTCTTTTTATTTCTTCTGTTTCTTCTAGGGGATCCTTTCTGTTTTTCTGTTCCTGGAACTACTTTTCGTTTTATGTTTTCTTTTCTTGAAGGTTTTTTGTTTCGTTTTTTCCTAAGGTTTCCTATGAATGTTATTAGTGAATCTACAAAGAATCCTGCTGCTGCTACTATTACTCCTAGTATTCCTGATACTATTATGAGATTGTTTCCTGTTGGTATGACTTGGTTTATCATTGCACTTTGTGTTTCGGTTGGACCAGTTACATTCAGTACTACCACATCATTTTCTGATATTTGATTTAGTGCTCGTGTTACTTGTTTTGCTTTTACTGTTACGTTTGCTTGCATTGATGTGTATTTTAGGTGAGTGTATGTTTCACGGCTGAATGTTTTGTATATGTTGTCGAGTACTGATTGTGGATCTGCATTATCTGTCATTTCTATGAAGAATGTGTTATTTCCTTTGTCTTTTATATCTGATACTCCTGGGTCACTGTTGTTTAATGCAGTCATTATCAGTTGTTTTTCTGTATTGGAATCAAATTCCTCGTCTATTTTTACGGTTATTCCATTATAGTCTATTTTTTCTACTCCTTCTATTGAGGAGATGTTTTGTATTATTTGTGTTAAGTTTCCATTGGTTGACAAGTCCAGTTCTATATTGTCATTTCCATCAACGCTTTCTTCTACTAATGTTCTGGTGAAGTCAGGTATGTCTTCTGATATTGGTGATAATAGAAATGCGCCTGCTGCTACTCCTACTATTAATCCTAGTAATAATACTGAGATTAGGTGTTTCTTTCCAATATATGGTGTTAGTAGTGCTGTTGAGAATACGAATAGCATTGCTAGAACAAATAGGACTACCATTATTATTATTGTCAAAGCATCCATAATTTAATCCACTCTCTTTATTGAATGATTTTCATTCAATTTGTATTCAATAATAATATTATTTGTGTATTATATTATTAGTATTTAATTACATTATTGTTATGATATAAAACTTAACAAAGGTTATTATAATAGGATTGATAAAGTTAGTTATATCAAAAGAATAAAAAAAAAAAACTTAAAAATTAAATGTAGAGGTTTAACAATGAAAGATTTATTAAAAAAATTATCCGAAGCATGTGGTATTTCAGGATTTGAAGACGAAGTACGTGACATACTAAAAGAAGAACTAAAAGATTACGTGGATGAAATGGAAACAGACATAATGGGTAACCTAATAACCACACACAAAGGAAAAGAAGGAAAACCTAGCGTTATGTTAGCATCACACATGGACGAAATCGGATTAATGGTAAGTTTCATTGATGATGACGGATTTTTAAGATTCGTGAAAATTGGTGGAATCAACGATCAAATGTTATTAAACCAGAAAGTATATGTTCAAACAGAAAATGGTGAAGTACCAGGTATTATTGGTTCAAAACCACCACACATCACCAGTGCAGAAGAAGCTAAGAAAATTATTTCATACAAAGACATGTTCATTGACATAGGAGCAAAAGACAAAGAACAAGCAGAAAGTTTAGTGTCAATTGGTGATGCAATCGTATTCCACACAGACTTCGAAGAATGTTTAAACGACCTTGTAATGGGTAAAGCTTTAGACAATCGTGTAGGTTGTGCTGTGATGGCTGAAGTAATGAAACAGACCGATTGTGATGCAACAGTATATGGTGTTGGTACTGTACAGGAAGAAGTAGGATTAAAAGGAGCAAAAACCTCAGCATTCAAACTTAATCCAGACATGGCAATAGCTTTAGATGTGACAATTGCTGGTGATCATCCTGGAGTTAAACAGGAAGATGCATATATTAAAGCCGGAAAAGGACCTGTTATATCATTTGCAGATGCTAGTGGAAGAGGATTATTAACTCATCCTATGATGAAAAAGTTATTAGTTGAAGCTGCAGAAGCTGCTGGAATAGATTATCAAGTTGAAGTAGGTGATGGTGGAACAACTGATGCTACTGCTATTCATCTTACCCGTGAAGGAATTGCAACAGCTACTTTATCCTCTGGTTCAAGATATATTCATACACCTATTAGTGTTGTGAATGTTAAAGATGTTGAGGACACTGTTAAACTCATTCTTGAGTTCTTAAAACGTTTATAAGTGATATTTTTTCCACACTTATAATCATTTAATATTTTTTTTCAGCACCCCATTTTTGATTAGTAACCATTTATTCTAAAAAAAATAATTATAAAAAAAAGAGTTTAATTAGAAAGATTGAGTGTTAACTCCACCTAATCTAATGTTATTATGAATAATTAACTTGTTTTCTGAAGAATCAAATAAGTTTCCTTTGTACTCATTGTTTCCAACTTTCTGATATTTTCCAGGGTTTATTCCACCAACTTTAATATCGGAGAAAATATCTGCTATTTGCTTTTTCGCTTGTAGGTTCAGTCCACCTACTTCAATCTGTGAGTTAATGGTTGTTACACCTTTTGGTTCTCCATATATGTTTATTCCACCAGTATTAATCTGTGAATTTACTGTTGTTAACTGTCCACCATTAAGTTTAAGATCTACTCCACCAGCAGTTATGTTAATGTTAATTGCATCTACTTGTGCATTATTTCCTAAATCTGATGAAAATCCACCAGCAATAATATCACCGTTTATTGTGTACTTGTACTTGTTACTTAAGATTATCGTGTTTTGTGAGTCCTCTGAGTCAATGTTTACATCTAATTGTGTACCGTTCTTGTTTGTTGTAACTGTTGTTTTATTGTTTTTTTCATTGTTTGATGTGATGTTATATATTGTGGTTGAATTATCTGCAAACTTTATGTTAGTTCCGCCCACTTTTTGGTCGAGGTTAATGTTTATTGTTTGTATTGCTTCTGAGTTTTCTTCAGGGAATGTTTGATTGATTTCTGATTCGTCAAGTATGTCAACTGTTTTAACAATGTTTTGTTTATTATCCATCTTGTGTGTTATTGAACTGTATCCTACCATTGCTACTGATAATATCATTACAATAATTATGAGAATACCTAATATTTTACCGCCATTCATTTAAATCAACCCCCCTATTATCAGGACTATTACTGATAGTAGTAAGAATATTCCTATTGTTGATAAAAATGCTTTTCCATAACCTATATTATGTTCTTCACTTACAGCTATCATTTCCAGAACAATTTTCCAGATAGACACCAACATTAATATTGGTACAAAAACAAAAGGATTGAAAATAGATAATGCTATTGCAATAATTAGTAAAATATTCAATACACCACTATAACTCATTAAGTTAAAAGTGTTCATAAATGAGCCGGATCCACCTAAAAGTCTAGCAAAGATAAATACGAATATTGTATGTATAAACATGTAAACTAATGGGAGGATTAATGATGCTGCCACTAATGCGCCGATAATAACCAGGTTACCAGTAGCTATTCCCATAACTAATGCTAGCATAATACTATAAAATACTAATGAAATTATACCATTTTTGTCTGGTTCTTCTGTTTTAAAATAAAATAAATCATCAGGATTTAAAAATACTAGACCACTTTCTGTAAAGAACTGAGAAATTCTTTCTTTCATATATGAAGTTATGATGAAAATAATATAAATAATTATTATGAAAATTGATATAATTATTTTGGCTCTGTAGAAAACCTTGCATTGAGAGAAATATGAGCAATAACCCAAATATAGTTTTTTTTACAGAGGGAAATATTTTATTTCAATATTCTCCTTTCTTCATCATAATACAATTCTCACTCATATTGAGTAATCGTATTTTTCATCTGATTCCTGCCTAATTGCCGCCAACGCTAAGCATAGTAAGTGGTACAGGCGATCTCCGGGAAACCCTCGGTTCACATATAAAATACTTTGTTTATATAATTATATTTTTTTTTAATCCTTCTCGTTGTATGTTTTTGGCTGCGTTTATGTCTCTATCATGTGTGTTTCCACATTGTGGACATGTCCATATTCTGATGTCGAGTT
>JAFRKG010000015.1 GCA_017431845.1 Methanosphaera sp. | reverse complement strand
TTTAACTTTGAAAACTATTTTTTAACATTTCTTTTTTTTCAAACATTTTTATTAAATATGAATAACATAACTAACTATTATTAAGTGGTAATATGATTAGGGAAAACCAACAATTATTTAATGTATTAAATGTTTTATTTGATATTCTTGTACTAATTGCTTCAACTTTATTTTTAAATTCAAGTATTGCAACAAGAATTATTGGATTTAATTTCAATTTCAATTTTGAAACATTTTTAACATTTTTAATAATTTTAATCCCTACATATATATCGTTATATTATGTATTCTCATTATATACACCACAAAGAACAAACAAGTCCATTTTTTCAGAAGCTTCAACTATTGGACAAGTAAATCTTATAGAATTTGTTATATTGTCTGCAGTAACGTTCACTGAAATTTTAGTGTTACCAGAGAATTTTTTAATATTTTTCTTTGTATTAAATTTTTTATTTGCAGTAATTGAACGTGCAATTATACGTTATTTCCTGCGATTAATGAGATCTCGTGGTTTTAACATTAAATATGTATTAATTATTGGTGCAGGAGAAGTAGGTGAAAAATTAGTGGATACTATTAATCAAAATTCTTATCTGGGTTATAAGGTAATAGGATTTTTGGATGATAATATTAAAGAACCAGTAAATAATGTTGAAATAATTGGTACTGTAAATGATTTGGATAAAATCATTACATCAAATCAAATTATTGATAGGGTAATTCTTAGTATAGCTCCAAGACATTATAAAACAATTGAATCTTTAATGTTTACTTGTGAAAAAAATGGTGTTAGAGCAGATATTGTTCCAGATTATTATAGATATCTTACAACTCATCCTAATATTGAATTATTGGATGATATTCCATTAATAAGTGCTAGGTACTTGCCTTTGGATATTTTCTATAATAGTCTCATTAAACGAATATTTGATGTTATATTTGTTATCTGTGTTTCCATTGTTATTTCACCATTACTTTTTGTTGTAGCAATTATAATAAAAACAACATCTCCTGGACCGATTATATATAAACAGGAGCGTGTTGGTGAAGGAGGAAAAGTGTTTGAAATATACAAATTCAGGAGTATGTATTCTGATAATGAGTATATTGATGATAAACATTGGACTAAGAAAAATGATCCTAGAATAACTCCTGTTGGTAAAATTATAAGAAAATTCAGTATTGATGAGTTACCTCAATTTTACAACATATTGAAAGGTGATATGAGTCTTATAGGTCCAAGACCTGAACGTCCATATTTGGTGAATAAATTTAAGGAATCTGTTCCAAAATACATGATTAAACATCATGTCCGTCCGGGAATGACGGGTTGGGCACAAATTAATGGATATCGGGGTAATACTTCTATTGTTAAGAGGATAGAATATGATATTTATTATGTTGAAAATTGGACTATGTTTTTGGATATAAGAATATTCTTTAAAACATTACCCGCATTAATAAATGATAAAAACGCGTATTAGGTGATTAATTATGAATATTAATTTAAGAGGAAAAGGCATAATATTTGTTCCGGTTATATTGTCATTAATTATTGCATTAATTGTAACTTTAATAAATCAATTTCCATTAAGCTGGGACATTTATACTCATATTAATTATGCATTGGCTTACTTACAGAATGGTATAACTAACACGGATTACTTTTTAAACGCACCTGCAGGAAAAAGTATAGGTTATCCTCCATTGTTCCACGTACTTTTAATATTTGTTTCATTCGTAACTGGTTCAGGTTTAGTGGGTGGAGCAAAATTATTACAAATAATATTGGTTGTCGTCAATGTTTTAACAATAACTTATGTTGCATCAGATTTGTATGATGGAAAAACTGGGTTATTTGCTGGTTTGATTTTAATTTCAAGTTTCATGTTTACCCGGTTATTTTTACCGATTCCTGAAACTCTTGCCATGATTTTTTTCACTTTGGCAGTTTATATGTATTATAAGGCTACTATAGAATCAAAAGGAATTTATGCAATATTTACAGCTTGTCTTGCTTTATCAACGTTATTAACACATTTTTCATCTTTTGTATATTTGATGATTTTGTTGGTTGTTTTAATGTTAATTCAATCAGTTACTTTGGGTAATTTTGATGGGATAAAATATTATGTTTATGTTATGATACCAATATTTGCATTGGGATTTGTTGGTTTAATATTTTTATTCTTGTTTAGTCCTGATCATTTTACTCAGGTTTTCTCTGGTGTTGTATCAATTATTAATAATCCTTTTGATTTATTTATGGGTCAAGTTGCAATGGGGTTAGAAAGGTATGTTAAGTGTGTAGGAGTGTTATCTTTAATTTTTGCTATTATAGGTTTGTATTTTTCTTTTAAAAAGAAAGAATTTTATTTTGTATCTCTATGGGCTTTGGTAGCATTTTTATTTACTAATTTGCATTGGTTTGGAATACCTGTATATACATTTAGGTTATTATTATACCTTATTATACCTATGGTAATTCTTGGTGGTTATGGTTTATCTAATTTATTGGATTCTGTAAAAACTTCAGACAAAAGGCTTCCTATAATATTGGTTTTAGCTTTAATAATTTTATCAGTAGGTTTATGTATTGTCCATATAAACGATCCTTCTGTAACAATTTTCAGTGCAAACACAGAACAATCAACTTTTCAGATAGCACCACCTACATTAGAAGAACAAGAATTAATAAATTATTTCAAAAACGAAGAACACAACAATAAATCCATATTAATAAATAACTTATACTTTGGAACAGTACTCTCAAGTATGGATGAAATACCTATACATTATCAATTCGATGTTTACACAAACAAATCACTATCAAAATCATCATCAACATCATTAAACGAAGAAAAAATAGGATACATAGTCTATGATAAGAAGTTAATAATGAATAACACATCTGATTATGAATCATTAGATGTAAGGTATGTGAATGGTAGTTTTTACCCATCATATTATTTCACCAAAGAAATAACCGAGGATAATTTCCAAAATATAAAATTACCATCAACAGAGAAAACATTTGAAAACAATCGGTTTATAGTATGTAAAGTATATTAGGAGAAAAAAATATGAATATTACAATAATAGGAACAGGATATGTGGGACTTGTTACTGGCACATGTTTCTCCGATATGGGAAATGAAGTATACTGTGTGGATGTACTGGAAGAAAAAATACAATCATTAAAAGAAGGAAAAATTCCAATATATGAACCAGGATTAGAAGAATTAATTAAACGAAATTATGAACGAGGAAATCTACATTTCACAACAAACCTTAAAGAAGGATTAGATAATTCCGAACTATGTTTTATAGCAGTAGGAACCCCTATGGGTGAAGATGGAAGTGCAGATTTACAATATGTTAGACAAGTAGCTCAACAAATAGGAGAAACAATTATTCATGATATGATAGTAGTTGACAAGTCAACAGTACCTGTAGGTACAGCAGATGAAGTTAAAATTATCATTAATGAACAACTAGAAAAAAGAGGAGAATCATACTCAATATCAATAGTGTCTAATCCAGAATTTTTAAAAGAAGGAAATGCAGTAAATGACTTTATGCACCCAGATAGGATAGTTGTTGGGGCAGATGATGAAAATGCAATAGAAGTTATGAAACTATTATATGATCCATTTACAAAAAATCATGAACGAATGATAATAATGGATATTAAAAGTGCAGAAATGACAAAATATGCATCAAATTCCATGTTAGCTAATAGAATTTCATTCATGAATGAAATGGCAAATATCTGTGACAAAATAGGGGCAAATATAGATAATGTAAGAAAGGGTATGGGAAGTGACTCCAGAATAGGATCAAGCTTTTTTTATCCTGGTTGTGGATATGGTGGAAGTTGTTTCCCAAAAGATGTAACTGCACTAATAAAAACTGCAACCGATTCGGGATATGAGCCAAAATTACTAAAAAGTGTTGAAGAAGTAAACAATCAACAAAAATCCTATTTGGTAAATAAGATAAAAAAAGTTCTAGGGGAAGATCTCACTGGTTTAACTTTTGCAATATGGGGATTAGCATTCAAACCTGAAACAGATGACATGAGAGAAGCACCATCAATAACTATAATAAGAGAATTGTTAGATGCGGGTGCAACAATAAATGCATATGATCCAAAAGCAATGGATGTTGCAAAAGAATTTTACTTTAAAGATTGGGATATTAACTATTTTAATGATAAATATTCCGCAATAAAAAATGCTGATATCTTAATTATAATAACAGAATGGAAAGAATTTCGAAGTCCAGACTTCAATAAAATAAAAAGTAATCTGTCTAAAAATATGATATTTGATGGTAGAAATCAATTTAAAAATAGTACAATGCAAAAATTAGGTTTAAAATATTATGCAGTGGGAAAATAGTTCCCATCTGCCTTTTTATGTTTGTTCTCCACTTTCAGTATAAGTATTATTTTCGTTTACATTCACATATAAGTGACGTATTTTATATGGTTGGTTGTTACTATCATATAATGTGAATTTAATATCTTTTTTACCACTAGTCATTGTAATGTTAGTTTTAATATTTTTACGTCCATTATTTTTAACTTTAACTTTTTCTTCTTGTAATGTGACGTTATTGGTTTCATTAGTAACTTCTACTTTTACAGTATATTCCATGTCTCTATGTTCATCGTTAACAATGGACATTGTTAAATTTAATACTTCTCCATTTGTAAAATTATAATATCCTTTTTCATCGGGAGTATTGTGTATACCAGAAACTTTAAATGTTGTATTTCCCTGGAATAATGCACTAGGGCTATTTTCACTCCAATTACCTGAAGTAACTAATGCTGCTGATGCTAACACTGCAATAATTGCGACAACAGTAATTAATGTAAACAATCTGTTTATCCGGTAATCATTAAATAACTCATGAGTATTTTTTTCTTTAACTTTTATGTAATACAATGGTAACAATATAATTAATGTAATTACAACAAGCACTAAAGAAACATGTCTCATATTAAGCATATGTTCTATTTGAACTATAATTAATCCAATGATTGATGTAAAAACTAAACTAGCAAATATTGAAATTCCTAAACGTTCACCTAAACGAATTGCATCCTTATATGGATTAAGAATATTTAATAGGAGATATCCAGGTAATAACATGATAAATGGAATACATAAACCGAACCATAATGGTATGACACTAAATGGTGGTACTTCCATTCCAATATAAGAAATGATACAGAATATCACTAACATGTAAATTATACGTTTCAAATGTTTTTCCGCATATTCCTTTGGATTTTCTATTTTACTAATATTGCTTTGTGTTCTTAATCCTGAAGTAATTATTAAAATTATTGCGATTAAAGATAAAAACAATAATATACTACTTGCAGTCATTTTAAAATAATAAACAATTCCTGCACTTATCAACGAAAACAGTAAACCTAGAGGTATGATTAAGGTTACTTTTCGTAAAACTTCTTTAATATCTAATAAGGGATACTTTAATTTTGTTGCTGCAATTCCAACAATGAGGAAGTCTACAGCAAATAACCCTACGAACAAATAAGTATTATTCACTAAATTCAATAAACTTAGAATAAGTGGTATTAGTGTTAATATAAATAAAACAACCAAACTTTTGGATGTTGAATTAGCTATTTTTCTCCCTCCATGAAATCAAAATAAATTATAATATATTTATTTAAATTCTAATTTTTAAACTTTGTTATTATTTTAATCATATTTTTAAGTCATAAAATTTTTTCATTTAAAAATTAATAATTCTAAATATTCTTATTTATAAAAGATTAATAATATAATAGTATAATTATTTGATAATAAAGGAAAATATTACTTTTTATTTAATCTTAATCTTTAATAATTTTAACTCTTATTTCTATTCTAATAATTACTTATTAATCAAATGATTAAAATTATAAAAAAGAGGATGAAAATTAATGTTAAATGTTGAAACGTTTATCACAGAGAATAAGGGAACAAATGGAATCATAAGACAAAGCAATGAAGATTTCTATGTTGATGAAGTCCCATTACAATTACCTTCCGGAGAAGGACCTAATACGTGGTTACACATAGAAAAAAATGGAAGAACAACATTGGATGTAGTATTGGACATTGCACGTGAATTACATCTCAGCCGAAAAAGAACAGGATTTGCAGGAATGAAGGACCGTTCTGCAATAACCAGACAATGGTTATGTATTTCAAATATCACTCCACAAGAATTACCTGACTTTAATGAAATATTACACAACGTAAAAATACTTGAAATAAAACAAAATCAGAAAAAATTAAGAATGGGCCAGTTAAAAGGAAATAAATTCAAAATTAACATCCGAAATACCAATAATCCATCTGAAGATAAACATATAGCAGAAGAAGTCTTAGAATCATTAAAAAAAACTGGTGTACCAAATTATTATGGATATCAGCGTTTCGGCGAAGTAAGATCTACAACACATTTAGTGGGAAAATGTCTTGTAGAAGGTGACATAAAAAAAGCAGTAGATACTTATATTGGACATCCTAACGAAGAAGAACATAATCAGCCATATGAAGCAAGAAAATTATATGATGAAGGAAAACTTGAAGAAGCATATAATATAATGCCAAAAAGTATGAGATACGAAAAATCAATGATTCGTGAATTAATGATTTCAAAAGATAAACATGGAGAATTAGTAGAAAAAGATTATATACGAGCCATAGAATCATTACCAAAACCATTAAAAAGAATGTTCGTTAACGCATATGAATCATACTTATTCAACAAAATAATTAATGAACGAGCAAAAATAGGTATTGACAAATACTTAGAAGGAGATATAATAATTGACTCCGAAGAACGTTGGGTGCATGAAATTAACAAAGAAACAATACAAGATGATATGGATAAGTTTATACTAAACCCAACAGCACCACTACTCGGATCAAAAGTGCCACTAGCAGAAGGTATTCAAGGCAAAATAGAAGAAAAAGTAATTCATGACGAAAACATTCTTAAAGAATCATTTGCATGCCCAAAAACACCAAAATTAGGTAGTCATGGCATAAGAAGAAGTATTCGATTTAAAATAGAAGATACACATGTTGAAGAAATAAATGATGGAATTTCAGTCGAATTCTTCATACCAAGAGGATGTTATGCAACCGCAGTACTACGAGAAATAATGAAAAAAAATGTATAAAAAAAAGTTGGGATGAATAACTATTCATCCTTTAAAATTTCCGGAACATAACCCTTTAAAAGTAAAGATAATGTGATTATAGTCACAGAACTTAAAGCCATAGCAAAAGCACTGAATTCAGGTCTGAAAAAGATATTAAATGGAATTAAGAGTCCTGCAGCAACAGGAATTAATATGATATTATACGCAAATGCCCAGAATAAATTAAGTTTAACCCTTGACATAGTCTTTCTACTAATTTGAATACTAGCAACAGCATTCAATAAATCTCCATTAATTAAAATCACATCTCCTGATTCTATGGCAACATCAGTTCCCGTACCCATAGCAACCCCAACATCTGACTTAGTTAAACTAGGAGCATCATTAATTCCATCACCAATGAAAGAAACTATCTTATTCTCATTTTGTAATTGTTTAACATAATCTAATTTTCCTTGTGGTAAAACTTCCGAAACAACATCACTGATTCCAACTTTTTCAGCAATTTTTTCACAAGTATTCCTATTATCACCACTAACCATCGAAGTTTCAATATCCATGGAATGAAGAGTTTCAATAGCATTAATACTATTTTCTTTAATCTTATCTTCAACAGATATTATTGCCAAAATATTATTTTCATCAGCTAAAATAACACTAGTTTTCAAATCAAGTTCTTCTTTTTCTAAATCTTCAAGGATATTTCCAGGTAAATCCATGTCATATGTTTTCATTAACTTTTTATTACCCACATAATATTGAATATCATCTATACTTCCCATAACTCCTTTACCTGTGATATTTTCAAAGTTATCAACATCATATAATTCATATCCCTGTTTATCTTCATTATTAAATAAAGCACTAGATATTGGATGTTGTGAGAACTGTTCTATTGAACGAACAATACATAAAATTTCATCATCACTTTTTTCTGAATAATTAATAATAGTACTAAGAGTAGGTTGACCTACAGTAATTGTACCAGTTTTATCAAGCAATACATGGTTTATCTTATCCGAAACTTCTAAAGTTTCCCCATCTTTAATAAGAATTCCATACTTAGCTGCTAAACCAACACCTACAGTTAAAGCTGTAGGAATTGCAAGACCTAATGCACATGGGCAAGCCACAACAACTACTGAAATAAAAATACTTAAACTGAATAAAAATGCTTGCCTAAAAATCACATACCATACAATAAATGAAACTAGAGCAATTAACAAAATTGCAGGAATAAAATATTTAATAATTTTATCAGCTAATTTCTGTATAGGAGGACTTGAATTTTGAGCTTCTTGTACCATTGAAATAATCTGTGACAAAACAGTTTTTTCACTAGTATTTGTGACTTTGAATTTAAATGTTCCTTCCTTGTTTATGGAACCACCTATAACATTTGAACCCACTTCTTTATGGATTGGTTTTGATTCACCAGTTACTAAAGATTCATCAACATAACTGTTTCCATCTATAATTTTTCCATCAAGAGGTATTTTTTCTCCAGGTTTTACTATTATAATATTTCCTTTCAAAACTTCATTGATAGGCATTTTCTCTTGAATTACCTTATTTTCAATATATTTCTCAACAGTAGCCTCTGTTGCTTTAAGTTGTACTAATTTCTTTATAGAATCTGAAGTTTTTCCTTTAGCTCGGTCTTCTAAATATTTACCTAGCATTAAAAATGATCCTAACATAATACTTGTATCATATAACATGAATTCATTAGTTCCTAATAAACCGAATGTACTTATTAAACTAGCTAAAAAAGACACACTTATTCCTAATGAATACATTACATCCATATTTAAATTTTTATGTCTTATAGAAGTTAATCCAGATTTTATGATAGGATATGATACATAAATGAATGGTAAAATTGATATAGCTAACATTATGTATGATGCATTTGGACCTAAATTAAAGTTTCCAAACATCAATATCATTAATATTGCTGAAAAGAAGAATCCAACAACAATTCGGTATAATTTTCTTTTTTGATTTTCTTCATGTTTTTTCTCAATTACGTCATTGTTAATGGAGCTATTATCATGAATGCCCATGTATTCGTAACCAATATTGTTAATTCTTTCTCCTACATCTTCAATAGTAACTACTTCTGGGTTATACAGTACATCTGCAGTTTCAGAGACAAGATTAACATGGGTTGAATATACTCCGGGCATTTTTGATACTGCGGAGGTCACGGCTCTTGAACACATTACACAGGTCATTCCTGCTACATTTATTGTTTTTTTTTAATAGTTGCAGGAAAACCTATGGTATCTAAAGAACTTAAAATTTCTTCAACATCAAACTTTTCATCATCATATTTAACTTTAACTTCTTTGGTTTCAAGATTTGCATCAACATTTGTTACTGCTTCATTCGAAGTTAATGTTTTAGTAATTGTATTAACACAAGCATTACAATGCATATCTTCAACTACAAAAGTATCTTCTTTGTCACTCATTTGTTCTTCCTCCTTTATTTTTTTATTGAAAAATTTTTTAGTCTATACTAAATTTATACTAGGAAGTTTTATAAATAGTTATCTAAAAATAAAATAATCTTATTTCTTCATCAAAACAATAATAAACATTGAGTTAACAGGATAAATTAATCAAATAAAAAAATATATTAAAAAAAGTTAATTTAAGGAGATTAAAGAGTTATCCGCATCTACAGTAATAATTTCATCTGTTTTTAAATAAGTAGTAACATCAACTTCTGGATTATCGACCATAGGAATTTTAGATATTATTGCACCAATAGCAATTATAGGCTCAGCATTCTGACAAATAATTGCTTTAGGAGCAGTTTTATTCTTAGCCATTTGATAAATTACATAAGAACCTACAGTAGATCCTTTACCTGAAGGAATAACAAATATCTTATCAGTAATACATTGATCATATAATTCATGTTTTTTATCAATCACTATTCCCGTATTTGGATCAACGCCTCCTAAAAAACTAATAGGATCTTTTGTAACTAATAATTCACCAGTATCTTTTCCTTTTGAAATCATTCTACATTTGATGTGTTCGGACATGGTTGGAATACTCCTTTTATAATAAACCTTCTGAACGTATTAAATCCATAAATGTTTTTACATCATCATTTGTTGTTTCTGTTTGTTCGGTTTTTGTTTCTTTTGGTGTTTGTTTTTGTTCTTGTTTTGGTGTTTCTTGTGGTTGTGTTTCTGTTTGTATTAGTCCTTGTTCTCTTAGTGTTTGTGTGAATGATTTTCCGTCACTTGTTGTTTCTGTTTGTTCGGTTTTTGTTTCAACTTTTTCTTTTGTTTCTTTTACTGCTTGTTCTACTTTTGGTTTTGTTTCTTCAATTTTTTCGGATATTTTTTGAGCTTGTATTAGTCCTTGTTCTCTTAGTGTTTGTGTGAATGACTTTTCATTACTATTTTCTTCTATTTTAGCTTCTACTTTTTCTTTTACCTGAGAAACAACCTCTTTTGCATCTTCTTTAATTTTTTCAGCAATGTTCACTTTTTCTTCTTCAGGTTCTGGTTTTTCCACGACTTCTTCCACGGTTTCATTATCTTCTTGAGGTGCAGCACGTGTTTCTATTTTTTGTTTTTGTTTTTCAATTTCTTTTTCAACTTTTTCTTTTAGTTCAGCTTCTTTTTCTGCTTCTTCTTTTGCTTTTGCTTGAGCTGCAGCTGCTGCTTTTGCTTCCTCTTTTTTTCTTTTTTCTTCATTTTTTCTGATAATAATTTCT
Organism: Methanosphaera sp.; assembly: GCA_017431845.1. Lineage (GTDB taxonomy): Archaea > Methanobacteriota > Methanobacteria > Methanobacteriales > Methanobacteriaceae > Methanosphaera. Next base: position 41,829 of record JAFRKG010000015.1, on the reverse strand, counting down.
GAAATTCCTGGTGCTACACGTCTTTTAAGTTGCATTTTTGCTTTTTGAACAAGGTATGATGTTTTAGTTTTATATGCATTTTTTTCATTTTCAATAATTTCAATTTTTATCTCTTTATCTTGAGATTTTGGTTTTACCTGTGCTTTATGTAAGTTTTGCACGGATCTTGGATTTTTTCCAGAAATATTGTGTGGTTTTTGATTTTCTGGGTTTGCATCCCTAAAATTAGCTTTATTTTCACTCATTTTTATCCCATTCCATATTTTTTCAATATAACTCTTGTACTAATCCTAAAATATAAATAATTCAGTGTTTTTCAGTTTTTTCTTATAAAAATTCCATCTTTTTTTATAATTAAACACTTTATACTTAATTTATTATATGTTATCATGGTTAATTAATTTTCTTATAATTTTTTTCCATGAGAAGTAAAGTATCATTTATTAAAGATATTGTTCATTATTAATAATTATGATTTAATTTCTTTAATAATCTTTCTAAATTGGGATGTGTTAATTGTAAATTTTTAAAAAAATAGTTTGTTTGAAGGTGTTAATAACCTACATATGTTGTAAATCTTAATGCGATACAAATTAATGCAATGATTACTGCTCCAATAATTACTTGGTTAGGAGAGAGTTTTATTCCTGAAGTTTCATCATCGAAGTATCTGACTATACCTGCCCCACTTGCAGGTAATGTTTTTTTATTTTTTCGTGCCATTTGTTTACCTCCTATTGTCTTTGCTTACCTCTGTGAATATTTATAGTATATTATATCTTTTATTATATTATTAATTTTGTGTTATTTTTTCTCATATTCTTTAACCATTTTTATTGCACAAAAGTCTCCACACATACTACACATTTCATCGTCACTTGTTTTTGCACTTTCGTAATATTCACGGGCGGTTTCTCCATCAATGGCTAATTCAAACTGTTTATTCCAATCAAAGTTTTCTCGTGCTATGGCCATTTCTTTTTCTTTTCTCATAGTGCTTGGAATTTCTTTAGCAACATCTGCTACTTCTGCAGCTATTTTTGATGCTATTACTCCTTGTTTTACATGTTCTACTGTAGGTATACAAAGATGTTCTGCGGGAGTTACATAACATAAAAAGTCTGCTCCACTTGATCCTGCAATACTTCCTCCTATGGCAGCAGTTATATGGTCGTAACCTGGGGCTATATCTGTAACTAGGGGTCCTAGAACGTAGAATGGTGCATTATCACATATTGTTTTTTGTATTTGCATGTTGGCTTTTATTTGTTTGATAGGTACATGGCCTGGGCCTTCTACCATTACTTGTACGTCATTTTCTTTTGAGCGTTTCACTAATTTTCCTAGTGTGGTTAATTCTCTTATTTGTGCTATGTCTGTTGCATCATGGATACATCCTGGTCTTAATCCATCTCCTAGGGATAGTGTAACATCATATTCTTTACATATCTCTAACAGGTAATCGAAATTTTTGTATAATGGATTTTCTTTTTCGTTGTGCATTATCCAAGCAGCGGTTAATGCTCCTCCTCTACTTACTATTCCCATTAGTCTTTTTGAATCTTTTACAGATTCTATTGAATCTTTATTAATTCCACAGTGTACTGTTATAAAATCTACGCCTTCTTTTGCTTGGTTGGTGATGGTATTAAAGATTGTGTCTTCATCCATTTCAACTATTGCTTTTCCGATATTGGTTGTATCGGCTCCTGCTTCGTAAATTGGGACTGTTCCTAATGGTATGTTTGTATGTTCTCTTATTGTTTTTCTTATTTCATGTAATTTAGGGCCGGTACTTAAATCCATTACAGCATCTGCACCATATTTTATCAATACTTCTAATTTTTCAAGTTCTATTTCTATGTCTTCCATTTCTGTTGAGGAACCTATGTTAGCATTTATTTTTGTACGTAAATTTTTTCCTATACCTGTTGGTATGGTGTTGTTTCTATTGTTTTTTGGAATTACTATTTGTCCTTTAGCAATAAGTTTTCGTAATTTTTCTTCACTTATTTCTTCTTGTTTAGCTACATATTTCATTTCAGGAGTTATATTTCCCTTTTTTGCTTCTTCTAGTTGTGTCATTTAGAAACCCCTATTGATATGTTTTTTTTATTTTTATTTTCTTTATTTTTCATATCTATTGTTTTTTCTTTTTGTTTATTTTCTTATTTATTTTATTCTTTTATCATTTTTTACCGTAAAGTATATATATTATATTACACATAAATTGTTATGTGCCACTGCCGGGGTGGCTCAGCTGGTTAGAGCGCACGGCTCATAGGGTATTAAGCAAAGCTCTGACTTTTTCCTGGGATACCGTGAGGTCGCGGGTTCGAATCCCGCCCCCGGCACTCATACTATTTATGGTATGAGTATTCTAACTAATTGATATTTTTTTATCAGTTAGGTTTTTACTGTTTTTTTTATATTTTTGTGATTGTTGCTTGTATTTTTATGTTTTTTATTACATTTTATAACAATTGTTATATATTATATCTTATAAATATATATATAATAAATCTAAACTATTGGAGATATTTCATGACAAAATTGTATGAAGACTTGATTTCAAGACAAATTGAAATTTTTACACAAGAAGAACAAGAAAAATTAAGAACAACTCCTATTGTTGTAGTAGGAACTGGTGGATTAGGTGGCATAATAGTAGAACAATTTGTTCGTGCAGGTTTCGAAACATTAACTATCATCGATCAAGACGTGTTTGATAAAACAAATTTAAACAGACAATTAAGAAGTAATTTAGAAACAATAGGCAAATCAAAAGTAAAAGTAACAAAAGAAGCTGCAGAAAAAATAAATCCAAATGTAAACATTACTGCTTATGATTTAACAATAAATCAACACAATATTTCAGAGATTTTCAAAGGAAATGAAATATTAGTTGATGCAGTTGATAATGTATATACAAGAGTAATGATTTCAAGAGAAGCAAAAAAACAAGGAATGACTTTTGTACACAGTGCTGTTGATAAAACATTAGGTCAATTATCAGTTTTTGAACCGAAATCTCCTACATATGAAGAAGTATTTAGATTAAAATCATTGGGTTATGAATTAGATCAAGTTAAAGATTATTTGTTAAGTTTAAGCATTAAAAAACCGCAAGTTCTCGGAATAACTCCTGCAATTTTTGGTTCTTTAGAAGTTAATGAAACAATAAAATACATATTAGGAAAGGAAAATATTGTTTTAGCTCCTAAAGTGTTACAATGGGATATTTTTGATATTTCTTCATTTAGGATAATTGATTTTTAATTATTACATTTAAAATATTTTTTTAATTGTTTTGCAGTTAAATTCATTTGAGCTTAGGAGACCCGTATTAATACTAAACTTTCTAATTTAACATTTTAATCCTTTTTTAATTTTCTTTACAAAAACTTTTTAAAATTAGACTAATAACTACACAATTTCCAAAAGTATTTTTTTTAAACAATCAATTAAATGAAAAAAAATTAATACTAAGATAATTATAAAATTTATTAAAGTTTCATTAATAAAAATATTAAGGTGAATATTTATGTCTGAACGAGATGACAAAATAGACCGAATAATTAAACAGATAGATGAATATGGTTCTAAATTTTTAAGATTACAGTTTTCTGATATTCATGGTATTCCTAAAAGTATGGCGGTATCACTTAAAAAACCAGATGATGCCGAAGATATAATTAATGATGGGTTATTATTTGATGGATCATCCGTACCAGGTTTTGTTGATATTAATGACAGTGACTTAGCATTAAAGCCAGACATTAATACTTTTTCAACATTACCATGGAGGCCTGAAGATAAAGGAACGGGCCGGTTTATTTGTGATATCTACAATACAGATGGTAGTAATTTTGAAGGTGATCCGAGGGGTGTTCTTAAAAAATCTTTGAAAAAAGCAGATGAAAGAGGATATCAATTTAATATGGGGCCTGAACCTGAATTTTTCATTATTGAACGTGATGAAAATGGAGATTTCAAGCCTTCAGATGATGCATTTTACTTTGATGTTGAACCACTGGATAAAGGAACCGATTTGAGAAGAGAAATAGTATTAGGATTAGAAAAATTGGACTTTCATATTGAACTTAGTCATCATGAAGCTGCACCAGGACAACACGAAATCGATTTCAGATTTGCTGATGCAATGAAAACTGCTGATGCAGTAATTACTTTCAAACAGGCTATTAAAGCTTTGGTAAGTAATTTAGGATATGATGTTACATTTATGCCTAAACCTTTCTTTGGTGTTAATGGTAGTGGTATGCATTGTAATCAGAGTTTATTTAAGGATGGAAAAAATATTTTTTATGACCCTAATACAGAAACTGGTTTGTCACAGGAAGCTCTTTATTTCATTGGTGGGTTATTAAAACATGCTAAAGCATTGTCTGCTATTTTATCTCCTACTGTTAATTCATATAAACGTTTAGTTCCGGGTTATGAAGCTCCTTGTTATATTGCATATGGACTTAGGAATAGATCTACTCTTTTAAGAATTCCGGCATCAAGAGGTCTTGGTACAAGAATAGAGTGCAGATCACCGGATCCTTCATGTAATCCTTATTTGGCCTTTGCAGTATTGCTTGAAGCCGGATTGGATGGTATGGATAATAAAATTGATCCTGGAGAACCTACAGAATTTAATGCATTTGATTTTACTCCGGAAGAATTGTTAGAAAAAGGTATTGATACTTTACCTACCAGTCTTTGGGAAGCTTATCATTCATTGGAAAAAGATGAAGTTGTCATTAATGCATTAGGGGATTATGTTTATAATCAGTTTTATAACATTAAACGTCAGGAATGGGATGATTATAGGGTTCAAGTATTTGATTATGAACGTGACAGATACTTAAATGTATAATCTTCTTTATTTCCTTTTTTTTTAACAATTTGTTGATATACGGAATGTTCACTTTTTATAGATGTTATCTACTGTAATAAACATTTCAAAATAAATAAAATGAATATATATAGTTACAAATAAAATATTAAAATATAACTTAATTATTCTAACATTTAAAAGTGAAGATTCAATACTATCTAATCTATAATTTTTTTTTACGAGTGATTGTTAGAATAAAACTTAATTAACACAAAATTATTTAATATTAATGACTCTGAGAATACTTTAAAATTTTGATTAATAATGCAACAATTCATACTCTATCTACATATGGAACCACGAATTAAAAAATAATTTATTATTTATTGACTAATACAATAATATTCTATTAGGATGTGATACTATCACAGTACAACAAGAAACCGATATGAAAATGATGGAAATTTTAAGAATATTATACAATGAAAATGAAATTTTGGGTGCTAAAGTAATTTCTGAAGAATTAAATAATAGAGGATATTCTTTAGGGGAAAGAGCAGTAAGATATCATATGCATATTCTTGATGAAAAAGGTTTGACAGAAAAAATTGGATATAAAGGTCGAAAAATAACATCTAAAGGAATAGATGAACTTAAAAAAGGATTAATATATGATCAAGTGGATTTCACATATTCTCGTTTTCAAGAAAAAATGTATAATGTATCCTTAGATTACAATACTTCAAAAGGATTAGTTATAGTAAATTTGTCTAGTATTAATGAAGTTGATTCAAAAGATATTATAGATGAATTCTTTAAAAATGGGCTGGCAGTAAGTCAAAAATATAATTTTTACGAACAAAATAATGAAACTTATATTGAAACAGTATGTGGAACAACAATTGATGGTGTCTTCCAAAAAAATGGAATAGTTACTAAACCATTATATGGTGGATTATTAAAAGTTGAAGATTATACTCCTATTAATTTCATAGAACAGATATCTTATGAAAAAACATCTATCACTCCTCTTGAAGCATTCACAAGTCATGATAACACGTCAGTATTGGATGTTGCTAATGATGGAACCGGTGTAATTCCCGCAAATTTCAGAATCATTCCAGCGTCTAAACGTGATGATGCAATAAAAATCATTAATAAATTATCTAAAATAGGTGTTGGTGGAGTAATACATGTTGGTGAAGCAGGTAAATCTGTATTGGGAATTCCAGTTCCAGAAAACATGATTGGAATAGTGATTATAGGGGGAGTAGCTCCTTTATGTGCTGCCCAGGAAAGTGGTTATGATTTAAATATCAAACTTGCTGATAGTTTTGCCGAATATAGTCAAATGTCATTAGTTCATAAAAATGTTAAATTACCTCTAAAAAAATGTTCTAAAAAATCTAAACAGAATGTTTCATTTGTTTTAAATAAAATATATAATTTAATATCTAATGTGGATTATGATATTGAATCTTTTACCGGAAATGTAATTTCAAACATATCTTATATTGAAAAAACATTTGTGGATGATGCTATTGAAATATTGGATAATTTATATAAAAATAAACAGGAATACTGTATGGGGAATAATTATGCTCTTGTTGATGAAAACGATGATAAAATAGGTATAGCTACTATTTGTAGTTTAACTATTGATGGAATTTTAACTAATTATGGAATTAATGTTAATCCAGTTTATAGTGGTATTCTTGATATTTATAAGAAGAACAGACGCTTTATAGAACTTGTATCTTATAAAGGTTCTTCTGTAGATCCTCATGAAATTTTTATCAAAAAAAATATGCATGATATAAATGGTTCTTTATCTAATGATGGTAAGATATTGGCAAGTGTGCATACAGTTCCTTATGTTTCTCGTGATGCAAGTAAAGATATTTTGGATATTATTAAAAAATCTGGTTTCGATGTACTTAAACTTGGTCAAACTAACGAATATATGTATAATGCAAAAATAGAAAAATATCATTTTGGTTATGTTGTACCTGGCGGTTTAAATCCTATAGCTGCTATTAAAGAAGAGGGGATACCTGTTGATGTAAAATCTATAGAAAAGATTATGGATTATTCTTCTTTTGAAGAGTTGTAATTCATTTTATCTTCCTTATTTTTTCCATAGTTTGTTATTATTTTTAATTGTTTTTGTCTTTTTATTGCTGTTTTATATTTTTCCAAGTAATTTTTAAGTATTCCTAAAAATCAATTGTTTTAAATACTTTTTTTAATAGAGTTACAGTTATACAATGGTAGGTATTGTTTAAGGAGTAAAATAAAACTTATTATTTGTATAATTGGTGATTTAATATGGTTAATCAAGTTTTGAATAACTTGGTAAATAAAATAAGAGTGATTTAATATGGCAATAATTATTGATACAAGTATATGTCAAGGAGTAGATGCATGTCCAGAACATGGATTATGTATAGAAATATGTGCATTAAATGCATTAGATAATGTTGATGGTAGACCAGTAGTTAATGAGGATGCATGTCCTGAATGTGGTCTGTGCATTATGAATTGTCCAAAAGAAGCTATTTCTAAACCATAAGTTTTATATTTATATTTTTTTATTCTATTTTTAATTTTTATTAATTCATTTTTTTTTTTAAAAAAAGGGGAATTTAAGGGGATTAATTAAGATTTATGTTATTATAACATCTAGTTTATCATCTTTTATAGCGTTTTTAATTTCTCTTGAAATTCTACGACCCATACTCATAACTTCACCAAATTGGATGTATGAGTAAGCTGAACCATTCATGAACGTGTTTGTACCACCATCAATACGAGCACTCATTTCAAATATAACAATTTCACGATCATCATTTACTAGGCATTGTAGACAAAATGGACCGTTCATACCAGGTTTAACTAATTCTTTTGCTGTTTCAACGAGTTTATCACCGTTTTCAAATACTTGTGGTAATAAGGATTCTCTGATTACAACAGGATGGTTTCCACTAACAACATATGATGGACTTAGATTAGCTTCAATTTGTTCTTGGGCTGGAATTCTTACAATTCCATCAATGTTTGTTTCATATCTACTATCCATACCTAGAACTTCTACTTCATCTTTTAAAGCAGAGTAGAAATAATGAATACAGAAGTTTGTTCCACATACATATTCTTCTATATGTGCATCTTTAACATCTTCATCAGTTATCCATCCTCTTGATTTCATTTCATCAATTTTTTCTTGGAATTCATCATAACTTGAGCAGATAAAGTATCCTTGTCCTCCTCTTGCCCCAGGGAATTTGACCATAACTGCTTTATCAATATCTTCAGGATTTTCGTATTTATTTGGCATTCTGATACCTGATTCGGTAATCATTTTTCTTTCTTTATCTCTTTCTGCTTCCCATCTTAGGATGTCACGGTTTCCAAACATAGGTACATTGAATTTGTCTTCAACATTGCTTAAACCAGCATAAGCAACAAATGATCCATGAGGTACAACAATAGCATTCATTGCTTTTAGTTGTTCTTGAACTTCTTCATTGACTATGTCTTTATACTCATCGACAAATATAAATTCATCAGCCACTCCAAATCTTTGGTATGGTACTTCTTTTCCTTTTTCACATACTACTGCTGTTCTGAATCCTTCTTGTTTTGCTCCTCTAAGAATATGTAAAGCTGTGTGACTACCAAGTGTAGCTATTGTAATATTTTCTTTATCATATCCTTCAAGTATTTTATTTATGTCTTCTTTTTTTACTTTTCCCATTTTTTACACCATATCTATCATGAATATTAATGATAATTCTTATATTCATATTTTTGTATATTCTTATTAAAATAGTAATTTATATTTAATTTTTTGATTAAAATTTCTGCTTTTAAACAACTAGAAAAATACTAAAAATTTGAATTATATAAATATATTCAAGTTTGAAAATAATGACATAATCAAATTAATTATTTAGTAAGGAGTTTAACATGTTAAAGGTAAATCAAGATCATTGTTTGGGATGTGGTGCATGTATAATAGTGTGTCCAGTAAATCAGAAAATATGTCCGGAGGTAATTGGAGGAAATGGTCCGGATACAACTGATGTAATTATGTTAGTAGAAAATGGGATTATAAAATTGTTTCACCCCGAAAAATGTATAGGCTGTAGAAGCTGTACAAATACTTGTCCAACTAAGTCAATATATCATGGAGAATAAAAATATGGAAGTAATAATAAACACAGGAACAAGTATCATACAAGCTTTTTATGAGAAAAAAGGTTCAACACTAAAAGATGAGTATAGACAATCTACTGCAGTAGCCTTTATGGATGTAAAGGATATGGAAAAAATGTCACTAAAACCAAGGGATAAAATCAAAGTTCAGACAGATTGGGGCGAAGTTGTATTATTTGTGGATAAATCCCATGATTCTCCTCATGAAGGAATGATTTTTATACCAAAAGGACCTTGGGCAAACATTGTAATCAGTCCCGAAACTTACTGTTGTAACATCCCTACTTACAAGGGGATACCGGCATCTATAACAAAAACAGATGAAGAAGTCTTATTAGTTTCACAATTAATGAATAAAACATATAACAAATACAATTTAAGTCCAGAAAACTTGTCGGATAAACCAATTTATAAGAAAAAGGAGGATTAAATTCATGGAAACACCAATAACCGATTATGATGAAGAAGTAAAAAATTGTTCTTGTTCTTATTGTGGAAACAATTGTGATGACATAACATATCTGTTAAAAAATAATAACATTGTTGGAGTTCGACATGCATGTCGTATAGGCGCAAGTAAAATAATAAACGATCAAGATCAAAGATTACTAAATCCTATGGTAAGAAATGAAGAAGGACTCCTTGAAGAAACAACATGGGATGAAGCATTAGATAAAACAGCCAAATTATTATATGAAAGCACAAGACCTGTATTATATGGGTGGGGAGAAACATCTGTAGAAGCAATAAAGAAAGGAATAAAAATTGCAGAATTATCAGGCTCAGTTATAGATAATCAATCAACGATATGTCATGGTTCCACAATTCAAGCATTTCAAAATGTAGGACACCCTGTGATGACATTAGGTGAAGTAAAAAACAGGGCAGATGTAATAATATATGTTGGAACAAATCCGATGGATGATCATCCAAGACATTTATCTAGGTACACAACATTTCCTGAGGGATTTTTCAGAAGAAATGGAAGAAATGACCGGACAGTAATAACATTGGATCCTAAATTTACAAATACTGCAAAAGTATCTGATGAATGGATACAATTCAATATGAATGAAGATTATTTATTATTCAATGCATTAAGAACTATTCTTAGAGGAGAAACAATAGAAGAAAATGAAATAGCAGGAGTACCAGTGGAACAATTAAACAATTTAATAAACACGATGAAAAACGCAGAATATGGCGCATTATTTTTTGGATTAGGCGTATCTCAGACACTAGCAAAACAGAAAAATGTGGATGTTTTAATTCAATTAATAGAAGATTTAAACAGATATTCTAAATGGTCTATGTTACCTATGAGAGGATTCTTTAATGTAAGTGGATTTAATATTGCATTAACCTCTGAAACAGGGTATCCTTATGGGGTGGATTTTTCAAGAGGATATCCTAGATTTATGGTGGGTGAAACAACAACTATTGACTTATTAAATAGAAGGGAACCTGATTTTTTCATGGCTATTTCAGCAGATCCTGGTGTTCAATTTCCAGGATATTCAATACAACACTTAACTCAAATTCCTACAGTACAAATTGATACTCATTGGGGACCATACACGGAATTATCGGATATTGTTCTGCCAAGTACTAGAGTTGGCGTGGAAACAGAAGGAACAGCTTATCGTATGGATTCAATTCCACTGTTCATGAAAAAAGTAATAGATAAACCTGAAAACTGTCATTCAGATGAATGGATTTTAACAGAATTATATAAAAGAGTAGAAACACTAAAAAATGGAGATGAAAACTAATGGAATATGTTCTAAAAAATGGAATAGTATATGATCCAAAAAATAATATTGATGGAGAACAAATGGACATATTCATCAAAGACAACAAAATAGTGGATAATGTATCAAATAATGCAAAAATACTTGATATAACTGGTAAGTTGGTTATGCCAGGGGGAGTAGACTTACATTCTCATATAGCAGGTCCAAAATTGTCTATAGGCAGATTATATCGGCCTGAAGATATTAGGCGAGGAATCAAACCAGCAACCAAAAATGATATTTCCGGTTTTGAAGCAGGATTCTCATTACCTACTTGTCCAACAATAGGATATCGTTACACAAAAATGGGTTATACTACAGTTACAGAAGCAGCTGTTCCCCCATTAGAAGCAAAACATGCTCATGAAGAAATAAACAGTATTCCTAATTTGGATATTCCTACACTAACATTATTCGGAAACAATTGGTTCATGCTAAAATATGTGAAAGAGAACAGGTTGGATGATTTAACATACTTTATATCCAAATGGTTAAAACTAGCTAAGGGTTATGGTATAAAAATTGTAAACCCATGTGGAAGTGAAGCATGGGGTTGGGGAAAGAATGTTGACGGACTAGATGATCCTGAACCTCATTGGGGAGTTACTGGACGTGAAGTAATAACATCACTAACAAAAGTCAATGAACGATTAGGACTTCCACATTCAGTTCATGTACATACAAATGATTTAGGACATCCAGGAAATTATCTAACCACATTAGAAACATTTGATTGTGTGAAAGACATAAAAAAGAATAAAAATGTGGATAGAAATCAAGTAATGCATTGTACACATATCCAATTCCACGCCTATAAAGGAACATCATGGAGGGATGTGAGTTCTGGTGCTACAGAATTAATAGATTATATAAATAAGAATGAGCACTTGACCTGTGACATAGGACAAATAACTTTTGATGAAACTACTACAATGACAGCAGATGCACCAATGGAATATGATTTATTCAGATTAACCGGACTTAAATGGGCTAATAAGGACATAGAAGTGGAAACCTCTTCCGGCTTAATTCCATCAATATATTCCAAACATGCTCCTGTAAGTGTATTACAATGGGCTGTTGGTTTAGAATTTTTCATGGGAGTGAAAAATCCATGGAAAATAGTGTTAACAACTGATTCACCTAATGCAGGACCATTTATCAGGTATCCTAAAATAATTTCCTGGATTATGAGTCAAGAAAAATTACAGGATATGTTGGATAATGAAGTCCATAATTGGGCAACAAAAAGAACAGACCTGGGCACTTATGACAGAGAATATTCTTGGAATGATATAGCTATAATTACAAGGGCAAGTCCGGCAAAAATACTTGGATTGAATGATAGAGGGCATTTGGGAGTAGGTGCTAAAGCAGATATTTCTGTATATGATATTGATGTAGATAATTTTGATCCAACATTAAAATCCAATTCAGAAACCCTTGAAAATAAATTATTAAACAGTATGTATACTATTAAAGATGGAGAAATATTGGTTAAAGATGGAAACATTGTTAAATTAGTTAAAAGTAATCATATATGGTGTAATATTAATGGTTTAGAAAAAGAAGAAGAACAATTAATTAATAGAATAAAACCAGAGTTCAACAAGTATTATACAATAAAATATGAAAATTATGGGGTTAATGATCATTATATTAAACCAGAAACAAGATTGAATATTAATTATGGTGGTGTCTCCAATGAAAATAATTAATCTGAAAAAGACTGTATCAACAAAAATATCCATAGAATTTGATAATGTTCTTCCGGAATTAATATATGATAAATCTGAAAAAGAAATTGAATCAGTTATAGTTTATTATGGAAACAAGGAAAAAAAATTATCTGACTTCTTTGATATAATAGTGGAAGGAACTTGTGATAATTCTAATGATTGTAAAATAATTATTGACGGTGATTTATCTAGGATAAAGCGAATTGGATATAACATGTCCTCTGGAATTATTGTTGCAAATGGTAATGTTGATTTTCATGTAGGTGCTCTCATGTCTGGAGGTCATATTATAGTAAATGGTAATGCGGAAAGTTATGCTGGTCGAGAAATGTCTGGGGGACTATTGGAAATCAATGGTGATGTTAAAGAATTCTGTGGCTCATCATATGCTGGTGATTGGAGAGGAATGTCTGGAGGAAAAATTGTTGTCAGGGGTAATGCCGGAAAACAGTTAGCAGAGTATATGATGGGTGGTGAAATAATTGTTGAAGGAAATTGTGATATTTTAGCAGGAGTTCACATGTCTGGTGGTTTAATATCTATTGATGGCAATGTTAACCAATGGGTGGGTGGACAAATGAAAAAAGGAACTATTATAGTTCAGGGTAATCTAGAGAAAATTCTTCCATCATTCAAGTTACAGGAGATAATTCATAATCCTAAAATTAATGGAAAGTACTTTATTGGAAAATATGAATTATATTCTGGAGATAATAGTGTGAAAGGTAAAGGTCAGTTATGGCTTAAAAAATAGGATATTATGAAAGTTGAATCAATAATATTAAAAGAGAATCAGTTAACTGAATATGTAGTAAATAATTTTGAGGAAGGAGCTATAGTTGAAATTTCATATAATAGAGTGTTTGTTCCCGGAAAAATTGTGCACGTTTATGATGATGCTACAGTTACTATTCAATTAATGGGTGAATTATTAAATCAAAGGGTGGATATTGATTTTAATGAAGTTAAACACGAGTTATTAGAAATAGTTTATACTTTTAAAGATAAGTCTGTTACATTAATTCTTGAAGATTAAAAAAAAGTTTTAATTGGAAGATTTTGTTTATTCAAGTACTGTATGTCTTGCTTTTAAATCTTCCTCTGTCTGTCCTAAGTTATGCATCATTTGGGCAATTGTTGAATCTAAAAATATTAATGCGCTAATTTCAAAGATAGTTCCCATAGGGGATAATGTTTGATGTTGCCCACTTATTTGACGACGAATATAGTTTGGTTCATCATCTATTTTGGTTCTTCCCTGAAGTTGTACAATAAGATCTGATTCTTTAGCTAAAGTACTGTCTGTGTATGAGGTGATTGCAATTATTTTTGCACCTATACTTTTTGCAATTCCTGTAGTACTTACTATATAACTTGTTTCACCAGAACCTGATATTGCAATTAAACAATCTTTGTCTGTAATTGCGGGGGTTATTGTTTCTCCTACAATGTATACGTTTAGTCCTAAGTGCATTAATCTCATACCGAAGGCTTTAGCAACTAAACCTGAACGTCCAAGTCCCATAATAAAGACATTGTCAACTTCTGAAATCATGTTGGTCATTTTAGTTATTTCTTCTGAACTAACTGATTTTGTGATTTTTGAAACATTTTCAATTATATCATTTAGTGCATCATCATAAATCATGTTTTTACCTACAATAATTAACTTTTCAATTTAACAGATAATGAATATTTTAATTTTATTATCATTATATTATATGTAAACATTTATATTTACATTTTACTAATCTAATTTTATAACAAGTATATATTTGTTGTGTGGTTGATTTTATGGTTGGTAATAAGAAATTAAATCTTGAAATTAATAATGTTCTTTATGATTATAAATTATTTGATACATTAAAATCCGTAAAATTAAATAAATCTCAACGTAAAGCTGCTAAGGATTTGGGTATATCACATACGGTTTTAAATCGTAGAATTATTAATGCTGAGAAGTTGTTGTCTGAGAAGTTGGTGGTTGTTTCAAATAGTGGTTCTCATTTAACAGCGTTTGCATTGAATTTACTTGATGAATATGAATCTTATGAGCGAAGATTGGTTGATGACAATGTTTGGACGATGGCTGGTGGTTTTGTTTCTTGTGAATTTATTCGAGAATTAGCTAAAGCGTATCATTTGGAGGATATAAAAATTATTCAAACTGATTTAGAAACCTCATTGGATTTGGCACGTAAGGGTATTGTGGATATTGTTGGTTTTGACGATCCGGTACAAGCATATATTCGGAATTTGGAACCTGTTGCTTTGGGTAGGGATAAGTTGATGTTATTGACTCATGATGGTGATGAGTTTAATGATTTGTCTGATTTAAATGGTTTGAAATTTGTTGAGGTTGAGGGTTCTGCTCAAAGACTTGCCTGGACTACTCTTGCTAACTATGATTTGGATTTTGATATAGTTACTTCTGTTGATTCATTCCATGAAGCTATTTGTATGGTTGAACAAGATTCTGCCCTATATACTTTTATAAATAACAGTCTGTCATATACATATCTTAATACAAATGATATATTATCCGAAGATACTCGTCATATAATAAGCGCTTTGAATGTTAAAAATAGTGTTGAAGTAGAAAGTTTCCTTAATTTTGCATCACATAATGCACAAAAATTAACTTCTAAATTTGGTTTCGAACCATTATAAAAAAAATTTGAAGAAATATTATTCTTCAAGTCTGAACCTTTTAATTGCAAAATCCTTATCTAAAGATAATACAAATGAAGCTGCACGAGGACCCTGTTTTTTACCCAAAATTGTTTTATAAATAGCTTGGAAAGCTTTTTGAGGCTTCATACCCAGAGCTTCAAGAACTTCATACATACGATCATGGAATTCAACATCATTATCAAAAGTTTCATTTTCTAAAACATCAGCCAATTGTCTTAAAAACTCTTTTTGTTCATCATTAATTTCAATACGAGGTAATTTCTTCATAACTTGGAATTTAACAAATTTAGGAGCATAAATATCTAACCAATTGTTAACATATTCTAACCTTTGTAAAAATGTATTTTTATCCCATTCACTTAAATTATCATAACTCACATCTTCTAATCTTGAAGGTAACTGATGATTATTTTTAAGAATTTCATAAATCTTATCGGATTTACCACTAGCAATTTGATAAGCTACTGTTAAGAATCTGTATGCTGGTTGGAATGGCATTTCATCAGGTAATTCATTAATTTGGGATATTTCATATATTTTAGTAAGTTTTTCTTTTTCTTTTTCATTACTTGCTTCTTCTATTCCATATGCAATTCTTTCTACTCTATCATACTGATCCATTAAATCTAAAAATCCCATTTTAGGTGAAAAATCTTTAGGTTTTAATGGTTTATTTCTGAATATGAAATAATTTAAAGTTTCAGGTTTTCCTATTTTCAGCCAAGCCTCTGGACTAAAGAACACACCTTTTGATTTGCTCATAGCATCACCATCAAGTGTTATCCATTCATATGGTACTGGATATGGTGCAGGATAATCAAATATCTCCTCGGATATGATTTTACTAACATCATATGATCCACCACTAGCTGCATGGTCTTTACCGAATGGTTCACAGGTAATATTTAATATTTTCCATCTTGCAGCCCATTCTACTCTCCATGTTAATTTACCTTTACCTGTAGTATAATCCATTTCTCCTTCATGACCACATTCACATTTATATTTTATGGTAGTTCCATCATAGTCATAAGCTTCTGTAGTATTAACTCTTCCACATTCACTACAAATAGGATTATATGGTAACCAATTATCTTTAAGTGGATGTTCACGATATTGATTGAATATTTCTCTAATACGTTCTGCATTTTCTAATGCAATTTTTGTAGCTTCAGTATAAAATCCATTTTTATACATATATGCTCCACTTTTAATTTCAAGATCTTGAATATCAAAAGATTCTAAAGCAGAAGTAAATGGTTTTTGGAAATGTTCAACAAAATTGTCACAACAACCTTCAGGACATGGAATTTCATAGTAAGGTTGTCCGAGGTATTTGTCATATGATTCTGGTAAAGGGTAAGGTACTTTTCTTAGAGGATCATAATCATCAGCTATCCACAGTGTTCTTGCATTTTCACCTAATTTTCTTAATTCTTTACTTACAGCATTTGCAATGAACACGTCACAACTGTTACCTATATGTACTGACCCAGATATTGAAGTTCCGCTTCCAATTACGTATTCATCTCTTCCTTCTTTACTTAATTCTTCAGCAATTCTTTCAGTCCAATGTTTACTCATCTATATCACAATAATTCCTTTTTTATAAAATTTAAAGTTAACTAATAAATTAAAATAATTTTTAAATAAAAATAATCTATTTTTCATTATATGAAAAAATCATTAATAATATATCTATGTAATTTCTAGTTTATAATTTTATCATAAATAGTCACTTTTTTTAATATTAAAAATATAACTATATAATATATAAAATTTTTAGTAATGTGAATAAACATGTATGTAATAATAGTAGGTGCAGGAAGAGTAGGGCTAAACCTTGCAGAATCATTAATACATGAAGGGTTAAGTGTAACAATAATTGAAAATGATTCTACAATATCCGAAGAAGTAGCAGAGGAAACTAAAGCAATGGTAATTAATGGTGATGCAACAAGTGTACAAATACTAGAAGATGCAGATATATCTGATGCTGATGTTTTTGTAGCTGCAACTGGTGATGATAAGGTTAATCTTTTAGCAGCAGTACTTAGTCAAAGTTATAGTAATATTCAAAAAAGAATTGTCAGAGTAAATGATTTGGAACACGAAAAGGCATTTAAAAATGTTGGAATAGATATTACAGTAAGTCCTGAAGCAGCAGTAGCAAGATACTTGGAAAGAATAATTACTCGACCAAAAATAGCTGATTTAATAGTTTTAGGAAGAGGTTCAACAGAATTACTTGAATTAAACTTAGAAAATAAGAAGTTATTTGGAAAAAAAGTTCTGGATTATAGTCCGACTGAAAATTTTATTGTATGTGCTGTTTATGATGATAATGAACTTGTTATTCCTCAACAAGACACATTATTCAAAGAAAATCAGAAAATATCTGTTATCACAAAATCAAATTATATTCAAGAAGTTACAAAGTTTTTTGCACCATAATCTTTTATTATAAGAGAATGGATTAATAGGAATAATTCCTATTACTTCTCTGCTGATAGGAGGATAGTACTTTTTTTTAGTCAAATACTGTTTTTTCAGCTTTATCTAGCCAATTATTAACTATTTTTATTGCACAATAATTACCACACATGGTACATGTGTCATCAGCTTCTGGTGGTCTTTTGTCTCTGATTGCCTTAGCATCATTAGGCCACATTGCATGTTCATATTGTTCTGTCCAATTTAAAGATTTTCTTGCATCAGCCATTTTAATATCTTCTTCTCCAAATCTTTCAAGATCTATTGCAAGGTCTCCTGCATGGGCACCTATTCTTGTAGCTATTACTCCTTCACGTACATCTTCTTTATCTGGTAATGCAAGATGTTCTGCTGGTGTAACATAACATATGAAATCTGCACCATATCTTGCACATTGTGCTGCACCTATTGCGGATACAATATGATCATATGCTGGTGCAATATCGGTTACAATTGGTCCTAGCATATAAAATGGCGCATTTTTACACATTTTCTTTTGTATGTTTATGTTAGTTTCAATTTCATTGATTGGTATGTGTCCTGGTCCTTCTACTATTGTTTGCACTCCTCTTTCTCTTGCCCTGTCAACAAGTTCTCCTAAAACTATTAGTTCTTGTATTTGTGCACGGTCTGTTGAATCAGTTAATGCTCCTGCTCTCATAGCATTTGCCATACTTAAACATACATCATATTCTTCTACTATGTCTAATATTTGATCATAGTTTTCATATAATGGGTTTTCAGCATCGTTGTGCACCATCCATGATGATATGAATGAACCTCCTCTGCTGACTAATCCTCCTTTTCTTCCTTCTCTTTTTAATCTTTTTAGTGTTTCTCGATTTACTGAACAATGGATTGCCATGAAGTCTATACCATCTTTTGCTTGTTTTTCAATATTTTTTATCATATCGTCAGGGTCCATGTTTATTGCTGCACCATCATTTTCGATTGCTTCTACGGCAGTTTGGTAAATAGGCACACTTCCGACAGGTTTGTTGGTATTTTTAAGAACAGTTCTTCTGATATGGTCTAAGTCTCCTCCAATACTTAGTTCCATTAGCGTGTCACAACCTGCTTCTTCGGCTACTTTTGCTTTTTCTAATTCTTCGTCTAAGTTGCAGATGTCTGTTGATGTTCCTATTGTAGCATTAACTTTTGTTCTTAAATTTTTACCAATACCTACTGCTACTGTTTCTCTTTGATTATTGTCTGGTATTGCTATGTATCCTTTTGCCACCATTTTTCTTATATATTCAGGATCTAATTTTTCATCTTTTGCAACTTGTTTCATTGCTTCAGTAATGTTACCGTTTCTTGCTTCGGTCATTTGTGTCATTTTTATATACTCCCTTAAATTGTAATTATTTGTGTTCTACACTAAGTTATTATGGCCATAATGAACTATTATTAACTTAGTTTATAGGAGTATTTAAAGTTTTTAAGAGTTTTATTTTAAAATTTAAGTTTAATTTACAAATTAAACAGTTTATTAATTAAATTTTATTGGTGTTTTTCATTTTAATTTATTGAATGGGATATTTTTAAATTAATTTTGAATGTTAAAAAAATTAGTTGATAGGGGGAGGTTAAAAGAAAAATATTTCTTTAATAATCTGTTTCTGACCATATGTCATTCATTTTATCAAAAGCTTGGTCAGCAGTAGGAATGTTTGTCTGAGTACCTTGTGTTTCCACGATGTATGATGAAACGGTACTTGCAAATCTTCCACAAGTTTTCAAATCATTATCTCTTAGGTATAAACTTAAGAAAGCTGCCCTGTAAGAATCACCAGCACCTGTTGGATCAACTGCTTTTGTTGGAACAACTTCAATATTTAGTGGGTCTTCATTTTTAGCATAAATAATACTACCTTTATCTCCAAGGGTTTGAATTACCATATTAATATTTTCTTCAAGTAAATCTTCAACAGATTTTTCTAGTAAATCACATATATGATCTATTTCATGCTCATTTCCAAAGAGTATGTTACAGTTTTTTATCATTTCTTCAAGATTTTTAGTTGTATACAAGTGTAAATCTTGTCCTGGATCAAATGATACTAATTTATTTGATTCATAAGCATATTTTCCCGCTTTAATATTGTATTCTGGATCTCCTGTTGCTAAATGAACAGCACGTGCTTGGTCAATGGCAGCTTTAGGAACAGGGCTTGTTTCATATTCCTTTGCAGCACCCCAATAAAAATAAAACATCTGTTCATCTTCAGGGTTTGTTAATACAAAAGCTGTAGGCGTATTTGCATCTTCTGAAACTATCATATCAGAAATATCAATACCTTCTTCTATCATTTCTTGTTCGTACTCACTATCCTTAAAGTCTTTACCTATGCATGATATTAAACCAACATCTAACCCCATTTTGCTTGCGACAACTGCAACATTACCTGCAGCACCACCATGTAATTTTTCCATTTTATCTACAATAGCGGATGTGTTTATTTTTGAAAATTCTTTAACTTCCATAATATAATCAAAAGCTGTGTGTCCTAAAACTAGTAAATCCACGTTTTTCATGTTATCCTCCGAAATACTCTTTAATATGGTTTCTTTTTAAGCGTGTTAAAATAAATTGTAATTAACATTGTGTTTATTATTTTGATTTGAACAAAGGCAGAATATTGTTGATAATGAAAAAATATTCTAATTTTTTGTAGTAATACTTTTTTCTATCTAAAATAATTATGCCAAGTATCCTATAATTATTATGTAATTACATAATTATACTATTTGTCATGGAAAAAAATTATTATTAAAAGCTTCAAAAATAAGATTAGGTTTTTCAAATGTTTGAACATAAAATATTTACTTATGATAAATTATTATTGGGATTATCCATTTTTTCAGGGTTACTGGTTGGAAGTATAATAACCGGTATTTGCATATATTACCATTTAGTAATTTTTGGAGTAAATATTGATGTTTTTATTGCCCCTGTTGTTGCAGGTTTTGTTGAAACATTTGTTTCAATGTACCTTAGAAAAAAATCTTCCGGAGCAATAAGTGCTATAATTTTGTTCTTCTTAACAAATGGTATAGGCTGGCTTTTCCCATCACAACCTTTAACATTTAATATATTTACTGTTGGCGGTTTTTTATTGATGTTACAGGCAGCATTTCCTTTGTTAATAAATTATTTAATAATTGGGATATTTTTAGCATTCACTTATTTATTGGGCCTTGGTGGTAGTTTTATTGGTTCAAAGTTTAAAAATCAAAATGATTCTCAGTTAACCTTTAGCGATATTGAAGATACTGCACAATTAAAATTGCCTATATTAAATTCGAAACCTAATGTTCCTATAGCAAAGTATCATGGTTTGGTTTGTGTAGAGGATGTAATAGAATTTGAAGAAAAGAATAGAAAAGAACAGATTAAATATATGGGATCTAATGTTGAAAATAAAAATATATTGAAGCTTAATGATTATGCAATGTCACGTAAATATATATTACATCTTCTTGAAGAACAGGCACTTAAATTAAATGCTAATGCAATAATTGAAGTTGAATTTGAATACACAAATTATAATCAGCAAATACCTCCAGACATAATAATAGCTGCATATGGTACCGCAGTAACTATTGAGGAACAATACCTTGATTAAATTATTATTAATTTTAAATTTTTTTTTCTATTAAAAAGTAGTTATTTTAAAAAAGGGGGATTAAAATGATGAGATTCTTTTTTGATTATTGTTCCCATCGTTTTCTGTCAATTAATTCTTGTTTTTTACCAGCATTCCATCCACCGGATGCACTTTCTGAATGTCCTACTTGCTGTACATATCCTGTTATACGGTCATACCATTCCACATTTTTTGTTTCTCCACAATGTGTACATGTTGACTGTAATCCTTTCATTAATGTTTTACAGTTTATACAGAAACTAAGTGCACTACTGTATGCCCAGAATCCGATATCTGTTTTTCTTGCAATTTTGTTTGTTAAGCTCATTAAACTATCTGGGTCACTGTAACTTTCTCCCATAAATGCGTGGAAGATATGTCCTCCTTGTGTTAATGGATGGTATTCTGATTCTATTTTTATTTTTTCAGGTAAGCTCATAGGTGTATCTACTGGAACGTGGCTACTGTTTGTGTAGTAAGATGCATTGCTGTCTCCGTTACATATTACTTGGTCTGGATATTTTTCTCTGTCCATGGTTGCAAATCTGTATGCGGTACTTTCTGCTGGTGTCTGGATTACTCCCCATCTTAGGCCGGTTTCACTTTTAAGTTGGTCTGCCCTATCATTTATGTGTTGTATTATTTTATGTCCTAATTTGTTTGATTCCGGATCTTCTAGACCTGCACCTGTTTGTGCTAGTAACATTTCATTTAAACCTACAAATCCGAATGATAATGTACTGTTGTCTACTTGGTAGTATGGGTCTTCGCCCATTTTTTGTGTTAGGAATGGTAGTAATTTGTAATCATTTAAGCATTTTAGTGCTCTTTCTCTTCTTATTAAAAGTACTTCTTCTACGATTTTCATGTAGTCATCTAGGTAGTCGAAGATTTCGTTTTCGTCTCTTGCATTGTATCCGATACGTGGTAGGTTCATGGTTACATATGCTAGGTTTCCTGTTCTAAGACAGTCTTTTTCCCAGTCTCCTGTCCAGTTGTCGGATAATCTGGTTCTGCATCCCATATAGTTTGCATGGTTTCCCATGTATTTTGGTAACATGTTGATGAAATATGCGGTTCCGAACTTAGCGGATAAGTAGTGTACTCTGTCAATGTCTTCTTGGAATTCTGGTGTTAAGCATTCTTTTCTTAGGTAGTATATTGTGTTTGGGAAGAGGTGTGGTTTTCCTTCTGAGTCTCCTTTGATTAGTGCTTCTGTGAATGCTCTTTGTAAAAGTCTTACCTCTTTTTCATAGTCTCCGTATACTCCTACTACTTTTCCTCCTGGTCCATATGCTGGTTCGTTTTTTAGGAAGTCTGGGACTGTGAATTCTAATCCTACGCTTGTGAATGGTACTTGTCCTCCACGTGCTGCGTATGCCATGTTGAGGTTGAATATTAGCATTTCGACGGATTGTTTGATTTTATCATATGGGAGTCCTGCTGCAAATGGTGCTACGAATACATTCCATAGACTCATTGCTTGTCCACCACTCATGTTTTGTTGTGCTGCTAGCATTATTTCTCCTGAGTGGTTCATGAGTGTTTCTATGTGATTTGGTGATCCTGCTACGCTTGTATGGTCTCCTGTTCCATCTACTTTTAGTCCGTATCTTATGAATTGTCTTAAGTCGTGTTGTAAACAGTTTATTGGTCTTCCTGCGAAGAATTCTAGGTCGTGTATGTGTACTGTTCCGTTCATGTGTGCATCGGCTAGGTGGTGTGGTAGTATGTTTAGGAGTGTGTATTGTTTTAGGGATTCGTCTGCTACGTATTTGTGTATTGTTTCTGGGTTGTGCATCATGTTTGCATTATCTTTGTTTCCGTTTTCTATTAGGCTTGTTATGTTGTATACTGGCATTCCTAGTCTTGTGTATTTTCTTCTTAGGGATTCTAGTCCGTTTTCTGTTAGTTTGGTGTTTACCATTTCTCTTATGATTGGTGCTGTTAGGTAGTCTAGTTGAAGTTTTTTGAGTTCTTTGTATACTTCGTTTGCTATTTTGTTGGCGAGTTTTGGTGTTGTTTGTGTTTCTTGTATTAATGTATTTGCTATTTTGGTTTTGTCGAATGCTTCTATTGTGTCTCTTCCTGTTCTTACTCGGAGTGTGTTATTATTGTAGTATTTGTCTGCTAGTTTGGTATTTTCTTTTTTTAGTAGTTTGTATATGAGATTTTTTATTTCTTTTGTTGTTATGTTGTCATGTGCTTCTTTGGATACTTTATAGGCTATTTTTTCTGCTAGGCCTAGTGGTATGTTTATCATTATGCATGATTTTATTAGTTTTTCGTAGCTGAATTTTTCTTTTATTCCATCGTTTTTTATTACGTGGATTTCGTTTAAGTTGTATGTGTCTTGTATTGTTTCAGGATCTTTCATCATTTTAATCACATGTTTTTCTTTCTATTATTATTTTTAGTTTTTGTTAATATATAAAAATTAGTATTTTTAGTTCGTATCTATTCAAATAGTTCGTATTAAAAAGAAATAAAATGTGGGGTGGTTATTAAACAATTCAATTAGAAGAATATGTCTAATGAACTTTGTTTAGATTTGTCACTTTCAAATAAAGAATTAATAGCAGTCTCTAAAATATCAATACGCTCCACTACATAAGGACTGATAGGATAACGATGAGCTAAATCCTTTGAAATATCCAAATACTTAAGAACAGAACCTTTGGAAATACTTAAAATTAAATCATTACCACAAGTACACTGTCCT
The DNA here is from genome assembly GCA_017431845.1 of Methanosphaera sp. GTDB lineage: Archaea > Methanobacteriota > Methanobacteria > Methanobacteriales > Methanobacteriaceae > Methanosphaera. Next base: position 17,677 of record JAFRKG010000015.1, on the reverse strand, counting down.
GACAATGGAATACGCCTATACTTAGCTCCACACTTCGTACAACGTACCTTCTGTCTTGAAAATGCCCTAATATTTCCTGCCATGTCTGGTAAGAAGTGAGAATTAATAACACCCTCAACAACACCTTTTTGGTCAACGGATCTTAATACTTCAGCAAGACCAATCTGACTCTCAACTTTCTCAGTCATAGTCTGTAAAGTTTTATACAAACAAACTTTTGGTCCGCTATGAATCGAACTAGTTGGATGGGAATACATAATACCACTATACTGTGCATCAGTACCTAACCTACCCTCAACATTATCCACTAAATTATTAACATCAGAAGGTTTAACACCACCCTCCTCTGTTTTATGATAAATTTCCAAAGGAATACGTTTCATACAATCAATATTATGTGATTCATCATCTATTTCCTCAGGATCAATACGAATACTTAAAACCAAAGGAGCATCCATACTACCACCACGAGTACTAGGAAGATATGTTTTACCAAAATTCAACAAAGCATCTAACAACAACATAACAGCATCTTCATCACTATCACAATTACGTCTTTTAGCTGAATGGAAATAAGGATGAGCATAACAACCTGAAGCTTTAGTATAACCAACAATACGACCTAGAACACCAGCTGAAGTGTGAGGAGCAAGACCTGCAACTAATTCACCAATCAAATCAGTACGTGTCTCAGCATTATAAAATGGTTCCATATCATAATATTTGATAAGCAAATCATCAATAAACTGTGAAACCTTTAACAAATAATCCCCACAACTTTCACTAACAACAATATCCTGAATTTTGATTTCAACAATTTGATTCTCATCTGTAATAGGCTTACCATAAATATCCTCAGTATAACCCATCTCCAATATTTTATCCACACTAACACCAATTTCCCTAGGAATAAAATGTGTTAACGGAAGATCAGTAGAATCATGTCTGATAGTACCATCACGATAAGTATAAACATCATGTAATGCTCTAAGAATACCCTTTTCTAATGGTTCTGGATATTTATCTTCAGAAATCAATCCTTTAACACCTTTAACAGTGTCTAAACGCCTAACTTTCACACTATCAAAAGCATCATTTAACAATTTTCCTAATTTAATATTCTTAGCAGCTGATGATTCTAACTCCGTACGAGAACCACAAACAGGACATATTGACTTGAATGAAGTTACTTTACAAGTAGGATTAGTACATTTACATTTAGCAAGCGTTACTTTAATCGTACCTTTCTTTGCAGCTTCTACGATATTACGGATATTTCCAGCATAATTTCCTATAGGGAATAATGAATGTGGTGCAGGTCTCATAAGTCTCTCCTTAGTTTTTTCAGGACGACCAACACGACCACCTATATAAGTAGGTGCTTTTGCTTTAATACTAATCTCATTAATTTGGTTTATTGCTTCTATACTTTTTGTATCTTCATCTGGAGTTAAATGTTTATTTAAAGTTTTCATTAAAGCATAAAGATTATCATTAGATATAATTAATGAATTATTATTAACATGGTGTGGAACACCAAGTACTTCCAGTATTCTTTTATGATAATCAATAGGAATACGATTAATATCTACATTGAACACTTTATCAGGACTTTCAATATATTCATAAATATAATCATGAAGTGAATTCAATTCTTCTTTGGACACATCATGATAATAAAATGTATACTTTGGATGAAGAGGAGTTTTTGTTTTTTCGGCAATTTCAAATGCTTTTTCTGCAGAAATATCTAATTTAAGCAAATCATTTAATTCAAGTTCTTCCTTAAATCCTATACCAAAATCGTCATGAGTTTCTTTAAAATAATCAGAAACTTCAACTTCTTGTGCCCACCATTCTTCACACCATGCTGAAACATCAAGAGGAATGTTTCCCCTGAGATATTCACCAAAAGCAACTAACATATCTCCAAGGAATAAAATCTCAGAAACATCCCTTCTAATCTTGATAGCCTGTGAAACATTATTTACTTGTACAACATCACCATTTTTTAATTTAACAATAGGACCTTCAACTGAATCACACGGTACAACACAATTTCCTTTTCCCGGTTTTTCAATTTTCATCTGTGTACCAATAGCTAGAAATTCTACAATTTCCATCGTCGCAGGATGTATTGCCATTGAAGCTAAACCACTATCACGTGTCCGACCATATCTTAATCTGAAACCACCTTTAGCACCAGGATAAGACATTACAGGTCTTCCTCCAATAATATCTTCCATATATTTTGCTTTTTTCTTAGGTTTTTTAACATTTTTTTCTTTAACTTCTTCTTCTTTTTTTTCTTCCTTTTTATCAGATTTAGGTGCTGTGAAATATTCAAGCCAACTCCAACCATCAATACCTAAAGTATTTGCATATTTAACAATTTTCCTAGATTTTTGGATAACTCCTTCAGCTATAGCGAGTAAAGCTCCTCCACGAATATGGTTGGTTTCTACACGTGGCAAATCCCTATTTTGCACTTCAATAGCATCTGTTTGTTCACCAGTAACTTCAACAGGAATGCTACGAACAGCTTTTCTTACTTCTTCAGGGGTAGGGGAATATTGGAGGTTTGTAACTTCAGATTCATACAATTCGACTTCTTCTACATATCTTTCAATTTCATCATCAGTAGGTTTGTACCTATCATGTCCCTGAGCAATACGTATGTAATCCCCGATTAATACAGCTAATGCAGCAGCTGTACCTCCAGCACTACGAATAGGTCCAGCAAAGTAAACACCAAAACATTTTGTTCCATCAGGATTATCTTTAATTTTTACTTTAGCAATACCCTCTAGAGGTGCTGCTACAACTCCTTCCGTAAGTATTGCAAGAGCAGTACGTATTGCACTATCTGCATTTTCCTCTTGAACTTCATAATTATTTTTTTCACCAAGAACATCATCTTTTGTTGCAATTTCTTTAGCTATTTGGAATGCTACTTCTTCCCTAGACATAGTTTCTTCTAATTTTTTTATTCTTTTTGCAACTCCTTCCGGACCTACAAGCCCTTCAACACGTTCGGCAAGGTCCTTTGCTAATGGTATTTCAGGCACTAATTCCAAGTCTTTTCCTTGTTTTCTAGCTTTTCGTGCAATATCATAAAGTTCTTCCGTTTTATCTTCAAGCATTTTAAAGTAATCCATTTTTCTTACCTCCTTCTTTTCAATGTTTATGCTGGCGATATTTTTTTGCTAATAATTATATATGTGAAATATTTCTCTTATCTATTTTTGTATTAATATATTATTCTCAAAAATTTTTAGTAGAAACAAATTCATATATTATAATAATAGATAAATTTTTAGACAATAAAAAATTAGGATTGGTTCAATGTTAGATAATTCACTAAATAAACAATGGAAAATAGACTTTTTTAAGGTTTTTGCAACAGAATACGATAATATTCAAGTATTTGAAAAAGCAGACAAAAAAAAGTTCGAACATTTTCCTCCTGTCATAGGAAACTTCTATGAAAAAACAGTAAGTCCTGAAGAATTAAAAAATATTTGTGAAGGAAAGCTAAAACTAAAAAAGGCTAAACTAGATGAAAATTATAATGATATAGTTAAGATAGATTACTTGAAAAATATTAAAAGTCAACTAAACAATGTAATGCATCAACAAATAATGAATCTTCAACAAGAAGATCCAACATTTCTCTCAGAAGAAGAAAAAGAAATTATTGAAAATGCAGATTTTCCATTTGCAAAACTTATGACTGTTGTATTCTCTAAGGATACTGATGAAATGACAGTTGAAGATCAACAAGAATGGAAAACTAACATGAACCAATTTATTAACCAACAATTCATATCTGGTATAATAAACATATATTTCACGATGAAATTATACAAGGATAATAATTATGTGCGCTTATTCCAAACACCATATAATAAAAAAGAATTATGGGATGAATATGCAGGTAATCATAAAGGATTTTGTGTTGCTTATGACTTCAAACAAATAAAAAGAACTAACGCAATGAATCTTAACAGATTGTTCCCTGTATTATATGTTAAAGAAAAAATATCTGAAGATGAACTGGATTATGATGTATATAATTATCATTGTGCAAGTATTATGAAAGTAAGAAATGAAGTAACAGATTATGATAATGAATGGATGTTCATATACAATCATCATTACACTGAAACAGAATACCGAATGTTAGATAATCTTCTTGAACCAATATATCATAAAACAATGAATAATCCTAAAATTCAACAGATAACATTTAAAAACTATTTAAAAGAAGAAAATGATGAATTAATTTATAAACATGAAGATATAATAAATGACATCCTTAAAATATTAGAATCTGAAGAATTCGATAGTCAAATACATGATGAATTTGAAGAAGTACTTAAAATTACGGATGATGAAATCATGTTTGATTATATGAAACCAGAAGCAATATATCTTGGAATAAACTTCCCTGAAGAAAAAATCGAAAGCTACAAAAACATAGTGGAAAGTACTGGCACAAGAATATTTCAAATCAAAGAAAAAGATGGAAAAATATTTAAATCAATAATATAGTGATAAATATGTCAGGAATATTATACGAAGAATTAGTGGACGTATATGAAAAAATAGGAAGTACAACTCGAAGATTAGAAAAAGAGGAAATAATAGCCAACTTCCTTAAAACAATAAAACATAAAAGTCCAGAAACAACATATGATGTGACATTATTACTTCAGGGGAAAATATTTCCACCATGGAGTGATAAGGAAATGGGAGTTTCCACACAATTAATCATCAAAGCTTTATCCAAAATGCTTGGAGAAAACACTAAATCCATAGAAAATAAGTTAGCATCAGTAGGGGATATGGGTGAGATAACAGAAGAACTGGTATCAAATAACAAGCAAGTTACTTTCTTCAAAGTTCCTCTAACAATAACAAAGGTAATAAACAATCTTAGAAAAACTGAGTCTATCACGGGAAGTAATTCACAAAACAAAAAATTAAACCTCATACTGGAATTATACAGTTCTGCTTCACCATTAGAAGCAAAATATATAACACGTACAATAACAGAAAAACTGAGAATAGGTGTTGGGGAAGGAACGCTTGTGGATGCAATAAGTGATGCATACGGTATAGATAAAGAAATAATTGATAGGGCATACATGTTATCTAATGATCTTGGGGAAGTAGCCACAAGAGCACAAGAATCTATTGGTGCTGTTAAAGAATTATCAATTACTCCCGGAAAACCTATAAAGCCAATGCTTGCCCAATTAAGTCCGGGTATACGAGAAAGTATTGAGGAAATGGGTGAGGTTGTCTGTGAAACTAAATATGATGGGATACGTGTTCAAATCCATAAAATTGGTGATGAAATAAAAATTTTCACTAGACGTTTAGAAAATGTAACTCAAGCATTACCTGAAATAGTGGAATACATAAGAGAAGCATTACCTGATGAAGATTATATAATTGAGGGAGAGGTAATAGCAACAAGGGATAACAAGCCAATATCTTTCCAGTATATTCTTCAAAGAGTTAAACGAAAATATGATGTTGAAAAAATGAGGGAAAAAATTCCTCTGAAAATATTCTTATTTGATGTATTATATTATAAAGAACCTGTGGCAGAACAACCGATTGGTCAGAGAAGGCAATTACTTGAAGAGATAGTGCACACATCAGATGATGTTGAGTTAAGTACTATGAAAGTAGTGTCTTCGGATAATGTGGGTGATGCTGAAGAATTATTTAACTGGTCTATAGATAATGGGCATGAGGGGATTATGTTTAAAGATGTATCAAGTCCTTATTCTCCGGGTAAACGTGGAAAGAATATGTTAAAATTCAAACCAGTTAGGGAAACTTTGGATTGTGTTATAACTGGTGGATTGTATGGTAAGGGAAAAAGAGCTAAATTCTTTGGTTCTTATTTATTATCATTACTTGATAGTCAAACTGGTGAATATAAAACTCTTGTTCATGCTGCAACGGGGATGGATGATGAAATGTTGGCTTCATTAACGGATCGTATGCAACAGTATATCTTATCTACTAATGAACAAGTTGTAACATTTAAACCGGCAGTTATTCTTGAAGTAGCGTATAGTGAAATTGTTGAAAGTAATGAGTATGAGGCAGGGTATTCTTTACGTTTTCCAGCTATTAAAAGAGTGAGGGATGATATTGGTTTGGATCAGGTGGATACTTTGGATAAATTAAAACAAATGATTGACTTACAAAATAATTAATTTATAATATTGGTATAAAAATAATAAACATTATCTATAATAAAGACATATATATTATTATAATTTATTATGAATGACAAGAAAATATTTAAAATATCATTAATAACATTAATTATAGGATTGATGGGTATAATATTATTATCAGGATATGTAAACCCTGAAAAACTAACAATAAAACAAATAAACAAATCAAAAATAGACAATCAAATCGAATTAGATGCAAACATAGAATCAATCATCAAAACAAAATCAAATACTCAAATAATAAAATTAAAAGATCAAACCGGAACTATTAATTTAATAATTTTTCCATCAACAAATCTAAAAACTAAATTAATCAAAAACCAGAAAATAACCGTTATAGGAAGGGTTACACAATATAATGGGGAATTAGAATTAATACTGGAAGAATCCAAAAATATTAAAATAGGATAACTCTATTGTAAACTATTCTAATTTTTAACCTCTTTTTTTCATTAAATAAATTAATTACAATATAAGACATTACAAATTATAATGAATTTATAATATCTTAGAACAATTTGTTAAATTAATAATTATAACATTTATCAATGATGAATGGAATATCTTAAATTAAATAAGATGAAGGTTGTAATTTTAAATGAATCTATTTTTAAAAGAAGATAAAAAATTATTAGTATTACCAGCAATCCTATCATTTATTTTAACATTACTCTTATTATACAAATATTCCTTCCCTATTTCATGGGATGTTTATTATCATATACATATGATTAATTTGTATGCTAATAATGGACTTGTTTTTTGGGATAATCTCACCGTTGCTCCCAAAGGTAGACTAATAATGTATCCACCATTATTCCATCTGGTATTCGCAGGCATTAGTAAAACCTTAAATATTTCATCAATAGAGTTATGCAGGTGTGCACAACCATTATTTTCAGCTTACCTTATAGGCATAATTACATTTACAACATATAAAATAACAAATGTCCGAACTTCATTTTTAACAGGATTTCTGGCAATGTTCTGTTTCATAACATTTAACAGATCCGTTATTTGCACACCCGCAACAATTGCAATAGGATTATTTTTAATAGCTATTGTCTATTGTTATAATGGTATCATCAAAGAAAATTATAAAGAAATCATAATATCCGCAATTTCACTTGCTTTAATATGGAATTTACATATGGCAACAGCTATACTAACAAGTGGCGTTATCGGATTATACATTTTAATACAATTGTTGAAAAAGCATATTAATTTGAAAATAATACTATGTTACTGTCTGATAGTACTATGTTTAGGTTTACCCTGGTGGATTTACATAGCAATAAATTATACTTTAGTATTTAATTCAATTTCAGGCACAGATACTATAATAACCAATTTCTTCTTCAAATACTTTGGAGTTATCACAACAATACTCCTATTAATTGGATATTATGTGTTGTTTAAAAAGAAAACAAAGTTATCAATATTCCTATTATCAAGTTCATTATCATTAATATTATTAAGTCAGATAAAATATCTTGGATTTAACACAGTTTCGATAAGAATATTAGAAGTTGCATCCTATGTTCTCATAATTATTGCAGGTATTGGATTAAACTATATTTATGATAATAAAATAACTCAGATACAATACAAGAACATTTTTGTGGCACTGGTAATATTATTATCCGTATCATCAGCATTATTATATGAAGACAGTTATACTCCTGATTTAATGGGAAATCATGATGTAAATAACACAATTATTGATGAACATATTCATTTAATTGTTAATCCTGTTGTAACATTATTTAAGCCAACAGTCATTTCTTCAAGATTCGCAGACAATAATCTAGCCCATAATCGTTATGAAATCATGAAATATTTTGAAGAAAATACTCCTAATGGAATGTTAATATCTGAAGATGCAATCATGGATACAATAATTGTTTCAACAAGTGGTACTCCAGTAGCTTACGGAGGTTTCACAGAATCTATACCCGATTATGTTACAGATCCCGTCCACATAATTAAAGGATGGTCCAATAAGAATGAAATACACCAACTCAATATTAGTCATATTCTATTGAAGAAGGATACAGCAGTACCATATTATGCAGAAATAGTAAAAGAAAATGATAATTATAAAATATGCAAAATAAGACAAGAATACAGGTAATTATTATGAAAACAACTCATAAAATAATGAGCCTAATTATAATTGGAATACTGATAACATTATTCTTTATAAGCACATTATATACTGATACCATTGAATGTGATAATCAAACATTAATAATATCAGTATGCACAGGAGAAATGAGAGCATTAGAAACAGGAATAGCAGTATATGCGGGAATAGAAGAAGCACCATTAATCCTCTCAGATAAAACATTACCCGACCAATTAAACACATGGCTACCATCATACATAGAAAAAAACAACATAACAAAAATAATAATAGTAGGACCAGTAACGCCACAACAAATAATTGGATTCATGAAACTCAGAGTCACAATAAAACAAATAAATGGAGATAATATAGCAGATATACTAACAAAAATAACAGAAAACAACAAAAACATAAACAAAGAAGAAATAATAATAACCTCCTCTGATCCATTAGCAGGAATATTAGGAGCATACACAAAAACACCAGTATTCATAACAGCAACAAATAGCACATACCAATCAGCTAACACATTAAGTAAAGAATACAAAGAATACATAACAAAACACAACATAAAAAAGGCAACAATCATAGGAAACACACCACAAAACATAAAAGACGAACTAAAAAATCACAATATTCAAATAGAAGAAATAAGCGGAGAAACATCATTAGATGTAAGTAATAACTTAAACAATAAACTAAAACAGGAAGGATATCTCAAAAATACAAACACAGCATTTTATGGATTTTATGGAGAAATACCTACAATAATACCAACAGTAATAAAAGAAAATGCAATACTAATAGAAGACTCATCAAACAAAGGAAATATTATTCCATACTTACAAGAAAACAACATAACCACAGTATACATCTTAAGAAACACAGAATCACAATACATACAGATGGAAGAAACAGACTACATATCAACAGATGTAATAAACAATCTACAAAACAATAATATAACCATCAAATACCTAACAAAACCAAGAACACTCGATGAAGCAACAGGACTATACGACATGAAAATACTAACTGCAGAACACATGGAAAACAGCACAGCCCCAACTATAAAAGAAGAAAACACATCCCACATCAAAACACAACCACCATTAATAGCAATACTAGAAAAACAGAAAATAAAAGATTCAAACAACATAACTGCAACAATAACAAAACAAAACAACACAAAATACATACTAAAATGGGACACCATCCACCCATACACATATAATAAAATTAACGAAAACACTTATCACATAACCTCAAACACGGGCTACGAATACATATGGAAAAAACAACAAAACATGTGGAAAGTACAATACATATACAATAACACCACCTACTACAACATAACATGGACAGAAAACAAAGACAATATCTGGACCGAAACACATGAAAAACAAGAATACACCTGGAACTTTAACGGACAAAAATGGGTATGTTACAACCAACAACAAGAACCAATATACTATATTCAAAGCATAACTTAACAAAAATGTATAACTCATTAAAAACATAAAATAATACAATAAAAGATAACATCAACATTTATCATTTTTTTTATAAAAAAATAATTCTTAAATAAGGCATGGGAGAATTGATATGAAACAATTATTTGGAACATTTGGAGTAAGAAGAATAGCAAACACAGTACTCACACCAGAATTTGCATCAAAAATAGCAGCAGCATATGGAACAAAAGTAAAAGGAACAATAGCTATAGGTTCAGACCCAAGAACATCCTCAGAAATGATTAAACATGCAGTAACCGCAGGACTGTTATCTGCAGGATGTAATGTAGTGGACTTGGGAATGTTACCAACACCAGCAGTACAATATGCAGTAAGAAAATATTATGACGGTGGAATAATGATAACTGCATCACACAATCCACCAAAATACAATGGGCTAAAACTATTAGATTCTGATGGAATAGGAACACCTGATGATTTAGAAGAAGAAATTGAAGACATATACTTCAACGACAAACAAGAAAGAGTCACATGGGATAAAATAGGAAAAGCATACAAACAAGACATCATAGATGAATACTGCGAAGAAGTAATAAAACGAGTAGATGCAGATAAAATCAGACAAGCAAAACTAAAAGTAGTACTTGACTGTGGATCAGGAGCAGCATGTGGAACCACACCATTTATTATAAGAAAACTTGGATGTGAAATCACAACACTAAACTGCCAACCAGATGGCGCATTTCCTGGAAGAAATCCAGAACCAACAGAAGACAACTTACAGGACCTGATAAAAGTAGTTAAAGCAACAGGAGCAGACATAGGAATAGCACATGATGGAGATGCTGACAGAACAATATGCATAGATGAAAAAGGACAATTTGTATTTGGAGACAAATCATTCGCACTAGTAGAAAAATCAATGCTAGAAAAAAATAATGGTGGAAAAATAGTAACAACAGTAGCTACAAGTAATGCTATCAGAGACATAGCATTAGAAAATAATGGTGAAATCATCCTAACAAGAGTGGGTGATTTAGTAGTAGCAAGAAAACTCCAAGAAGTTGACGGACTATTTGGAGGAGAAGAAAATGGTGGACTAATATTCCCTGACTTTGTATATGGAAGAGACTCCGGATTAGCAACAGCAATGTTACTAGAAATATTAGCAACAACAAAAAAACCATTATCTGAATTAATAAATGAACTACCAACATATTACTCTGAAAAAAGAAAAGTAGAATGTCCTGATGATAAAAAACAATTCGTTGCAGAAAGTATAATAAATGACACAACAGAATATGAAGTAGACACAACAGATGGAGTAAAAGTAATTACAGATGAAGGATGGGTAATTATAAGACCATCAGGAACAGAACCAATATACAGATGTTTCTCAGAAGCAAAAACTCCAGAAAAAGCAGCAGAACTAGCAGACTGGGGAATGACTTTAATCGAAAAATATTTAGATTAGAAAAAAATGATTAAATATCTTTCATCCCTTTAACACTTTTTTTTAAAATAAAACTCATCATAGAAATAGTTCACTCTTTTTAAAATTTATTATCAACACATAACAAAATTATATATTAGATAAGAAAACAAATAATAGGAGAATAAAAAAAATGTCAGACATAAAAAAGGAAATAGCCAGCAGAGTAAAAGATATGCGAGAAGTATGTGAAATAAGCATACAAGAAATGGCAGAAAAACTAGATCTGCCAATAAAAACATACGAATCATATGAAACAGGAAATGTAGACATACCAGCAAGTATACTATATGAAGCATCACAAATATTCAATGTAGATACAAGTCTCTTACTAACAGGAGAAGACACAAGAATGAGTGTATTCGCAGTAACACGAAAAGACAAAGGAGTAAGAATAAACCGGAGAGAAGCATATGATTATGAAAACTTGGCATCAAGCTTCACACACAAAACAATAGAACCATTCATAGTAACAGTAATGCCAAGAGAAGATAATTACATACCTGAACCAAACTATCATAAAGGATATGAATTTGTATATGTACTCGAAGGAAAATTAAGATTATACATCAAAGACAATATCATAGACTTAAATGAAGGAGACTCAGTATACTTCGACTCACAACATAAACATTCAATGATAGCATTAGAAAACAAAGCAGTAAAATTCCTAGATGTACTAAACAATAATGAGTAGGTGAAGAAATGGTTTCATTACTAAACAAATACATAAACAGGGATGACTTCACATCATATGAAGATTTCAACCAAAATTTTAAAATTAACGTACCAGAAGACTTTAACTTTGCATATGACATAGTAGATACCTATGCAAGAGAATGTCCTGATAAAGTAGCATTATCCTGGTGTGATGACAATGAAGATAAAGTATTCACATTCAAAGACTTAAAAACATTAAGTGACAAAGCAGCAAACTTTTTCACATCACTAGGAATAACAAAAGGAGACAGAGTACTGCTTACACTAAAAAGCAGATACGACTTCTGGTACTGTATGCTTGCACTACATAAAATAAAAGCAATAGCCGTACCTGCAACACACATGCTAAAACCTGAAGATATAGAATATAGGATAACTTCTGGTGGAATAAAAACAGTAATAGTAATTAGAGAGGATGGTGTTCCTGAAAACTATGCTGAAGTAGAAGAAACACTGGGAATAACACTCAATAAAATATTTGTAGGAACACAACCAAAAGAAGGATGGTATGATCTACGAGAAGAAGTAAAAAAAGCATCATCAAACTTCCCAAGACCAACCTATGAAGATGACTCTGTAGAAGACACATCAGTATTGTTCTTTTCATCAGGATCAACAGGACAGCCTAAAATGATAAAACACAGTTTTGGTTACCCACTAGCACACATAGTAACATCACACTACTGGCATCAAGTAGTAGAAGGTGGATTACACTATACAATAGCAGATACAGGATGGGGAAAAGCATTATGGGGAGAAATATATGGACCATGGATATCGGGATCAGGAATATACATCTATGACTATGACCGATTCCATCCTTATGAAGTATTATCAAAAGCATTAGACCACAAAATAACAACACTATGTTGTCCACCAACAATGTACAGATTCTTCATTAAAGAAAACATAGACCAACTGGACTTTTCATCATTACAACATGTAACAACTGCTGGTGAACCATTAAATGATGAAGTATTTTATAAATTCCAAGAATTAACTGGATTAAGCATAAGAGAATCTTTTGGACAAACAGAAACTGTGGCAACAATAGCAAACTTCCCTTGGCTAGATATAAAACTCGGATCAATGGGGAAACCAGCACCACTATTTGATATTAAATTATTAAACCCTGAAGGACAAGAGTGTGATGTTGGAGAAGAAGGTGAGATAGTATTTGATATATCTGATGGATATCCATTAGGACTTTTTAAAGGATACTATAATAATGAAGAAAAAACTAATGAAACAATCTATGGTGGATACTACCATACTGGGGATTCCGCATGGAAAGATGAGGATGGTTACTACTGGTATAAAGGTAGAATTGATGATATAATTAAAAGTTCAGGTTACAAAATAGGACCTTATGAAGTAGAAAGTGCATTACTGTCTCATAGTGCAGTACTTGACTGTGCAGTAACAGGAATACCACATCCAATAAGAGGTCAAATAGTAAAGGCAACAATAGTTTTATCAGAAGGATACACACCATCGGAAGAATTAACAAAAGATATACAAAATCATGTTAAACATGTAACAGCACCTTACAAGTATCCAAGAGCAATAGAGTATGTTGATGAATTACCTAAAACTATTAGTGGAAAAATAATGAGAAAACAGATAAGAGTAGCTGACGAAGAAAAATATAAAAACGAATAACTAACTTTTTTTTATTATACCTTTTTTTTGGATTTGGACAGATACAGTAGAATGTTCTGGAATAAATCATTTTTTTTAGTAGTATTTATGTTTAATTATTAGAATAATTTGTTTATTATTAAAAAAGAGTGTTGTTTGGGGATTAGGGTAAGTTTAGTTTTTTTTATTTGTGTCTTTGTATAAGTTCTTCAAATAAGTCATCTAGGGGTATTCCTTTGTATGCTAAGTTTAATATTGTGAAAAATATTAAGTCTGCTGATTCATGCACCAAGTCTTCATTATTTTTACTTGCAAGTATGACTTCGGTAGCTTCTTCACCTAACTTTTCAAGTATTTTATCTTCGGCTTTTTTTTCTGAGTCTTGCATTAGTTGTGATGTATATGAATCGGTTGGATTATTCTTTCTATCTATTAGTGTATCATACACTTCTCTTATAATATTATCTTTCATAATCATTCACTTCTTAATTGTCGTATTTTTATCCCTTAAACTACCAGTTATTGCGATTAATGGATGTTGCGCATCATTAATTATCTCAATATCCTCAATTGTATGAATTCCATTCTTTTCAGCAGTCTTTTCTATTCCTAATTTTATAGGTTTATCTATTGTTATTACATATGCTAATATTTCATCATTACCCATTTGTGTTGATGCGACTAATCTATGATGTCCATCTATTACAAGATATTTATGTTCATCTACTTTCACGGACATTATTGGCTCTGCTAATCCTTTTTCTATTTCATAAGTTCTTCCCTGCAATTCATCTGCATAAACTTTGTCCTGTGTTGGTTTTAAATATGATACATTAATTTTTTCTTTAGTTAGTTCTGTTTTAACATCATATAATTGTTCTAGTGTTTGTCTATACTGACTTACTTTTTCAGGTGTTGATCGTTCTATGTGTGATCGAAGAATGTCTGTGTTTGTTATTATTCCTAATACTTTTTTCTTTTCATTTGTCACAGGTAATCTAGATATTCCCATCCTGAACATTACTCGTGCTGCATCATTGATTGATAATTCTTCGTTTGCTATTACTATGTCGTCTGACATCATTCCTCTAACAGTTGGTTTTGAATCTCTGATAAGAAGGTCGGATGCAGTGATTATGCCTACGATTTGGTTATCTTTTTCTACTGGGAATCCATCGTGTCCTGTGTTTTTTATGATTTTCTTAATTTCTGGTATTGGCATATCTGGATCTACTGTAATTACATTTCTTGTCATGTAATCTTTAACTTTTTTGTAATCACTCATCAAATCTCTCCATTTCATTGTTAATGGTGGGGGGATAAATTAAATTATAAAGAATCTAATTTATCTTTTATTATTTTGTTTGCTTCTCCGGCATTTGCTTTTCCACGGGTTAATCTCATTACTTGTCCTACTAGGAAGTTTACTGCATTTTCTTTTCCATTTTTGTAATCAGTTACTGCTTGTGGATTTTCTTCTATTGCTTGTTCTACTGCTTTTATTACAGCATCATCCTCTACTACTCCGATAATGTCCATTTCTTTTCCTATTTCTGTAGGTGTTTTATCGTTTCCAGGCATTTGTTCTATCAGTTTGTGTGCTGCTTCAGGTGTTACTTGTTTCGTGTTTATTAGTTCTATTAGTTCGATGATATCCTCTGGTGTTATTTTACTTTCAGAGTATTCAATTTTGTTGTAATGTAATACACGTTTGAGTTCATCTCTCATTAATCTTGCTGCTACATTAGCATCTACTTTTTTACATACTTCTTCGAATGCATCTGCTAGTTCTAATTCTGATGTTAATACTTTTGCATCTGCTTCGTCTATACCGTATTGTTCTACAAATCTTGCACTTTTAAGGTGTGCTGGTTCGGGCATTACTTCTCTGATTTCTTCTACATGGTTTGGATCAATTTGTAATGGTGGTAAATCTGGGTCTGGGATGTATCTGTAATCATCAGCGTCTTCTTTTGATCTCATAGGTACTGTTATCATTTGTGATTCGAGGAATGCTCTTGTTTCTTGTTGAACTTCTCCACCACGACGTAAGATGTTTTTTTGTCTTATTAATTCGAATTTAAGTACTTTGTATGCACCACGGATTGAGTTAACGTTTTTAACTTCAGCTCTTTTTCCTCCTTCAATGGAGATGTTTACGTCAGCTCTCATAGTTCCTTCTCCACGAGTACATCCACTGTAGTTTAATACACGTACTAATTCGTTTAGGAAGTTTCTGGCTTCTTCAGGTGATTTCATGTCTGGTTCTGTTACGATTTCTATTAGTGGAATTCCTGATCTATTAAAGTCAACTGTTCCTCTGTCTGGTTTATATTGTCCTGGATCTTCTTCCACGTGTATTTCATGGATTCTAACACCATTTAATTCACCATTTATTCCAACAGGTACGGATGTTCTCTGGTATCCACTGGATAAATCAGGATAATCGTAGTGTTTTCTCATAAAGTATATGATTTCGTCAGAGATGTCACATCCTAACATTAATGCTACTTTTATTGCTTTGTCTAATACACTTTGGTTTGGGGGGTATGGTTTTGCTCCTGGTTGGTTTAAACATACATGGCATATGTTTGTGTTGTTAGGAGCTGATTGGTAGTTTGTTGGACAACTACAAAATAGTTTTGAATTTGTATCTAATTGAACGTGGATTTCAAGACCACACATCATGTCTGTAATAATTATTCCTCCAATTCCGATTTTTTATTTTTTTATAGAAAGATAATATTATATTATATATTTATATTTTGATTTTCAATTAATTTAAATTTTTATATTTTTTTTCTTCAATTATTCTCTTTAATTTAAATTCTTTTAATATCTAAGTTATCATAACACATATCAATATATCTCTGGATGTAAGGTTCTAGTTCTGGTCTAAGGTTGTTTCCTTTCTTTAATAAGTTCATGTCCGAAAAACTTCCTTTTAATTCACGATCTGCCCAATATACTTCTTCTTCAACTCTTTTTCCAAATCGGTTTCCATACATTTTAAACAAAGGAAATTTTGTTAATCCATTACTTCCTGCTTTAAGCAGTACTCCCATATTTGCAAGGTTGTCTGTCCAGGTTCCTGTAATTATTTCTATGTTTGGGAATCTAATCCTTGTACTTGCAACTATACTTGCATAATATAACGATGCAGGTTGTGGTGTTAAATGATATGCTGTATCAGGATGTGGATTTAATGAATAAAATATTATACGATCTATTTCTAGTTCTTCAATTAGATCAAATAAATCATTAATATGTTCTATTTCTTCACCTAATCCTATTATGATTGTTATTGCTTTTTTATATCCTAATTCTCCGGCAGTTTTTAGCATATTTTTGATATCGGGTATGGATTTACTTGGACATATTTCATCATGAAATTTGGGGTTAGCTGTTTCTACGGCACCTGTGACTCCTATTATTTCATCACCATATTGGTCTAATTCCTCTGTTATACCTATATTTAACCAAACAGGATTGTCTGTAATGTCATATATTGTTTCGGATATTTCTTTTATTTCTTGAGTGGTGTATATTCCATATCCTCCGGATAAAAATTCTATATTCCAACCCATTCTTTTTGTTAATTCAGCTTCAGCATATATTCCTTTCACATGACGTTTTGCTTTGTCTGGGTTATTTATTCTATCTTTTTGTGATGACATGTAACAGAATTTACAGTCTCCTTTTTCACACCACCATGAAAGGAATATTGCTCGTTCTAATGTCACTTTTTTTCCATGAGTTTTGCGTGTTATTTTATCTGCTTCGATAAGTAAATCAAATATTTCTTTATTTTTGATTTTTCCTATTAAATCCATCTTTTTTGGACTCCTTTTTTAGATATCTTATTATAGTTTATAATTTTTATTCTATTAATTATTTAACACTTTTTTAGTACTTATTTTTATTGTTTTATTATTTTATTTTCTTTTTTTATTTTTTT
>JAFRKG010000014.1 GCA_017431845.1 Methanosphaera sp. | reverse complement strand
GTAAAGAAATACCATTTATGACATAACTAGGCACTATTTTCATAAAATCTGGTATGAGCAATGTAGATATTGCAGTAAATACTTTAACATCTCAACCAGCCCATACTCCAAGTTTCCATAAGATGTATGAGAATACAAATACTGCACATATTGAAATGTAATAAAAAAGATTAAAATGTCCAACTAAAGAAAAATAAATACTTACTAAACTAATACCAAGAATGATTGTTGTAAATGTTAATTTATTAGGTATTATTTGATATTTGACATCAGTATATGTTGCGATTAAACAACACATAGTTACTAAAATTATTCCAAATATTTTAATTATATACAAATTCATAATGTCTTTCTAAAAAAAATAGGGAAGAAAAGAATTAAAACTTGCCTTGTTTATTGTCTTTAGCTGCTTTAATGAAAGATTTGAATATTGGATGAGGAGCATTAGGTCTTGATTTAAATTCTGGATGGAATTGACATCCTAAGAACCATGGATGATCTTTAAGTTCAATCATTTCAACTAAGAAATCATCAGGGGAAGTTCCTGAAATTACTGCACCAAAATCAGTTAATAAATCACGATACTCATTATTAACTTCGTATCTATGTCTATGTCTTTCAGATACCTGTGAATCTTTATATGCTTCATATGCAATAGTTCCTTCTTTAACTTTACATGGATATGCTCCTAATCTCATAGTTCCACCCATGTTGTTAATTTTCTTCTGTTCTTCCATCATATCAATCACAGGACAGGAACAATCTTCATCAAACTCGGTACTATTTGCTTCAGGATGTCCATTTAGTTGAGCTATTGCTATTGACATTGCATGTAATCCTAAGCATATACCAAAGATTGGGATTTTATTGTTTATTGCGTATTTAACAGATTCTATTTTTCCGGATATTCCTCTTTCTCCAAATCCTCCAGGAATTAATAATCCATCATATTTTGATAGAGAATCTATGTTGAAATCATTATCTGCTTTTATCCAATCAATTTCAACTTTAACTTTGTTTGCAGCGCCTGCATGTTTTAGAGCTTCTCTGATACTTATGTATGCGTCTTCTAGTTCAATGTATTTACCTACAACACCTATTTTTACTTTTGGTGATTCTATTTTTAAGTCTTCTACAATTTGGCTCCATTCATATAAGTCTGCTTTGTTTGGTTTTTCCATTCCTAAGCGGTCTAGAACTATGTTTCCAACGTTTTCGGAGTACATTGTTAATGGTACTTCGTAGATTGAATGTGCATCAGGTGTGTTTATGACTGCATTTTTTGGTACGTCACAGAAGTGTGCTATTTTTTCTTTTAAGTTGTCATCTAGTAATAGTTCTGATCTGCATACTATCATGTCAGGGTTTATTCCTAATCCTCTTAGTTCTTTTGTACTGTGTTGTGTTGGTTTTGTTTTAAATTCTTTAGCTGCTTTTAGGTAAGGTACATAGGTTACATGTACAAACATACAGTTTTCATGTCCTTCTTCGTTTTTTAGTTGTCTTACAGCTTCAATGAATGGTTGACTTTCTATGTCTCCTACGGTTCCTCCAACTTCAACCATTACTACTTCTGCTTTTGTTTTTTTGGCTACATCACGTATCATTATTTTGATTTCTTCTGTGATGTGTGGTATTATTTGTACACAGGATCCTAAATATTCTCCTTTTCTTTCTTTTTCTATGACGGATGAGTATACTTTTCCTGTTGTGATGTTTGCTTTTCCGGATAGTTCTGTGTCTAGAAACCTTTCGTAATGTCCTAAGTCTAGGTCACATTCCATTCCGTCATCTGTTACGTATACTTCTCCGTGTTGGTATGGGTTTAATGTTCCGGAGTCCCAGTTTAGGTATGGGTCTATTTTTATTGCGGTTACATTTACTCCATAAGACCTTAATATTCTACCTATTGATGCTGAAGTTATTCCTTTTCCTATGGAACTTACTACTCCACCAGTTACTACAATATATTTTGACAAGTTTACCATTCTTCCCTTAAAATGTTATAAAATTATCAATATAATTACTATATTATTAAATAATATAATAATTATTAATTAATACTTTGTTTATTTTTTAATATAAATATTTGTAATTTTTTTAAAAAAAAAAATTAATTATAATAAAATGTTTGTATTTGATACTATTTAGATTTATCACATTTACCAGCAATGCTGTCAAGGTAAGAATTTTTTGAATATAATATTTCTTTCTAATTTTTTTTTTATTTGGATCTTCTTTTGTGTAATTTGTATTTGTATTTTCTAGCGTTTTTATTTCTGGGATAGGATACTTTTTCTTCTTTGCTTG
>JAFRKG010000013.1 GCA_017431845.1 Methanosphaera sp. | reverse complement strand
TTATCTGTAATTGTAAATACATAATCACAAAGTTCCATAGCATTAATAACTGGAGTAAATGCATTCTCCTTATACTGTCCTTCGTGTAACATCCTTTATTACCACTTATCTCCTTTCTGCCAATTCTCCGATAACTTATCTGTTCTGTTGTAAGACCCCACGGCAGGTGTGCCGTGGGGATGATTGGATTTCCTAGATGATTAGGATGCTAAAATTTTGCAGGCGGGGCAACCCCTATACGCATTAAACACGCCGTAGCCGTAGCTGTAGTAGACGTAGCCAGTGCCGTAGACAAGCCACGCACTGTAGGCATTACCTCTATAAGCAGAGCGTAACCAAACGACGACAGGGGAAGTGGTGCTTCCAGCTTGATACGTAATGAGTATCGGATATGTACCACCCTGCGCAAATTTACCTGTAAGTCCTGCTTCTTCTGCAAGGTCTTTATAGTAATCCCAATCTTCTCCCTCAACTCCTGCAAGTTGTGGATTAATATACATTTCTTGCAGTGATGGAAGGAATATCTTATCATATGTTGTTTCAGTTGTGTTTGTGAATCCCTCTACAGTATTAAGTGCAGTTACTACAGGAACTTCTTCAATAATATTAAGGAAGTCTTCACTACATCCACCAAGGAATCCACGCATTGTTGCCGCTTGTGCAGGAGGTCTATCCCAACCATTCTTTGGAATCCACCAAGCACCAGCCGCAGACGTACTATTAAGATATTGTCTTATAGCAGATTCTGACCACCTACCAGAACCATATACAACTCTTGAAATAGCATTAAGTAAACCATTGGTTCTTTGAGCACTTACATTACCAATAGTACCAAGATTTGTACCATCTGTACCATTAGTAGTTGTACCACTTTGTTTTGACGTAGTAGAACCTTGTGCATAAACATTCCAAGCTCTATTATTAGTTGGATTTACATTTTGGTCTGTACCACAATTAATAAATATCTGGTCACCTTCAACAAGGTCTTCAGTAAGTGTAAACTGAATTGCTTGTCCAACAACCCAACCATTGCCATAAGCAGAACCAATAGCAATATTATATGTACCAGCAGTTAAAAGGTTTTCAGCATCAGCATACCAAATAGCTTCTGGAGCATCAAATGGCATTCCGTCAGGAATAGCATAATGCCATTTTAAAAACATATTTCCACCCTCATCATAATGTACTACATCCCATGGAGCAGAAATATTTGTGTTTGCATCTTTAGCCCAAGTTTCAGTGATTCGAGAACCTACTGGATACTCGTGCTGTGCAACGCCATCTTCTACAAGCCTCTTTAATCCTGGCCAGTCATGAGTTGTCCACCCATTAGCAAGGATGTCTGTATAGGCTTCAATGTTATTGACCTTATCATAAATCTGAAGTAAGGTCGCTTCTGTACCGACTTTGCCCATTTATTTTCTCCTTTTATTTTTAATCAACTTGATTTAAATCACCATTTTCATCAAGATAAAAACCAAGATGGTAATCCGCATATTGTTCTTCGCCAGATTTAATATTCTCAAAAATATCACCAACAGTTTTTGCATCAGCAAATCCACCACTTACAGTAAGAGTAGCATCAGCAGTTGGTTTATTTTGAATATAATCATCTTTAGAACTATCAGTCTCATTCCAATTAGACTGAACATTAACTTCGGCACCAGTAGCGATACCATCAAGTTTTTGTTTATCACTTGCTGACATAAATCCAGCCGCTGATGTCGTAGCATTTGTTGGTTTGTTTTGAATATATGCGTCAGACGAAGTATCACTTTCACTCCAATCTGACTGTACATTTACTTGCGCACCACTTGCAATACCATCAAGTTTATTTTTATATGTATTAGTAAAATCATTTGTAGACAGTCCCTTGCCAGAAACTTTATCTACTTTATCATATAATACTTCTCCGACAGTTACTTGTGTCCAATGTGCCGCATTCCACGCTTCTGGGGTAGATATTGTTGTTGTACATTTATACAATGTATTATTATATAAACAATACTGCCCTATAGAATATCTTGCACTTGAACTGTACACTGCGGCAATATTACCTACTACATTTGAACCAAGATTAATAGCACTATATCTATGAGTACCATTAGTTGCATTATCTACAACTATATAATCACCATCTTGCAGAGAGGTAATCGGTTCAAGATTAATAATTCTTGTAGACATTCTATTAACTCCTTATCTAATGATATTGGGGATAAATTAATATCCCC
This sequence comes from Methanosphaera sp., assembly GCA_017431845.1. Lineage (GTDB taxonomy): Archaea > Methanobacteriota > Methanobacteria > Methanobacteriales > Methanobacteriaceae > Methanosphaera. The sequence continues at coordinate 33,745 of JAFRKG010000013.1, read as the reverse complement.
AATATATTATTTATTTTTTAACAGTTTTAGCCGCCGCTAAAGTTTTTTCTCCGACAAGACCATCGCCTTGCCCTTTACCCATAACTTCTTCTTGGAATTTCTTAGTCCATTTTAATGTATTATCACCAAAATATCTATCTAAATTACCAAGTTGTCCATCATAATACCAATTAAGAAAAGCTTGCCATTGTCTAACTCTGTCACTTACTTCACCATGTCTTAATATAACAGTAGTTTTTACAGATGAGTTAAACCTATGAACCCTTGGGAACTTCTTATAATTATCATCAGTTAATGTTCTGACTCTAATAGAATTATTCCATTTAGTTGAACCCTTTTTATTATCATCTCCACTACCTGCTTCAACAATTTTACCATTGCCAATATAAAGCGCAACATGTGTATCACGACAAAGCACATCGCCCTTCTTTAATTTAGATTTAGCAGGATGTCCAAGATTAGTAAACAATGAAGATTTATCATATCCATGACCTTTATTAAAATCCCAAGAACTACCCTTCTGGCAAATCTCTAAAGCTTTAGGAACACAACCACCATGCGCCCAACAAGCATGTACAAATGGATTGCAACAATATGTTTTCTTATAATCTACAATACCCTTCTTAGAACGTCCACCTTTATCAGTATTTGTATTACAGAAATAACATCCATTATGATGAGCATTAATCGTCTTAGATTTATTGGTATAACCATAATGGAAGCTATTATCTCCTGCAATCCATATACCAAAAGCGACAGCATCATTAATTACTTCGGCATTGCTTTTCTTTAGTGTTAATGTAGGCAATGTGCCACTATATGTTTTCTTTGTTATATTATTTTGCGATTTAAGAATTTCATTAACCTTTGCTTGAACTTTATCATAATCATATCCAGCTTTAGTTAATCTCTTTTTTCTATCATCACCAGTTCCCCATTTACCATTAATAACTTCTTTGGCAAGTTCTTCGATAGATTTCGTATTTACTACCACATAATCTACATCAACCACATTATTCTCGTCTGGTTGTACAACATAATCTATTTGTATAGCATTAAAATCTTTATAACACCAACTTACATCTGTCTTACTTGCAATACCACTTACAGCTTCAGATGAACTATATTGCCACATATCATATGCGCCTTTATATTCACATTTCTTATAATACTGAGCAACCCATTTAGTATGTTCAGCCGTAATATTTCCAATCTTATTATTAAACCAATATAAACTTGCATAAACACCTGGAATATATCCAGCATTTTTAATAGATTTACAAAATGCATTACATACAGAAGCTAATGTTGATTTAGAACATTTGCTTTGATATGTATTATCTTCCATATCTATATAAACAGGATATGTAATCTTCTTGCCTTTAAGATATTTAATTACAAATTCAGCTTCAGTTTGTGCTTTTGCTGTAGTTGTAGCAAGAGAATAATAATACACACCAACTGACAATCCAGCAGAAATAGCATTAGCATAATTATGCTCAAATACACTATCAATAGTGGGCTTCTTTGAAGAACTACCAGTATATCCTAATCTAAGAATTACATAATCAATACCACTTGCTTTAGCCTTCTTAAAATTAGTTATACTAATTTTATCTTGCCATGCTGAAATATCTATACCTTTCCATTTAGTTTTAACAGCTTTAGTTGCGCTTGATGTAGGTGTAACTTTATCAAATGCTTTTGCGGCAGTTAAAGAACCAGTTCCAAATAAACCATCAACGGTAATCTTACACTTTGTCTGAAACGCTCTAACAGCAGTATCAGTTTTTGCTCCAAAATCACCATCGACTACTAATTTAGAATCCATAGCCCAATTAAGAAATTGTTGTAATTTCTTAACTTCAGAACCACTATCGCCCATTTTAATATAATTACGATATTTAGTACCATTACCATTATAACGAATGATAACTTTAGCCGTATAACTTTTATATGAACGTTCTTTAATCTGATTGGCAATTACATCTTTTGTCCACTTACTTTGGTCATTATAGATTCTTGTACTATCAATAACAGTAGTACCACCTGGGTAATAGAATACATGCTCAAACGTATTACCAGAAAACTTCAAGCATATATCTCCAGCTTTCCATTGACTTTTTGGAATATTATTCTTATTTCTAATTATTGTAATATCTTTAATGCCTGTATATTTTTTAGCAAGTTTTAATGCATCTGCATCTGTCTTAGCTTCAAGTAAATACTCACCAGTACCATGTGGGCCAGATATCCAATGACAATTACAAATATTTCCTAACGCTCCACCATGATGCCATACAGCCGCACCAAAACCAATGCAATTCCATCCAAAATGTTTACTATCTTTATTATAATCAAGCTTACTGCAAATCGGACATTTATGAGATTGTGCATTACTTTGATTCCATAAATTATAATGATATCTATTATCGGACGCAATTTTTCTTGCCCATGCATTCATATCGGCTATAACATCAGCACGAGTATATGATGTTTTTATATTAGGAAAACTTCCTGTATATTTACTCATAACATCACCCCTTAATGTTTCTCTGATTTACCAACAGATTTTGCCTTGGCAATAGTCTTTGGGCCAGCAATACCATCTTGAGATAAATTATAAATTCTTTGGAAATCTAATGTAGCAGACTTTGTACAAATACCAAAAGCACCATCTATATCAAGATTATAATTCCCCCACCAATTTAAGAAATTTTGCCATCTCTTAATATTGATTTTTGTACCAGTTTTGGTACTTATAGTTTCTGTAGGGTATTTCCCATCATAAAGTTTAGCCTCAACATCAACACCAATAAACTTATCTTCAGATGCATTAGCAGACCATACTTGTGGAATTAAACCTTTCATAGTGGTTTCATAACAATACCAACCATCATGATGTCTACCACCACTATCTTTACAATACAAATAATGTTTATTCCCAACCTTTTTATAATCAGTAAAAGCCACATAATGTCCACCACTAGTCCAGGTAACACCACCTCTTGAACCACCTCTAAATAAGATGACTCCAAGCTTGTGTTTTCTTTTTTCAAGAGTTTCCCAAAGACTATTCATTGTGGCATGATTAATAACATCAAATCCATAATGTTGCAAAGTTTTTGTAATTCCTGCCCAAGTAGTACCATTACCATATGTGGCAAATCCTTGACCAACCATATATGGTCTTACATTTGCAGGTGTATAATTTTTATATTTTTCTAATTCAATAATAACATGAGTACACGCACAACAGCCACACCCATTTCCTGCAAAAGAATATCTTTTAGTAGGATATGGCAAGCTTCCCCATCTTGAATCAGCTTGTCTATATATCTTACTATTCATTTTCTTCTTCCTCTGTTCCTTGTTCTTCTTCGAATATATCATCTACAACTTCTTCTGATTCATTGCTTGGTTCTTCAGAATAAAAATATTCTCCAGCATAATCAGAATTTTTCTCGGCTTTAAGTTGTCTTGTTATGCCAGTACCAATACAAGCCTCTTCTGTATAATTTTGATTATAATAAGTTGTTAATGCAGATACAGCAAAATCACTTATTACAGTAAATACAGCCCAAGCTAAAGTAAGCCAAGAAAAACCTAAAGCACCTACAGCCGCAGATACAGCATAGATAGCAGTATTTAAAGACACAGCAATTCTTAAAGCAGTTCTAATTTTCGTACCTTTATCCATATCTTTAACACCTCTTTCTTTTTATAAAATATTAATTATCAATTTGTGCTACATCACCATCAGAATCAATATAAAATCCTAAATGATATTTAGCAGTTTCTTCTGTGCCAGATTGTAAAATCAAATCAAGATTAACATTATATTCAAACCATTTATTACCATCCCATACATATGTACCAAGATTTTCATCTACAGTATAACAATCACCTTTTGTATTACCACTTGACGGTAATGCACTTATAGTTGCTACAGTTCCTTTATAACTAAACCCTGCTATAATAGCACCAACAGCATTATCAATAGCAACAGTCATTTGCTCAGTTGTTACAAGATTTTGCACAGCCAAACTAATAGCTTCAGCCATTTCTTCATCTGTTACATATCCACTAACAACATCATCTATCTTCTTTTTTAATAAAGCATAAGTTACAATGTCCATAAACTTACACCCCCATTATAATTCATTCCATTCGCCTGCTTGATTTTTCATAAACACTTTGAAACCACCACTTGCATTACATTCAGCAATAGTTCCAGCAGGAGCATCTTGTGGAATATTGGTTAATTCATTCTCATCTTCTATATAATAAGATGGCATTTTAGCTTCATAAGCATTCCTAACCAAAGGTTTCATTTTGCACCCCCTACATGCTCATATAAATATTTCGCTATATTATCTTTTTTTTCTTTCAACATATGTGTATGATTACCATCTTCTAAATGTTCCAACATCGCCATTTCTGATTCGAGAAGCAGTATCATACATTCTCGCATATCAGTTATAGTATGTTCAAAATTATCAAGTCTTGCCTTATCATTTTCAAGAAGTTCATCATGTCTTTCAATCTTCTTAGTCATATTATCAGCAGGACTTTTTAGAGCCTTAATCGCCTTAAGCAAATATCCTAATGCAAGACCTATAGATGATATCCCTACACATATTTTTAATAAAATATCAATAGTTATTACCATTGGTTTCTATTCCTTTCTATGTTAATTATTGAGAAAGCCATACAAACCATTTACACATTTTATCGCAATAAAATACACGAGAGACATATGATATCCCTCGTGTATCATTATATATATTTATGCTCTTCTAGTAGATTGTTGTAATATTTTATTTGGAAGACTTTGTAATTCTTTATAGAATTCTTCCGCATTACGAACATTAGGTAAAACAATCTTATCAAAATTAAAGACTTGAGCAGAATCAGATTTATGCATTGAACGTGCTACTTGAGCAGGACTATATTTACCCCACTCCATAAGATTACGAGAAATAGCATTAGAATAAACACTATCTCCCTTGTTGAGCCACGCAAGCTCTGCGCCATGCTCACCAAGTAAACTTAAACCACCACTTGCACTTAATGTACCACTAGCAAATTTATGTTTATTGAGATAACTATTAATCAGAGATTGACTAACCTGCGTATGGTCAGCCGTAGTTAACCACGATGTAATTTGTGATGTCGCAACATCTCCAAGTTTGTCTACTAAATCTCCATAACCTGCACTATTAGCCATTTCATTAGAAATCCACTTTGACCACAAATTAGTATTTGTACCAAAGTTCCCGCCAAGTAATTGTGCTAAACTACCAACATTAGTAGAAAGTTCAAGCTCTTTGATTTCAGACTCATCTTTTAATTCATCAAATAAATCAAGAATACTTTGTAATTGGTCAGCATAAGCTTCTAATGGACTCTTATTCAAACTTCTTTGATAATCATTAAGAGCTTTTTCGGCTTTTTCTATCGCTTCAGTATTACGTTCATAAACAAAACCAATACCCTCACGATAAATCCTAACTTTACTTGACTTAGCTTTAGCTACTTCTTGTTCTAACTCATTTAATCTTTCTAATGTATCTGCTTCTTCTTGCTCTGCATCTATTTGTTTCTGAACAACATTTAATTCTTTTTGTATATATTTTTGTGCTAAAGAAAGCCTATCGTCATGATATTGTTGCAATTTTTGAAGTCGTTCAATTTCTTTATCTTTATCAGCTTCACGAAGCTCATCAAGCATTTCATAATATGTCTCATCATATTTACCAACTTCATTATAATAATCTTTAATACTCTTTAATGTCTCTTCACGAGTTTTAACACCATTCTTATATTCTTTAAGATTATATTTAGCAACAGCTTCATAACCCTTACGAGCATATTCTTCTTTCTCCGCAACACTTAAATATTTATTCTTTTTAACATCGGCTAAATAATTAGCCAGTCTTACTCCAGCACCTTCAGAACTATCAGCACCACGAACACCAAGATTACCTAATCGCCTATCAAATTCATTAGAATAATATTTATTACCAGCATCTTGAATAAGTTCAGCCTTTTCGTCAGCAGATAAATTCTTATTAGCATTTACCTTAGTTTTAAAGTTCTTTAAATCGTCATAAGATAAAATATCATTTGCTAACTTTTCAAACTTTTCCTTATCTCTTTCATTTTCGTAATCTTCTCTTGATTCTGAACGCTCCCACTTTTGGTCTTTGCTTAACCATTTTTTATATTTTTTATAAAGTTTAGAATATTCAGACTGGAACTTCTCATCAGTCCAATGGTTAACTTTTTGTTTATGTTTAAGTTTATCTAATTTCTTATCAAATTGTTCACGTTTCTTTTGCTTCTTGGTTTTCTTTTTACCTTTTTTATAACGTGGAATTTCACCAACAGCACCAATAAAAGATTGTCTATTACCTAAAAGTTTTTTAGTGTCAGAATAAGAGTAAACTGTATCAGAATCTTTAAGACTATGTAATTCCCAACCTGTTGTACCTGCAAGATAAGCTGTACCATCTTCAGATACTACAAGCTCAGGTTTAGGACTTTTACTTGAACCTTCATCACCAAGCCAAGCAAGTCCACCTTCTTCGCCTTTTCGTTTACCACTGGCATGACCGATACCAGCTAAAGCATTTTTAACAGCAGAAATACCACTTGCTATAACACTAATTACGGTAGTTCTATTTTTAGCCGCACTATCAATTTCACTTTTAGCTGTTGAAGCGCCAGATTGACTAACATCAATATTAGAATCTCTGTCTTTAGCGGCATCATCAATTACACCAGAAACAGACTGTGCTCCTTCTTGTGCAACTTGGACAACAGAATCTCTCGTTCTAGCCACATTATCAGCTTCTGCTTCAACTTCACCAACACCTTCAGCGTTAAAATGAACCATAGCTTCAATATCTTCATCAGTAATTTCAGAAACCTTTTTAGTGATTTCTTCAATATCGCCATTTTCACCTTTAACACTAAATGTTATTTCAGCATCATCATCAAGACCCTCAATTTGTTCTTTGATAGCATTAACCGCATCTTCAACAGTTTGAATAGATGATATATCTATATTATCAAACAAATTCAGATTATCATGTCCCAACGAATCCATTGCACTATTAAGTACATCGGCAACATCAGTATAGCTATCTTTAAGATTGGACGCATCAATTTGACTTTCTAAAAATGCTTTATGTATTTCGTCAAATTTTTCTTTTTCAACCTTACCTAAAGAATCATAGTCAACATTGGCAGAAACTTCTTCCCAATAAGCCGCAAGATTACTTGCCGCCTCTGCCGCATCAGCATCTAACTCTGTATACTTTTGACCAAGTTTCTCAAGCTGTTTTTCATATGCTTGAGCTTGTGCTTCCCAAGTAGACACACCTTGGTCATCTCCTGTCATACGATAATATTGTGCCTTCTTTCTAGCATCGGCAATTCGATTTTCAACATCAACAATTTGTTTATCAAGGTCTAACTCTTTTTTTCTTGAATCTTGATAGTCAAGCAATTGTGTTGGGCCAGTTCGTTCTTGATATTTCTTACCTTGATTAGTTGATACATCTTTTTTAAAAGCGTTTTGAACTCTTTGTTTTTCTAATGCAATTTGTCTTTCTAATGAACGTTCTTCTGCTTCAAGAACTGCAAGATGTGTTTTTTCAGCATTAGTTAATCCTTCATCAGAATCACGCTTTTTCTTTAATGCTTCTATTTCATCTGTAACAGTTTGAAGTTTACTACTATATTCATCTAATCTTTTAATTGAACTATCAAAACTAAAATATTTATCAAATTCAATAGCCGCAATAGTTGCCGCTAAAGCCGCCAAACCACCAAGCACCATAGGATTAGTTAAAAATCCAATAATATTTTTAAGACCACCCAATCCTTTTGTACCGCTAGTTGCCGCCGAAGCGTCAGCAATAGCTTCAACACCTTCAGCCGCTTCTTCAGCCGCCTTACCAATTCCTAAAAATCCTTCAGCAACCTTAAGCAGTTTAAGACCGCCAATAGCAGTACCAATTAATCCAATTAATGTTGGTAATGCACCAATCTTTTGGACAACATTATCTATTACAGTAATAATTTGTGTACCAAAATCTATTACACTTTTTATCATATCACTGTTAACTAAGTGATATGAAAGTTGTTCCCAAGCAGATTGGAAAGCTTGAAGTTTTCCTTCTATAGAATCAAGATATTTTTCATTTTCTCTTACAGAAGAACCTTGAGCATCCATAGCTGTTTTAGTTGCATTAGTAGCACTCTCCCAGTTCTTCATTACATTGGCAAATACTTCAAATTGAGTTTTTCCTGCAAGTGTAGTCGCAATAGCTGTTTGTTCTGTTTCATTCAAATCGTTCCAAACTTTACCAAGGTCATTCATGACATCATACGTAGAACGCATTTCACCATTAGATTTTTGTAATTCAATATTTACCTTACCATTAGCGGCTTCAAAAGTCGCACTTTCTTGGGCAAGTTTTGAAATATTAATTGCAATACTTCTAAGACCACGACCAACTTTTGCAGGTTGACCAACCATGATTTCGGTACCTGCTGTAACCATACCTATAGTTTGCTCAAATGAGTTACCTGCTACAGACATAGCAGAACCTGCTTTAGTTAAAGCGTTCTGTAAATCATTTGTACCAACAGCAAAATTATTCGCAACCTCATTGGTTGCATCAATAACATGTTCAGCTTTGCCGAAATCAGTAGTAAACTTTTTCAAACTCGATGTATCACCGAATGCTTTTAATTGAGAATTTATAAATTTAGCCGCAGTTGCCGCATCTATTTCGGTATCAGCAATGTTCTGAAAACGACTTGCAAGTTCAGATAATTGTAAGGCAGTTTTATTATCCTTACCCATTTTAGCGAATTCCGTAGATGCTTGTACAATTTCTGTCTATAATACTTTTATTAGGTCGCTACTCTAATAAAATAATTTTGTTAAAATTTCTTTATATTGATTATTACGAAACAATTTAGATTCCAATCGGATTAATTTAATATTATTTTCTTCGCAATACTTATTTTTAATATCATCAGATTTAACAGTGTGTTTATATGCAATATAAGCATTATCCCAATCTCCACCAAATGGAGTTGGTTTTTTATGTTGTTCTCCATCTATTTCTATAATTAAATTTAAATTAGGAATATAAAAATCAAATGGTAAACAACGTTTTATTTTACATTGTTCTGTTTTATATTGATGAATATATTGAATTTGATGTTCATTTAACCACTGTATCATTTTATATTCTGCTTTAGAAATATGCTTTGAACAACATTGACATCTATATTGTCCCTGTTTGATACTATCTAATGTGGTATGAAATTCATTACCACATTCACATTGACAAATAATTACATCTGCTTCACCTTGTTTTTCCCCATTCAAATATAAAGCCTTACAATTAATATTATGTAACTCAAAATAATGATTAACATTATATATATAATTTTCTTTATTAAATTTTGTAGAAAACCTATAAGGTTTTTTACCTAAATTCATTATTTTAATATATACTAAGTATCCATCATTATCTTCACATAATAATTTTGAATTATTAGATATATAACAATTATCTAACAATTTTAAACCATAACTATTAAGTCTTTGTTTAACTTCTATTATATTTAATCTTTTTAGAGAACCATTCTTTTTAGCACAAAAAGGACATGTTACCATATTTCTACGATGAATATATGCCCATGTTAATTCAAAAATATTCTTACAATTATTACATTGTAATTTTACCTTATCCTTTTTCGCACTGTGCCACTCCGTATTTAAAACAGTTGCACCATCGGTGTTTAAATCAATATATCTTTGAATATTATATAATACATACGGATTTCTATTATCAGCAATTTTATTTAATTTAAATTTATCTAAATTATTCAAACTAATTGAAAATAAATATCCATCTTTATCCATACATTTCATACTAACATCATTTCTGATATACTGTTTATCTAATAATATTAATCCTTTTTCTTTGAATCTTTGATATACTTCATTATAATTCATTTTATTCCCTTTATATTAACAAAATTATTTCTCATTCATTACAAATGAGTACGGACTATTTCTTCACCCTCATCATTACATGTTAGGGGCAACCCATTTCGATTTAAGGGAATTTCACCCACTTGCTTAAGCCCTACTCCTATTGTGATTAACGTCACCTATGGGATAGTCTCTTGACACACTTCTATTCAAAGCTTTGCACCCAAACATCCATTTTCCCAACATAATTATATCATAATAAACATAATATGTCAAGCAACACTTAGATATTTCTATCATATATCATCTATTATATTTTTATAGTTTCCCACATTCACACTTGTCTTTATTTCATGACTATGTTGTAGTTATAATAGCTTTAGGATTTACTGGGTTTAGGGTTGTATTTCAATGCATATTACTATACATTTAGGCACATACTTTGCCCGTCTTTGCAACTCGACTTCCAACTTCATATGCCTGATTAGTAAAATCTTTTAAAGACTTACCAGATAAATCAGTTACTTTCTTTAATTCAGTTTGAGCCGCATCTAATTCTCTAACATTAGCTACCATATCTTTTATGGCATTTTGCGTACCATAAATCAATGCGTTGGCTATAGAGTATTTAAATCTTTCCTTTAAGGCTCTTGCAAACCCACTACCATAAGAATCTCCTGCCGCCCTTCCAGCACCAGAAAGCTTAAGTTGTTTGGTTTGATTTAATTGCTTATTAAGTGAAGCAGTATTTAGTATAGGCTCAATCTTAATTTTATAATTTCCTGCCATACAAACCTCACCTTTCTTATATTATTATTTATGTATAACAGTATGAGCAATTAAAATAGCATCAGATATATCATCATCATTATCTTTAGAAGCCTTAGACTTCCAAACTAAATTTAAATCATAAAGTTCATTAGCCAAATTAACACTGCGTTCTTTTAAAATACTTCTTTTATCCTTAGTATCTTTTGGTATATCAGTTAATAAACCTAATTCTTTACGCCAAGTATTTACATTAACTGGCGTAAATTTAATATGTAATGCAGATGCCACACCTAAAATTGCTCCATGTAATGAGAACAATTGTTCTAATGTATTTACATTCGCTATAGTTTTAACAGGAAGTTCTACGCAAAGTTCTTCAACTTTATATTCCTTAATTAATACAGCGATTTGATTCATCATATAAACAACACGTTCTCTCCATTCTAAATTTTTATCAGCAATAATTTTTCCATGATAAAGTAATTTATCATCATCAAATATGCACCAACCAGAACATTTGGTTGAGCCATCTAATCCCATTCTTATCATTTTATTCCTTCCTTACATGACAGGTAATCCAGCAGACCTTAATCCAGCAGTTATCCATCTTCGTTCACTTGAACGATATCTACTCAACATTGCATCCCAAAAGTGAGTTGCTTGAAAAGTAGGGTTCTCTGGACCCAGTTTAAATCCACCGCCACCTAAATCGACAATTGCCGCAATATTATCAGCAGTCTCAAAATCATAGTTTTCATAAACTCCACCATGTCCATCATTTATCCATTGCGGAGTTACATGTTGACCAGTTGATGCTACATGTGAAACTTTACCTTTATCAAAATAAAATTCCATAATACCTAAATTAAAACCGCCACCAATACTTGTCTTGGTAGTCCACGCTCTTGATAAACTACCGCCTTGATTGGCAACATATTGGCTACCACGACCAACACGACTTGAAATTTCTATCTCAGCCATAGGACTAATAAACATATCACCTACAATTTGCAACCCCTGCATAACAGGCGGTGCTAATATAGCGGCAAGTTCTGCATCATTACTTGCAACAGGAGCCATAATTATTCTCCAATCTTTTTAACTATGTTTTTAATAATTTGATTTATACTCTTTACATCAAGCTTACTTAAATCAAGTTTTTCAACATCAACACTTTCAACTATATGTGTAGCAGAATCAATAAGATACATTAATGACCTATTTAAACTTAATGTATCACCAACTTCTCTGTAAATAGTATCTATATTACTTCTAAGAATTGGACAAGCATCAAGAATGTCATACCATAATCCAGAATATAAAATATCCTCATATGTATAATGCACATCTTCTTTATCATTATATAAATCTGTACATGCTACAAGAATATCAGCAATCAATCTTAAATCGCGCTCTAAACCATTATTGCAATTTAAAAGGTCATTAATAATATTAGTCATTTCATCTATAGTAAGATATGGAATAACATCAATGTTCCACTTTTCAATATGTACTTTTTTATCATATGTTAAATTCAACATAATATATCTCCTTTTAATTCCTTATGTGGGCGAGAATAATCCCACCCACATTATATTCATTACGCTTCAGCAACAGTAATTGTTACAGTATAAGTTTTCTTTGTTATACCATCTTCAGCAGTTACAACATAACTAACTGGGTTGGTAAAGTCTGTTTCAGCACCACTTACTGGTGAAACAGTAGCATCCTTACTAATGGTAATAGTTGGTTTTAATTTAGTTACATCTGTACCGTTTGGTACTTCAACAGTAATAGTTGTACCGCTAATTGTAGCTTCAACATTTGCAACTACAAATTTAGTAATATCTGCATCACTATCAAGTTTATCAAATGTAAGTTCACCATTTACCACATCAAAATGAGCCGCATCAAGCATTAATCCACCACAATCAGCGACCATAACTACAGATACACTTGTTGCATTCTTATCGGTAATAACATTACCAATTTTTTTAAAATATGTAGCATCAAATAAAATACCGCCACAATTTGCAACAACACTAGATGTCGGGCTACCACTCAAAACAGTAACAATTCCATTTACCATCTTTAAAGTAGACCCATCAAGAATAAGTCCACCACATTTCGCAATTGCCATATTTCATCTCTCCTTTCAGAGAATTATAAATCAAATTGTAATCTAATACATTCTTTAATATTTTCAATATCTTCTTTATTAACTCGCCCTAAAAAACGAACAACATTTTCAATCGAACATATATTTAATTGCTCCGCTAACACAGTGCTATCTTCTTTTAAAAAAGGATAATTATTTCTTCTTAAAACATAATGTGTGGGCAAGTTATTTTTATGTTGTGTAGTCAATGGAATAAACTGTACATTGTTAGACCAAGTATTATTAATATCATTAGATACACATATACAAGGTCTTAATCCTTCTTGTATATTATTACCACTTTCGCCAAGGTCAATTAAATATACACTCCATTGAAAACATACTCTTCCGTTTTTATTCATCATTTCTCAATTTACATCCACTTGCTTGCGTAGAAAAAACTACAGATTTTTTATATGTACAATATCTTTGAAACATACATGACATATTAGTTTTACTACATTGAATCCATGACCGTGAACCTTGTTTCATTATTTCTCCATATGGACAATTTATACTTTTCATTATACATTCTCCAATAAAAAAATGGGGAGAATATTAATCATAATTCTCCCCTTTCTTTTATATTTAATTAAGCCGTTACAGCCACATTAATTACAAGCTGTACTGATGGTTTCGGATTAGTTGTGCCACTGCATTCTACAGTAATAGTACCAGTACCAGCACTATTAGCCGCAGTTAATACTCCATCTGTAATAGTACCAATACTTCCTGAAGTTGTAAACTTAAGATTGGAACTATTAATTAACTTAGCAGAACCATTAGCATAAATACCATAAATATTAAGCTTCTTGGTCGCACCAGTAGAAACTGAAATACTATCAGAACCTTCAAGAGCAAATGCTACAAGACTGTCGTACCAATTAGCACTTGTCTCAAACTTCTTAATAACAGCATAATATCCACCACCTTCACATCCTGCACTTGCATCAGAAGTAGCAAGAGCTTGTCCAGAGAACGGAATCTGAGCCGCACCTGAACTGGAGAGAGTTATATCCATAGACCCTTCAAGTTGGAATCTCGGCACATCTACTTCAATGTGTCCAATCACTGAAGATGTAGAAATATCATTACCTCTTGAAGCTTTATAAAGGTCGCCCTTAAGAACAACGCTTACTTCATCAGGTACGAAATCAGCACTAATTATTACTTCGTCACAGGCGGCTTCTGCCATATACTTAACACAATATGTATCTCCCTCAATCAGAGATGAACCATCTGCAAGAGTAACACCAGTTGCGCTTTGTCCATTAAATGTAAATGTACTCCATGCATCACTACCTGGGACTGCAACCCAACCAATAGTGCCAAGTGAAAGGAAGTCATAAGGAGTACCACTTACAGAAAGTGCTCCAGCACCACTAGCAACAACCTGCTCTTCTGTAAGAGCACCATTTGTGCCAGAAACTACTTGAGAACCTACATTATGCGCAATATAGCCTAATTCAAATAAAGCATCTTGGAGTTCAAGTCCGAAGCTTGAATCGTGGAAATATCTACCAATTAACTTGTTTCCCTTACCACCACGAACTTCTTCTGCTGTAATTCCAATAGAGATACTTGAATCAGTCAGAGCCTTTGATGTAAACAGAAGTTGGTCGCCTGAATACACATAAGCATCCATTACATTAGCTAAAAAAGCTTTCATAATAATTATCTCCTTTACTTTATATATTTAACTTATACGCTTTGTACCTTATCTATAAAAGCATCAGCATCACAAAATGCTTCGGCGTATTTATCTTTACGAGTTTTATATGCCCAATGTTCAATCGGTGTTTTAAATTTTACACCATTAAACTCTGCGGTTCTTGCCGCCGCATAATCACTCTCATCAACTAATATATCAAATAGTTGAATAAAATTTCTTATTGTTAAATTTCCGATTGTTTCCCTTGTCATTCCTGTTTTTAATTGAACACAATTAATTTTATGTTCAATAGGTACTTTTATAGCATTTTTATTTTTTAATCGTTGATATTCTTCATATGCTTTTTTTACATCTGGGTCAACATATTTATCACTATAATCAACAATATTTTGATATAATATAATTCGTACAATTTCATCAAAATCTTCTGCTGTAATTTTTATAGCAGAGTCTTCATCAATAATATCATAATCATATGTTTTTCCGCCTATAATCAGATATTCCGTATCATCATTAACATATACATTAATAATATCATCGTCTGGTATTGATAAAGATTTATATAACAACGTATATAATTCTTGCTGAAATTTTACTTCATTAGATATTACAGCTAATATAAAACGTAATTTAGACATAGATATAAACTCTATTTGTCCTAAATTATTCTTATCAATCTGTAATATATTTAGAATTTCTTGTACATCATATATATCCTTTAATCGTATTGGCGAAATTAATAAATCTTTATACGGCACACTTTTATCAAACGGTAAATATTTCTGCAATAATTCATCTTCGCTTATATGCAAGATTCATCATCTCCAATATCACTGATATCTACCGCAAGTAATAAACTAGTACCAGTAAAATTTTTATTATCACCAATATTTAATGCAGACCTTGAAGCACTGATTTTCTGAGTATTAAACTCTAGTCTACCAACACCCCCAATTTCTATGCCATTTAATGTTGATAATATCTCCGCCTCACACACATCACCCCTATTACAAGGAACGCCATTATATTCAATCAAAGATATTTTGCCACCATATAAAATATCAAATTCATATCCAGCAATTGCATTAACACGACTTCTAGGAATTGTAACATCTTTATATATCTTTAACATTGTTTCTGATGTGGGTATCATATTTTCTACTAACGCAGTAAAAAATATACGATAATCTTCTTGATTTGATTCATGTGACCAAATCAAACTCATCTTTTCCTCAAATGTTAAATCTTCTTGGGATAAACAATCATAAGTATTATATTTTAATATCTTCCATAAATTCTCATTATTATATGCCAAATATTCTATAATACGATAAGGAATATAAGGCATAGATAAAAAATCATTATACATAGCCATAATATTCACCTATTAAAATATTGACTTTAAATCAACCATTATGGAATCTGTAATATCTCCGCATGTAAAAGTAATTTGCAATGGTACTTGCGTCATTTTTTTACATAATAAACTAAACGTATTATTACCCAATGACTTAAATTCATAGCCCCATTCTGGTGCCCCAGAAGTTATTGCTTCAACTATATCTGATTGTTTAATATTATCTATGTATAAATTGGCAGTAAAATTCATAGTATAATTTTGTCTAATAAAATCAAATGTAGGTTCAACAATAATACCATTTAACGGTTCAGATGGTTGTTCTATTTCATTTTCAACATTAGTATTATACGCAATATTGTTTACAAAATCATCATATGGAGATATCTCATCTAACTGTGTTTGTATATATAGAATCGACTGCTTTCCATTAATCTCGTCAATCATATAATTATTGTAACCAATAATCTTAAATGGTCTTCCACCAAAAAGAAAACGTTTATTGACAACTAATGAAAGCGTATCGTTGTTTGCTTGCACAATAACTCTTACACGATTGTTCGGCGTAATAATGTTATTGTCTACTCTTGGACTTGCCGCAGTTGCATCATATTCTAAAACACACGGATATTCATAAATAGTTCCATCATAATCTTTCCACTTTAAAACATTATTACATCTGCGTACAATAACATTTTTCGTGGTTCTATTTAATTCATCTAAGTTAATAGCAAGCCAATAAGCATTACTAAACTTATAATAAGCACCTAAATTAACCGTGTAATCAATATCTTGAAAGATAAGTTCTCTAAAATCATCACCTTGTTTCTGTCTTGTAGACTTATCCAAAGCATGAATCATACGAACTTCTACTTCTCTGAATTCAAAACTAGCAAACGGATATTCTTCATCAATAGTTTGTAACATAGTAGTATTATCCCATTGAGAATTAATTAACGCCTGCATTTGTTCACGATAATAATTATTCGGAGAAGATGGCAATATTCTTTGTTTTGCTGTATAATATAGCATACGCCACCTCCTGTATTATTCACTTATTTCTTTATCGCTTAATTTACTTGTGTGTCTCATTATAATACGGCGAACCTCATCGTGTTCGACATCTTTACCTACAGCCTTTAATCCTTTGAGTGCAATTATAGCATTTGTTAAAGGTTCTGTTGGGTCTTCCCCTTGTAATTCTATAATAATTCTGGTTAAGTATTTATAATAACAATCATAACCTTCTTCATACATCGGCAAAACCTTAAAAACCTTATTTGCAATTTTTTGTTTATTGTTTGCCATCCTTTTACTCCTTATTTAATTACCGTTAAAGTATGGCAAATTAGTTAAATATTGAAATTGATAATTAGTAGCATCCTGTTTTGCCTTACGCCTTAACTCTTCAAGATAGGCTTGTCTTGGTTTAAGATTTTGCCCCGTTGCCAAACGATTAAAATCTACATCTCTTAACGGTTCTTTAAATTCTAAGACATCATTAATTTGGTCTGTATACCACATAATTACAGTCCAATCACTAATAATATCAATTTCTACACTAGTTAAATCTTCATCAAATTCTTTTGTATCAGTATTATAATTTAATGTTTTCATACAGCTTACTTCAAATTTTGGTAAACCTTTTAACATATATCCCTCTAATACTGTCTGAAAAGATTCTGCATCTGATTCATATAAAGCATCTAATTTATAATCTCTAATTATAATTAATGCCATATCAATAACGGAGTCAAGTGAGGTTGCCATAACATACCCCCTTTATTTTATTTTGTAACATCTATTTGTGTAGCATCTTCAATTTCAATCAAATTAATGCCACTAAGATTACTAAGTTCTCCAAGCAGATTATAATCTATAGTATCTCCTTTAAACTTTGATTGTTTGACTAATTCAATAATAGTTCTTTGTTGCACATCATTAGCCATCTTATAAAGTTCAATCGCCTTATTAACATCAACAGATAATATCTTTTTTAACTGTTCTGGATTTAAAACACTTTTATAATTATTCTTCAACCTTAATTTGTTAACAACACGTTCATCTAAGATATAAAATCTACCATTTCTTGCCATATCTCTGTTAAGTCTTACAATTTCTTTCAAAGATGCATAATCTATAAATTGCTCTTCATACATTTCATCAAATGAAAATAAAACTGTTCCACCATCCCCAACAAGATTTAATTTATTAGGTGTTAAACTAATAACAAGAATTTCTTCATCAGCACTTATATCATCATTAATATTACTATTATTATTTACAGCAACATTATTTTGTAATGCATTCATTAGCATTTCAATTTGCTTACGCTGTTCTTCTAACTGTGCTTCTAATTTTTTAATTGTTGTAGTATTCTTTTTTTCTGTAGCATTATCAGATGCTGTCTTTTTAGTATTTGCCATATTTATTATCCTTTCATTCCATTATAACAATGGGGCAACCTAAAAGATTGCCCCAAGAATATTCTATATAAATTACGAGAACTGTACACAACCAGCTACAGCATTTGAAAGGAATTCAAATATCCATCTCTTATTGATTGTAGCATCGCTTGTCAGATTTGCATTATCGTAATAGTCATTGGAATTTGTAAGGTCACTACCTTCAAGTACACCCTTAACCAATTTATCACTAGACGGTGAAATGATATAGACTTCATTATCATTCAGAGCCATATCAAATGTAGCATAATCACCAGTAGCCACCTGCGGAAGAACCATGATGTCGTAATCAAAAAAGTTCTTAATCAGATGGATACCCATGTTGTCTCCCTCTGTAAGTATTCTCCACCCGCTTGCGCCGTTTGGTAAAATGTTAGCAATAGCACTTGCAGTACCAATGATGATAGCCTTTGCTCCACCATTGTATGCAGTAACTCTCTCACAAATCTTCAGAAGGTCAGCTTGACTATAACCAGTAACCTTAAGATTAGCAGGCATAGTAACCGCAGTCAATCCTGCTCTCATTGCATTGTAAGCATCCTTAGTCATTTCTGTTTCAATAGAAACAACAGCTTTTCTTACAAATTCAGCAAGTGATTCAAGACCTGCAAGAACCTTGTACATTGAAACCTGTGTTGTGATAACATGGTTAACAGGAACAAGAGTCTTAGTTGTCTTAAATTGCTTCTGTACAAAACTTGTACGTTGAGCATTTGCACGATATCTTCACATAGATTCGCAACATCTATGCAGTTCTTTTATGAACTTCTTATACTTTCATATAAGACGAGACTATATCTTCATCTTAAATATCTAATAATATTTCTGCATAACTATGATTATCCTTGACTAAATAATCAATAGCATTTTGTAGTTGTTCTTCGGTTGGTAATTGATGGTTGCTTTTAATACGTAAAACTTTATAACCATTTTTAAAAAGATAATAATTCCTACGTCTATCAGCTTCTTGTTTGTTTTTATGCCAATACCAACCATCATATTCAACATCAATCTTGCAATCATTGATGGTGAGCAAACAATCCATCGTTATCTGATTAAATGGATAACTAGGATAACAATTTTCTTTTCCATATATATCAACTAACATCTGACATATATATAATTCCATTTTAGATGTAGGCGTAGAACCATTTTGATATAAAGAT
Source organism: Methanosphaera sp. (assembly GCA_017431845.1). GTDB lineage: Archaea > Methanobacteriota > Methanobacteria > Methanobacteriales > Methanobacteriaceae > Methanosphaera. Next base: position 14,129 of record JAFRKG010000013.1, on the reverse strand, counting down.
TGTCTAATTTTTGCAATAACTTTTGGAGATTGTGCAGACCAATCATATCCATATTTATTACGATTAGTCTGTTTTATTTTTTCTTTAACTTCTTCTCCTTGAGCAGAGCAAATATTTCCATATTTTTGTAAATTAGTTGATTGAATTTTATCCATAATTTCTTTAGATTGTGCTAAATTACGAACGCCAAAATTTTTCAAATTTGACGCTTCTCTTTTAATTTGACAGCAATCAAAACAACAATCACCTAACTTATCATCATGTCTACGAAGATAATCTTTATATGCAACTTCTATTTCTTTTCCACAATAATCACAAACAACTATAACTTTAGCTTTACTACCATGTGACAAATCTTCGGCATTTACAATAAATTTATCACGACATTTAGTATATCTATATCCTAAATCAATATAATGTTGTTTACTATGATTATTCCATTTTATTTTAATTTTTTGATTTTCTTTAAGCATAATATATTCTCCCAAATGTATTATACTATATTTATTTTATTTTGTCAAGTTTTTATTAAATATTTAAGAGCCATATTTTTCGAACACCATTAGCTTGTGTCCTACTCCCCCACAAGGGGATAGTCGTTGGGGGTCTTCCATATACTTACGTACTTAGGACTTTCCCTGCTAAACACCCATTTACAATCACTTAGGATTTAACCTTATGATTATCCTATAACTTTTTTCTGTTTTCACAACCATACAGCTTATCGTTTCCAATTACTGTTTAGGTATATAGGCTTTAGGGATTAAAAGCATTTAACATGAAGTCTATACTAGTTACCTAATATAGAGGGCGTAATTACCCTGTGATACAGTCATCAGACTTCTTGGAGCAATCTCAAATGAAGCAGAATCACCAAATCCAATATTTCTCATTTCGGTATAAGTACCAATAGAGTTAATAAGTGTAAGAGGAAGAACCGCATCAATCATTGCTTCAACAACAGCAAATGTAGCCCATGTTACCATAGGGTTCTTTGCCATTCTTCTAGCATTGTCGGCATTTATCTCTACACCTGTAAGCTTCTGAACTTCAGACAGAAGCTGAGTGTGCATCTTACTTTCCTTCTCAGCGAGTGTACGAGAAGCATCATATGCACCAATATTTCTCTTTTGTGTCTCATCCATATAGTGGCAGAAATAATCTTGGAATAATTCATATACCAGTTTGCTATCTGCATCTGTCTGAGCCGCAAAGTTCACTACATTCATAGGAAGTTTTGCCATTTTCTTAATCTCCTTTATTATATTTTTAATAACACCAAAAATTAGTTATTGGTGCATTCAAGAATCCAAGCATCAACAGCTTCTCCGCCGATTGCACCATTAGCAATAATAATAGGCTCTTTTGCAAAAATCTTGAACTGAAGTCCAGCGAAATTAGCAGTAGCAGAAGCCACAGCCTTAAATGAACCATCAGCTTGAATTTCTACATAAGTAGCACCACTAACGCTATCTGGGTCGTAACCATCAGCGAAAAATTCAGCAGTAACCTGAATCAGGTCAACGCCAGCAACAGGCTTGAACATATCAAAAGGTCTACCCTTAACGTTTGTAAAATCTCTAGGGTCTACATCAAGTCCTCTAAATTCAAGAGAACCATCCATTGTAGAAATAACCTCTGGAGAATAAGCAAGCCATAAATTTTTTGCTACGCCAGAAGCAGGAGTTACACTAAATATATGCTTCTGTTTAGCATCTGTGCTCTGTACGCCACAAACAAGAGCAGTACCATTATCTACATCGGCAGTTGCATATACACCTACTCTGTTCAGGGCATCAACATTCTCTGCCATTACACGAGTTTGAACAAGTACATTTGCCATTTCTTTTATCTCCTTTATATTATTATTTAATTATATTGAATCCCACTTGCTTGTGGACTCTTTTGCAATAGGTTTAGGAATAGCCATAGACCAAATACTTGCAGACATTTCTTTTCTTGAACCATTATCAAATGCAAGAGCCTTGGCTTTATTTTTCCATCCATCAATATCAGAAAGCTTGCAAGCAAGACCTTCTTCTTTTAAGCTTTCAAGAGTTTCACTATCAACACACTCTCTAAGTTCTTCAAGTGTCTGTTGCACCGCAAAATCTCTTTCAGCGTTTTCTTTATCTTCTTTATACTTTTTAAGTTCAGCAATCTCTGCGTCTTTTTCCATTATAATATTTTCGAGTTCGCTGATTTTCTCATCTTTCTTTGCCATTTCTTCTTCAGAGCATTCACACTCATTAGTATCTTTGTCACACTCTGGACATTTTTCTTCATCTTCGCCCATTTCTTCATCTGAACACTCTTCTTTGTTAGCATCATCTTCACTGCCATCAACATTATCTTCCATGTCTTTGGCATCTTTTTCGTCATCTTCCTTAGAAGTTTCATCTTCTTTGGACGCATCTTCTGCTTTATCATCGTCTTCTGCTTCGGCTTGTACTTTATCTTCCTTTTTTGTATCCCAATAAATATCAGCCTCAACATGTTTATCATCATCGTCAACTTCTACTTCAGCATCGACACGATAACGAACATCATCAATAGTGAAGATAATATGGTCTTTCTCAACAGAATCTACATAAGCATCTTTACCTTCATGCTCTTGCACTTTGGCAATAATGTCGCCCCATGCTTCTCTGCCTTCAATCTCAAATTTTACAGACATATTTTCTTCCTCACCTTCTTCTGCCAATTTAAATTTCTTATAAAGCTTTTCAACTTTAGAAACCACATCAGTTTCATTATGTTGTTTTGCATAAGCCAAAGCACTAGCCAATGCAAATCTATTATAATAAAAAGTATTATCTATTAATTCCATGACAGGATATTTTAATTTTTCAGATGGTGCATCTTCCCAACCATCTTCAACTTTTAAATATACCTTATCAACAAGTTCAGAACGATTAGAAGCTTCCATAATTTTATTTCTAAGCTCCGTTTTATCAACATCGCCCCATGAAGTTTCTTTTAATTCTGTAGTATTAATAGAATAAGACTTATTTTCAAATTGTATAATTTGTTCACGTTCTGCAAGCTTTTGCCATACAGATTTATAATATTTCTCACAATCAGATTGCACTGATGTATCTTCGAATCTTTTTATATTAATAGTAGAGCCAGGAGATGACGGTCTTACAGACATACCTAATACGGTTACACCCATAATATTAAAACGTTTAGCAGTAGTCCCATTATCATTTGGTTCTTCTTCTACACCCATTTCTACACTAACAGACCTTGTATTATTTGCTTGTGTAAATATATTACAAAAATCTGAAGCATACTGTTTTGAAATTACCGCATCGGCAACTCCACGCAAAAATCCTTGACGATTTCTTATGTATCTTACTTCTTGCTCTCGTGGAAAATAACCAACTATAACTTCGTCTGCCGCATGTCCACTTGCATCTCCATAAGCAACTTTAGCTACTAAAAATTTACCTAATACGGTGGAAGCACATTGCTTAAAGACTTCTTCTGAAATATCAATTTTATGAGTATTAGCATTCGTGCCAAGAAAATCTACAGCACCAACAATAAATTCATCTTCAGAATAGTTCTCCATATTAATGGTCATCAGTGCGCCATCTGACATTTTATAAATTGCCAAAACCGCTCACCTCTTTTCTGTTTTTTTAATTCATTACAAGCGTTAATAAGATGTTCTAATAAATGACTTTTCTTATAATAATAAATATAATTATCGTAATATTTTGGAATAAACCCAACCATCTGTAAATAATCATTTATTTCAGCATCCTTAACTGCTATATAAAGTTTACTACACATAGGTTTTTGTCTTAATAACATTTTTATCACCTATGCCCCCGATGTATCATAATCACTACTATTTGTAGAACTATCAGCTTTACGTGGTCTGCCTGGTCTTCCAGTATGTATATAATTTGTTCCTTCTTGATTATAATTTGATGAATTACCACCTTGATTATTTTCATTAGAACCACCATTAATACCACCAGCCACACCAGGAGTAGTAAATATAGACTGTAATGAAGAACAATTCTTCATCCAAGAATCATCAGCACTGCTCTCCAATAACATATGACTAAACATCACTGGGTCATATCCAAAAGCACTTGCAAATGCGGTATCATTTAATACAATACCAGTTTGAGCAAGCTTCATAATTCCTTCTTTACGCCACTCTCTTTCGAAACCATAAACACTACCATCAAATGCAAATTTAAATTTATAATGCTTTGTTAATCTATTTACATAAAAATCTAAAAAATTATTAAACTGTGTATAGACTTTACGCATTACATTATAATCTGCAAGTATAGCATTTCTAATTTCTTCTTGAGACATTTTATCAGAAGAATATAAAATTCTACTTGCCCCAGCACCAGTTGCTAAAGTAGTTTTATATTGACTTTCAGCCATAGAAGTATTCTCGTCTTTATATTGATAAAACTTAGTTTCTTCTGATGGCATCGCTCCAACCACAACATGTTTACCAATTGCATTTTTGACAATTTGTAAAAGTGTACCAAGTCTAACAGGGTCAAAAGCAGTAGCGTTTGATTCATTAGATTTAAGCATTTTTATTTCTCCAATAAGATATGCGTATGCACCCAACGCATCTTTATCATATTGGAGTTTTCTTGTCGGTATATTCATAATAACATCACGCATAAGCGATGCTAAAAATGGCACATCATTAAATGTAGAATCATCTAACTTAAATACCCATGCACCACTAGGCAAACCATTATGTTCATATATAGGACTTGTCTGTGTCCAATAAGCAAACATACCAGTACGCTTATCTAATTTATTAGTTGGATTATAATTATAATAAACTCCGTTGCCACTATACATTCTGGCCATAAATTCTTTAAACACTGGGTCAAAACCATCTATGTCTACACCTGGTTGTAAAAAATAATTCATATCAAAGTCATATAAATATCCTTTTTCCCATGCACCAGTAATTAAACAATATTCTTGCGGCATTAATTGTAATGTATATTGTGGGTCGTTTACGTCATTATTATTTCGTAACCAATAAAAAGCTGTTTCACTACGCATCATTTGACGCACAACTTTTAAAAACTCTTTCTTATAATTAAAATGAGTTAAAAATTCTTCAACCTTTTGTTTATCTTTTTTATATTTAGGAGTACCAAACTCACTTTTATTTTTAACATTAACACATGTATAAGATAAATCAAAAGATAATATATTGGCATAATATTCAAGCAATCTTTTGAATGTTATCTCTGCCAACTCCATCCACTCTTGATAATTCCTAAGTTCTTTAGCATTATTTTTTGCATTTCCTAATGCTTTTACTAAAGCATCATAAGTCGGAGTTTTAGGGTTATTATTAAGATTAATTAAATTTTGATTTAACAGAGAAGGGGTAAACATATTATTTACATTTAACAATGTATCACTAAACGCAACCGCAACTTCTTTTAACCATTCTGCTTGTTCAGCAGAAAGCATCTCATGAAAATCATTTGCCAACCTTATTATACCCCCTTTCTTTAAACTAACATTATATTCTTCCAAGCATCTTCATCAAATTCTTCTACTTGGTCTTGTTTCGATAATTTATTTTCTAATATATTAAAAAACATATTTCCATATGCCAAAGCAACAATACGGTCTTTGGTAAACGAACGTGGTTCTTTTAACTTTATTTTACCTTCACGCACTTCTTGCCGCAGAGAGATAGCTTCTTGCACTAAAAATTCCGTTTGAGTGAATGGTAATTTTTCTCTCATACGTTCTGTACTTGTCATCTTAATATAATCTTTGCGTTTTACTAATTCAGTATCAAAAGAAACATCATCTATTAGTAAGCGTAATTTATTATCAACCATAGATAACCGCAATGCTCTCCACATTTTATCATTAAATTCCAAAGAACCTTGAACTGGAACCATAACAGGTTTTGCTTTTGGGTCAACAGTTCTTGAAACTAAATCATTAATCTTGGCTTCCGTTAAAAAATGAAGTTTATTATCTGTAACGACAGTAAATCCACTACTATCCCATATATTATTATCCCTTGTAGGATGTATATATGGTTTTGTTAATGCGGTATATCTATCTTCTCCACCTGAACGTAAGTCAAAAACAATATAATCAGCTTGATAATCATAAAATAACTCTCTTATTCTACGTTGTGTTAATTCAGATTCTCCACCACTTAAAGTTTCAAGATAATCTAAATTACGAATCATTTCACCTTTATCATAGAAACCACTTTGACATTCTATAACAGTATTATCGTTTGGCTCATATTTATTTACAGTATTAGAAAACGCAAAGTCAATTACAATAAGTCTAATTTCATTAGATTTTTTATCTCTATTTTGCATCTTAATACCATTAATAAATTCTGTTTCTGTAGGTGGTCTAAAAGCTTTATGCATCTTTTGACATTTACGTAATAACTCTAATGGAAAATATGCATTTTCTGCTTCACCTAAAGCTTCATTAAGATATTCCATTCGAATATCTGCTTCAGATGTAGTCTTCTGGATTTTTTGCCACTCCCCCATGGTTTTTAATCCATATTTAAGACTTGTATATATATCAGCCGCAAAGAAATTATATGGAACATTTTTGTTCAAAAAAGATTCTTCTACAACTCTTTTAAACAATCTGTAATACCACTCAGCCTTATAACGTGCGGACGTTATATATATAGATATACCCTCTTCATAATATGTACTATCTTCTGAATATTCTTCTTTCTGAAGATATATAGGCTGACGAGGATGAAGCATTGGTGTTATGTTCGTATAAGGTCGCAACGCTTATACCGTTCTCTTATGAACTGCTTATATTTTCATATAAGACCAGACTATATGTTTTTCTTTTATTCTATATCTTTTATAATTTCACAATATTTATTATCTGTAGTACACAAATAATAAATAGCTTCTTGTAATTCTTCTATGGTTGGTGCTTCATAATTTCCTTTTATACGAATAATCTTAAATCCTTCTTGATATACAAACGCATCTCTATTAGCATCTTGCTTTTTTCTATTTTTATGCCAATACTGACCATCATATTCAATGTCAATCTTGCAACCATTGACATCTATCATACAATCCATACAAATCCTATCGTATATATATGATGGATGTGCATTATTACCATATAAAGATATTAACATATCGCACATTATTCTTTCAACTTTAGATGTTGGATAATGACCATTGGCTAATCTTGTTTGCCAATACTTATTACTAAACTCATCAGTTTGAGAATACCAATCTACACCATATTTTTTGCGCATAGTATTATGATATTTTTGTTTACTCACAGGACATTGTATAGTATATTCTACACCATATATATCCATCATAGACTTTTTAATCTTTTGTTTAATATCTTCATTTTTAAAAACACAATTGCACCCATATTTTTTTATATTAGTTTGTTGTGTTTTTAAACTTCGACATTTATAAGAAGAACAAGCATCTATTGTATCATCTTTATCATGTCTGCTACGCCATTCTTTATATGTTTTTGTATACTCTTTACCACAAAAATCACATCTTACTGTTATTATTGCAGTACAAGATTTTGATAAATCATTTATATCAACTTCAAATTCATCACCATATTGTGTAAAACGATATCCTAAATCCACATATCGTTTCTTATTAGCGTTATTCCATTTTAATAATGTTGTTTTACTTACTATCATTTTTTTAATTCACTAATATATAATAAAAGAAATCAAATTTTTCCATTGCCATTAGCTTGCAATGTACTCCGACTCAATCGGATAGTCGTTGAAGGTCTTCCATATATTATAAATAATACTTAGGACTTTCCCTGCTGAACTTCCATTGTTATTAAACACTTAGGATTTAACCTTATATTCATCTTGTATCTTTTTTCTGTTTTTCACAACCATTCAGCTTATCGTTTCCAATTACTGTTTAGGCATACAAGCTTTAGGATTTACCAGCAATTAACTTGAAGTACATACCAATCACTTGGTATGCAGAGCCTACTCACTCAAAAATACTATCTACATCACCTTTTTTAAGTAATCTACATTCTTCATATACAAGTAATGTAGCTCTTGAACCTCTTGATGAATCAACAGGTGGTAATACTTTAATAGAACTACCATTAAAGAAATTAACTTCAACTTCATCTTTAGAAGATTTAATAGTTATCATACCATTTTCATACATATATTTTAATACAGGTGATAACTTTTTAATAAGTTCATTTTTAATTTTATGTTCAACCATTTTACGACCCTGCTCAAGAGTGGATGCCGTGATAACAGCTTCAGTATATGGTTTTAATAAACAAACACAAATACAATAAAGAGCTACAATAAAACTCTTAGAACTTGCCCTGCTACATATACCAAACCAAACTTGACTTATGCCCATCATATAAAGCATAATACGTTGAAACGGTCTTAATTTTATTCTTAATTTATCTTCGGCATATATATCAATATTACGTCTATAAAATGTTGTCCATTTTTTTATTTGGGTTTTACGCTCTTCTTCTGTTAATTTAGGCTTAATAGATTTATCGGTTTCACGCTTCATACGAATAACTTTATTTAAGTCTTTACGGTCATTCGTCATTCAATATGTCCTTATTATCCTCAACCCAATCTTCTGTGTCTTCTTTCTCAATATTATAATCTTTAGACCCAGTTATAAGATTAAGAAGTGGACGCTTAATTTCCCTTATCCATCCAGCATGAATACCTCTAAAATCTTTATACATATTTTTATCTTTATAATATTCAGCAGGTTCTTCATTTTCCATTAGCCAAATATCATATTCAATCATTTTTTCAACATCAGTCTTTTGTCGCTCAACTTCAAACTTATCTATACCCAAAGCCTTCATCATATCTATCTGACGTTTCATAGCTTTATCAACATCATTACCTTCCCAAATATCAAGTTCAGCAAGACATAAATTTCTATATAATTGTTCTTGAGCAACATCTAATTCTTTATTTTTAACATAAGAAGCCCATCGACTTTCAAGATACTGTAATTGTGTAGTATCTTTATCTTCACCCCATCTATAGCGTAATTCTTCTTGTTCTTCTTCAATAGCTTTCTCAGACTTTTGAATAGAAGCTATATCTTTAAAGTCTACATCTGTACCATCAAAACCAGTCCACGCTTCTTTTTCAGCCTTAGTCTTATTAGCTTGAAAACATCTTGTATAATTACCCCAATAACTTTTAGTTTTATAATCTTTGATATTGGTCATATACATATTATATAGCTTTCTTACAAATGGCACACCCATATCTGCACAAGTATAAAATATAGCCGCTTCCATATTGCGATATTTTTTTAAATAATCTTGTGCAATTTTATTACTGCATTCTCTACAATATGGTTGTACGCCATTAGCATGTCTAGGATTTGGAGATTTATAAAAATCTTCTATTGGATACATTCTGCCACAACCTATACAAAAACTTTCTATAGGTTTTATAGTTGCACCTTTTTTTGGCATATAACCATCTCCTTTTATTCTAAGCAATAAAAAAGATAGCCATATAGACTATCTATTTTAATCAACAATTATTTCTATTACACATCTATCTTCATCGTATATAATTAATGTTTGGCTTGGCTTAGTTACTGCTCTAAGATTTAAAGCATATTCATCACTGCCACAAAGACTACCATTAACAGTTACATATATATTTGATTCGTTTATATCTTTATGCGCATGTGTATGTCCTAAATGTATTTCATCTGGAACGCATTTATATATTTTACTAAAATCTTCTATAACTTGATTTACCTTATCATGTTGTCCATGAGCCAAACAAATAATTTTATTATTAAATGTATATTTAACAAAATCTAAACCACCAGATGTTGTAATAGTTATATCTTTATCTAATTTTAATTTAAGAAATTCTGGAATTAACATTTCCATATTTTCTTTATTAATAGATTCTTTTTTATTTGGAATAAGTCTACCATGATTACCCAATGTAGTAATTACTTTTATACTACGTACATAAGGTTTTAATTCATTAATAAAATACGCTAACATATTTGACACAATAACAATTTGTGAAACCGCATCTTCTTCAGATTGTATTCTATTACTTACATTAATAATTCCATGCGACATATCACCATTTATCTCGATTGCCAAATCTGTAATATTATAATTAAGTATATATTTTTTTAATTTATTTAATAGTTGTTCCATACGTTCGTGAGCAATCTCAACAGAATAACAATTAAATTGAGTATCTATTAAACTACCAACATGCCAATCTGATAACATTACAATAGCACTCTTTGAATTATTTTTCTTTTCAACACGTTCGCCATATTTATATATTGGCAACTCATCAAGATTTTGTAATGCAGATTTTAATACATCTACAAGATTTTCATATCTTGCTTCTGCCATCAATTCTTTTCGATATTCTCTACGAGCATCTTGATATTTAATCTTTTCTTTATATACTTCCTTTTTTAAAGTTTCTAATCTATCTAATTCTTCTTGAGAACAGTAATCATTTTGAAATTTTTCTTGATAATGCTTCGCAACTGCATATCCACTATACCGTCCCCCATTAAAAGATTTTCTTAAAGAATCGGGATGTACGGATATATCAAGCTCATCCACCATCTCTTCCCAACTCCTATCATCAACCCCTTCAACCTTATCAATTAAAAGCTGAAGTTCATCTTCATATGACTTGGGCATAACTATGTTCTCCTTTTAATTTGCATACGAGTATCCTTGACAATCTCTTTAATGTTTTCGCCAGTATCTCGTTTTCTTTCTAACATTCTCCTAATATCTGTTTTGCTCTTTTCTGCATCACGTTCTTCTAATTCTTGTTCAAGTGCAGTAAGAGTTCCACGTTTTTTATTTCTACGCCCCTCTTTACTTACAATAGCATCATTTACATAATCTTTAAAATTTTGACTAGCTGTAAATTTAGGAGCATAATGAATAGGGACGAAATACATTAGTCCATCTCGCCCTCGCCTTTCGTAGCCTCCAGTTTCTAATAAATAAAACTTTCCAATATTTTTTAATCTTACAGAACCATTATATCTAACTTCTTCTCTAATTGTATCTAATAAACCATTATAGATTTCTTCCATATGACTTTCGACAAATTTATTTTGGAAGTTGCATCTATTGTACCACATTTGTAAAAACTGTTTATGTTTTAAAGTCTTACCCATTAGAATACCCTACCCAAAGTTTCTTCTTTCATTTCTGCTTTAATAGCAGGACGAAATCTAAAAGTAGGTTTATTAAATGCTTGCTGTGCAGGTAGCATCATTTTTTCTTTAGTAAATGGATTAATGCCTTGTCTTGCAGGTTTAGCATCAACTTGTGTATTAGAAAAAGTTCCGATATTAGGAATGCCAACTTCATATCCAGTCATAATAGCTTCTTTTAAAACTGAATAATAAGCTTCTAAAATTATACTAACATCTTTTTTATATTTATTAGACTGTAATGCTACTAAACGTTCTAATTCACTTCTTGTTAATTTTCGCATTACTATTTCCTCTCATTCATTATATACTTTTATATCCTTGTTTCCCTAACTGTTATATTTGTATTAATATTAACAAAACAATAAAACACCATGATTTCAAAGTTTGTGATATTTTTAACACTGTCCAGATTTCTGTTCAGCATATATCTTACGCATGAACATCCTTTTATATTCTTTACGAGCAATATGCGCACATTCTTCAGAACAATATTTTTTTTCTACATAATCTACATCTTCAATCCTTGCTCCACATATAGGACATATACTTCCAAGAGTAGAAGAATTGCGTTGTATATTTTGATAAATTTCTTTTCCAAAACATTCCCATAATGTTTTTTTTGAACTATTTTTTCGTTGCACATATAAAAAATAAATTAATGTATCAACAATAGTTTCTTGAGAAAAAGGTAATGCTAACAATTTCTTTTTTATTTGCTGATAAATATAACTATCATATTTCTTTGTGTTTAAATTATCTTTATCATCAATAACTTTATAAAATTTATATTTATGTGAATTTAAATAATCATATGTTGTAACAATATCTTCATATATATCTTTATACAAATATTTCTTATCATGTAATAAAACATGATAATCAAATTTACCTATATTTTTATTAAATTTAATTCTTATATTAGGGATGATATTTTCTAAATAATTAACAGCAGTAGGTTTCCACGATGTTATTTGATACTCAGACTTATCTTTAGCATATTTAAAATAGTACGGCAATAAATCTGTTGTATAACTTTTAATTATTTTATCTATATCATTTGGTCTTTTTATTTTATACAGTGTTTTATCGTAATCAATTACAAAATTATTTTCACATGTTAACCATTTAACAACATTAATTTCTCTATCTGTGATTTTCCCACTATTCCAAACTTTAGAAATATTATTACTAATTATACCAATATTACCACCAGTATAAGCTAATTCCAAACCATGAAATAAAGTATTACCATTAATTTGTGATGGTTCAGCTTTTCGCATATTATAATATAATGGAACAATGTTTTGCATATTACGTTTAGCCAAACGAATTAATTGTTTTTCTCTGACTACAAGACTTTTGTCTCCATCAACATCAAATTGTAAAATTTTACTTATCAAATCATGACAACTCGTATAAACACATTTAGTATCAAACCATTTATCTGTTAAATCATTTTGTACATTTCTACGAATAGCATGTTCTTTATATAAATGTGGTGAACGTAAACAATCTAATTCTTCACCATCTCTATATAAATTACAGCTAATTTCACCTTTTGATAATAATCCTTGTGGATTTTTATCTCCTAAAAATAACCATTCACAAAAAGCATAAAGGTCTGGTGCGAGAAAAGTATATTTACCATCAATAGCTAACTTACCAGCCTTACCCCATTTAACTAAACTACGCTTTACATCTTTAATAATATCTCTACTATATTTATCTCGCATTAACTCGGGATATAACATTAAGCTTTTTTGAATATAACTTGGACTTATATTCTCTTCTACCGCTCCAAGCAAACGCATTGTTGTTCTATAATCTTCGCCAACATTTTTTATTTCTTCAACAGTGCGTTTAGCCAGTGAACGCATTTCTCTTGGTTTAATATCAGTTAATGTCTGTAACATTTGATAATTAATACGAGCATTTGGTATAAATTCTTCTTCTTGATTTATACGACCTGCTGTACAATGATATTCTTTATACCATCTTTTATATTGTTCCCATGAATCATAATATTTCCACATTTTAAATTGTGATTTAGTAAATATATATTTAATATTTTCTTTAAAAATATCATGTGTATTACCATATATATCTTTAATAACACAACAATTACAATTGGAGTTCAAAGAATGTTCTTGTATAAATTTCCTAAAATCAAATTTTACTAATAATCCTTTTATCCATGGAAGTCTAACCATAGTTGTTATATCGTCTAACATAATACCACAACCATCCATATGCGGAACTAAAACATCCATGTATTGTCGTGTAATAGAATAATCAGTATCATCTATATAATCAACTTCATCATTTACAAAGGTTTCAAAATCATCTACTACAATTGCTTTATCAATATTAAAATCTTCCCAAACCTCTGTTGCAGAATTAGCCAAAGCATAATAAGCTAAAAATTTATTTACATTAACTCCACCACGGCGATTAATTTCTTCAATACTTAATCCGCACATCAATGTCTTTTCATATTGTTTTAATTTTTCTTCTTTTACTACTACAAATTTTTTTGTTCTTATTTGTCCTGCGCTTGCACTAAATAATACATATTTTTGTCCATTATATATAAAACCGTTTTTTATAATATCTTCTGCAACTTGAAAAAAATAAACTTGCACAATCATTATATCTTCAGTAAGTTCATTTGTTTTACATTGAAATGTTCTTGTTAAAAATGATTCAAATATTGATACTACATTTCTGTCATTAATACATTCAATTCTTAATTCTCTTAATTGATTATTTTGTCTTGTTTGTTCAAATTCTTTATATAATTTATTTTTTTGATTATTAATATATTTATCTATTTTATTTAATTTATGATATAATACATAT